>CAUBTS010000031.1 GCA_958438955.1 uncultured Collinsella sp.
ATGCAGGCACCCTCGGCTGCTGAATACTCCCAAAAATGCACGCCGCATCCTACCCCAGGCACCCGCAGCAAGAAGACGAATAGTCTCGGCCTCCCCAGTCACCGCAGGAGGCCCTAGGGCTTACCTCCCAAATCTTTCCGCAGGACGGAAGGACCCCGCCGCGCGAAGCGCACGGCGGGGTCCTGACATGTCCGAGGACGATTTGGGAGGTAAGCCCTGGGGTCTCCGATGAGAGCAGTTTCGGCCGAGGCTATTCGTCGCCGAAGCTGATGCCCAACGCCTTGGCCTCGCGCACCAGATCGCTCTGGGGATCGACATACTTGAGCTTGCCGGCGACATCCTCGAGCGGCATGTGGCACATCTTGCCGTCACGCAGGGCGATCATGTAGCCAAACTCGCCGCGTAGACAGCCCAGTGCCGCCTCGACGCCGCACTGGGTCGCAAAGATGCGGTCCTGGGCGTCGGGCTGGCCGCCGCGCTGCGTGTGGCCGGGGATGGCGACGCGGGTCTCGCGACCGGTCTTGGCCTCGATCTCCTTGGCGATGTCGTAGACGATCGACGGGCTCGTGCGCTCGGCGAGTTTCTTCTTGTACTCCTTCTTGGACAGCGCCGCGTCCTCCTTGGAGATAGCGCCCTCGGCGACGGCCACGATGGTAAAGCGGCTGCCGGTCTCCATGCGATGCTCGATGGTCTTGATGACGTTATCCATGTCGTAGGGGATCTCGGGAATCAAGATGACATCCGCGCCGCCCGCGACGCCGGCGTATAGCGGGATCCAGCCAACCTTGTGGCCCATGATCTCGATAACGAACACGCGGCCGTGACTCGAAGCGGTGGTGTGAATGTCGTCGATGCACTTGGTGGCGACGTCGATGGCGCTCGTAAAGCCAAACGTCAGCTCGGTGCCCCAGGTGTCGTTATCGATGGTCTTAGGCAGGGCGATAACGTTGAGGCCCTCTTCGCGCAGACGGTTGGCGGTCTTGGTGGAGCCGTTGCCGCCCAGCATAAACAGGCAGTCGAGCTGCAGCTTATGATAGGTGTGGACCATTGCCGGCACCTTCTCGACGCCGTCGGCCTCGGGAATATCCAGGCGCTTGAACGGCGTACGGCTCGTGCCCAGGATGGTGCCGCCACGGGTAAGGATGCCGCTAAAATCGGCGGGCGTCATGACGCGGAACCGGCTGTAGATAAGGCCCTGGTAGCCGTCCTCAAAACCATAGATCTCAATAGGCTCTTCGCTATTGGTCATAAGCGTTTTGACAATGCCGCGCATGGTGGCGTTGAGCGCCTGGCAGTCGCCGCCACTGGTAAGAAGACCGATCCTAAGCATGATGAATCCTTCCGGGCAAGTTATAACATGCGCATAAGTTTACCCCCGCACACTGTTGATACGGGGGTAAAACGTGTTAGCTCAAGCGTATAGAAATGTAAACAACGTCAGGCGAGCGTAAGGTCGACGAGCCTGGGTCCTTACAGTGCGAAGGCGTCGACGTCGCCCCAGTGGCGGCGCAGCGTAATGGCGGCGGCGGGTTCGGTATTGTCAAAGACGACCGACCATTGCGTATTGCTGGTGATGTCTTCCGGATTGGGTTCTTGCGCTGCGGCACGCAGGGCTTTCCAGACAATCGTTTCGTCCTGGGCACCGACATGGGCGTCAAGGACATCGGCGATTGCGACGGCGCGCTCTTTACCATGGCCCAGCTCGCCATTCTTTTGGTTGGGCAGCACTTCGTCGCCATAGCAGGCGTAGAAGTTCGTAACCTGGCGTACAGGAGTCGCTTTGAAAGCACGGTCCGGATCGCGCGGATCCCACTCTACTACGCGCGCGTCACCGGCGGCGTCGTTGATAAAGAAGTGGTAATCGCGTCCTGCCATGGCGTGCATGTCGTAGGCGGAAAGCAGGTCGACAGCTTCTTGCGTGGTGGCGGCACGGTCGAGCACCAGGCGGATGGCGAGCGAGGTATTGATGACGGGGCGCTGCGTGTCCTGGTCACAGGGCTTGGAGTCCAGAGTGAGTACGGCAATGGACACGCCGCATTCGTTAACACCGTCGAGCTGGGCAAACGGGCCCATGAGTGCGGCGGCGCGTCCGCCGACGGAGTCAAGCGGAGTGTTATCGCCCAGGTTGTTAAGGGCGGCAAACCCGATGGAGGCATAGACGTCGCGTGGGTGATTGCGCACCAGCAGCGCCGAGGTGTCGTCCTTAAAGTCGTAATTGCGACCGGTGCGCACGCGGCCTTCGGCATCTACGGCGACAAAAGCGCTGCAGGCAAACTGGGGCGCCTGGACATGTACCGGCACACCGGGCAGCACCTGCGCCACCACGGCATCGATGTAGGCCTGGTCGTCGCGCACGCCAGCGGCGATGATGCGATCAAGATCGTAGTCGTAGGCGATGTCGATTGCGTACAGGTCATAGCTATCCGCGTAGCCGGTCAAGCGTTTGAGCGACGCGGCGGACTTGATTTGCTTGCGGTAAACGATACCGGTGGCAGCGGCAAGGCCGACGGCGACTCCCGCGACACCGCAGGCGATGGCAATGTTACGTGGCTTCATGACGGCTCCTCTCGTCCTGTTAGCGTAATTGTCGCAAAAGGAGCGCGGGCATGATGGCTCAACTTGGTGAGCGGCGCGGGATTAAACATGGAATGAAGAGTGCGGCGCTGGCGTGGCGGGGTATGCTGGAGGGGACCATCAACCCAGCGAAAGGGGAGAGCATGACGGATCAGGAAACGCCCGAGCGCGCGCATGTGACGGCCGACGATATCGAGGCCGCCAACGACCTCATCGACTTTATCGAGGCATGTCCCAGCATGTTCCATACGGCGGCGACCATTATGGCCGAGCTCGACGAGGCGGGCTTTACCTACCTGCCCGAGAACGCGGCGTGGGACATCGAGCCGGGCGGGCGTTATTACACGCAGCGCAATACCTCGAGCGTTATTGCCTTTAAGGTGGGCGAGGACCTGACCGCGACGTGGGGCGAGGACGGCGTTGCCGGTGACTATCATTTTCAGCTCACGGCGTCGCACAGCGATTCGCCGACGTTTAAGGTCAAGGCCGTGCCCGAGCTCGACGGCGCAGGCGAGACGCTGCGCCTGAACACCGAGGCCTACGGCGGCATGATCGACTACACCTGGTTCGACCGCCCGCTGGCGCTCGCGGGCCGCGTGTTGGTACGCGAAGGCGACCGTATTGAGAGCCGCCTGCTTGCCACCGAGCGCGAAGTCGCGATTATCCCGAGCCTTGCCATCCATATGAACCGCGGCGTTAACGAGGGCTTTGCGCCCAACCGCGCCGTCGACCTGTGCCCGCTCATCAGCGCCGGTGAGCTTAAGCAGGGCGATTTTGATGCCCTGGTTGCCGACGAACTGGACGTTGAGCCCGAGCAGATCCTGAGCCGCGATCTGTTCCTGGTCAACCGCCAGGATGCGCGCATTTGGGGCTGGGCTGACGAGTTCATCTCGACGCCCAAGCTCGACGACCTGGCCTGCGCCTACACCTCACTGCAGGCATTTTTGGGTGCCGAGAACGCGCGCGACGTCTCGGTCTTCTGCTGCTTTGATAACGAGGAGGTTGGTTCCGAGACCAAGCAGGGCGCCATGTCGACGTTCTTGGCCGACGCACTGCGCCGCATCAACGGATCGCTGGGCTTTGACGACGAGTCGTACCATCGTGCACTTGCTGCCTCGATGCTTGTGAGCTGCGACAATGCGCATGCCGTGCACCCCAACCACGCCGAGAAGTGCGACGCCCGCAATCAGGTTGTGCTCAACGGCGGTATCGTTATCAAGGAAGCCGCCAACCAGCATTACTGCACCGATGCCTTTAGCCGCGCAGTGTTCCAGGCTATTTGCGATGACGCCGACGTGCCCACGCAGGCCTTCGCCAACAAGAGCGATATGGCGGGTGGCTCCACGCTCGGCAACCTGTCGAACATGCATGCGAGCATGCATGCCGTGGACGTGGGCCTGCCGCAGCTGGCCATGCACTCAAGCTACGAGACCGGCGGCGTACGCGACGTGATGTACGCCATTCGCGCCCTCACGGCTTTCTACGAGCGAAACCTAACCATCAACGGCGCCGAAAGCGTGGAGCTCTAAAACCTGCTAAAAGGGACAGGTTTATTATGCAGGTTTTATCTGGGCAAATGCCGCAAAGCCAACAGCTGGACAGAATTGTTATGACACCGCAGGTTGAGCAAGCGTCAGCGAGCGATGTCCAGAGCGAACAATTTGTCATTCAAAAGGCAAGGCATAGACCTTCTGGTCATGCCTTGCCTTTTGAATGACAAATTGTCGCTCTGGGCGGCGCGTAGCGTCGACCGGTCCGCCGTTCGTTAGAACGGCGGAACCCTAATGTTCGATCCAACAGCGCAGGGTCTCGCCGGCTTGCAGGTGACGCAGATTCTCTGCGGCAATGTCGACCACATTGTTGAGCGTGGCTGCCAGGTGGAACCAGCCGGAGACGTGCGGCGTGATGAGCATGTTGGGCGCATCCCACAGGGGGCTTGTCTCAGGCAGCGGCTCGGGGTCGGTGACGTCGACCGCGGCGCCGGCGAGATGTCCCGACTCCAGGGCGGCAACCAAGTCGTCGGTGACCACAAGGTCGCCGCGGCCGCCGTTGGCAAAGAAGGAGCCCGGCTTCATCGCGGCAAAGAACTCGGCGTTCGCCAGGCCGCGGGTCTCGGGTGTGCTGGGCATAAAGGATGCGACGATGTCAGCCTCGGCCAGGCGCTCGGACAGGGCGTCCATGCCGTCCATGTCCTCAAACACAATGGGGTAGACGAGTGGATGGCGCTTGATGCCGCGGACGTGCGCGCCCATGTTGCGGCAGAGCGTGGCGAAGTGGCCGCCGATATCGCCCGCGCCCAGCACCAGCACATTGGCGTTTTTGAGCGAGGTGACCGGCCCCAAATCCTCCCAGCGATGCTCGCGCTGCAAGTTGTGATAGCCGGGCAGGCGCTTCATCATGGAAAGGACCATGGCAAACATGTGCTCGCTTACGGCCTGGCCGTAGGCGCCCACCGAGCAAGACAATTTGGCGTCGGCCGGCACGGTGCCGGCGGCCAAGTAATCGTCATAGCCAGCGGTCTGCAATTGCAACAGCTGGAGATGTTCGCATGCCGTGAGCATGTCAGGGTCGATGTTGCCCAAGATCACGTCAGCATCGGCGACCTGCTCGCGCGTGGCGGCGTCGGCGCTCGTGTAGATAAAGTCCTCGCCCGGAGCGCTCGACTCAAGAATTGCACGATGACGGTCGTTGACGGGCAGCAAAACCAGGATGTTCACAAGCAGTCCTCTCCGCTCGACCTACCAAAAGGGGCAGGTTTATTTTGGCAGGTTTTATCAGGCAAAACGCTATAAAAACGCCGGGCTTTGCGATGGTTAACATATCCATCGCGAAGCCCGGCGCATCCACGGCTACCAGCTCAGCAGCTCGTAGCCGTCCTCGGTCACCACGAGCTGTACCTCGCACTGGGCCGAATCGCTACCGTCCTTGGTGCGCACACACCAGCCGTCGCCCTTGCTGATCTTGATGTCGGGCGCTCCGGCATTGACCATGGGCTCGATGGTAAAGACCATGCCCGGAGCCATGATGGTGTCCACATCGGGCGCCTCGGTGGTAAAGCCCACAAACGGGTCCTCGTGGAACTCCTTACCGATGCCGTGTCCGCCGTACTCGCGCACCACGCTAAAGCCGGCGTCCTCGACCGTCTTTTGCACGGCCTCAGCCATCACGGAGAGCGGCAGCCACGGCTTGACGGCAGCCAGACCCGCCTCCACGCTGGCGCGGGTGACGTCGACCAGGCGCTGGCGCTCGGCAGAGACCTCGCCGATGCAGAACATGCGGCTCGAATCACTAAAGTAGCCGTCTAGGATCGTGGAGCAGTCCACGTTGATAATATCGCCCTCATGCAGCACGTCCGTATCGCAGGGGATACCGTGACAGACCACGTCGTTGATCGAGGTGCAAACGCTCTTGGGGTAGCCCTCATAGTTGAGGTCGGCCGGCGTGCCACCGTGCTCGACGGTGTAGTCGTAGATCATCTGGTCGATCTGGTTGGTGGTCATGCCCGCGGCGATGTGTTCGCCTACGTAATCGAGCACGCCCACGTTGATGGCGGCCGAGCGCTTGATGCCCTCGATATCGGCGGGCGTCTTGTAGAGCGTGCGGGGCAGAACCTCCCAGCCCTCTTCCCACAAGCGCTCGAGGCGCTCATCAAAGGCGCTATGGCATTTCTTATATTTTTTGCCGCTGCCGCACCAGCAGGCGTCGTTGCGGCCGGGCACGGGTCCATTGTCAAACATGGCTAACTTCCTTTCATTCGCAGCTAGTATAGCCCACCCACGCGTCCATAAAAGTTGCGGTGATATAGTTCCGATTTAAGCGGTTTAACAGCATAAATAGGAACTATATCACCGCAACTGATGGAGCGGGATGGCAGGCACTAGCTGCTGCGTGGTTTTGCTAGTAGCTCACCTGGCAGGGAATGCCGAGGGCGCGCACGCGCGCGGCAATGGCGTCGAGGGCCTCGGGTGCTGCTTTGGCAAGGCCTGCGACCGGTGTCTCGCGCGCCACCGTGTAGATGGTCGCCTCCTGCGGACGAATGCGCTCGAGCACCGCGAGCCAGGGGGCGACGTACTCCTCGCCGGTGTTGTCGATGGGCTTGCCCTGATACTCACCGGTCAAAAAGATCGTCTGGATAATAACGTGACCGTCAAAGCTTGCGAACGTCTCGATCTGGTGCTCGACGTCGTAGGGGCCAACGGGCTGGTCGAGCAGCTGGATAAATGCCGGGTCGACGGTATCGAGCTTAAGAATGTTGTCATCGACCATCATGAGCGCGTCGTGCACCTCGGGGCGGTCGGCGCGCGTGCCGTTGGAGAGCACGGCGATCTTGGAGTTTGGGGCAAGCTCGTCGCGCAGCGCGACGGCGCCGGCGATGGCCTGCGGAAACTCCGGTGCGGCGGTGGGCTCGCCGTTGCCTGCGAAGGTGATCACATCGGGGAGCTCGCCCTCGGCTGCCATCTCGCGCAGCTTTGCCTCGAGCGCGTCGAGTACCACGGCAGCTGTGTTGTACGGCTCATGGCAGGGGCGCTCGGCGTTGAGGCCGTTTTCGCAGTAAATACAGTCGAACGTGCAGATTTTGCCGCTGGCCGGCATCATGTTGACGCCGAGCGAGAGACCAAGGCGACGGCTGCGAACGGGCCCAAAGATGGGGCTGGCATTCAAAAACGTAGACATAGGCATATGCTCCTCAAGACAATTGTGCCTAAGCATAGCATCGGCTCCAAAGCAGGGTGCGGGCTCTTGCTTTACAAGTTTCGTTTTTTCACGTCGCTCATTATGCCGTGTCATGAAAAGCCTCGGGTCGGGTAAAGTTAATCTGTTAACAAGGCGTAAAGCAATGCAGGTCTATCCAGCCGTACTGACGCGCAACTGGATGGGCGTTGATGATGGGGGCACAACATGGATTTTACGGTCGAGAATGCGGGCACCACGATTGCCTGTCGCGAATATGCCGGCCCGGATGTGTCGCCTGATACTCCTGCCTTGGTGTGCGTGCACGGCGCTTGTGTCGACGGCACATTTTTTGACGGTATCGCTTGTGAGCTCAGTCGCAACTACCGCGTAATTGCCTACGACCGCCGCGGCTGTGGCGGCAGCAGCGAAGCGGCAGACGGCAGCTATGATCTTGCCGCTCAGGCCGCCGACCTGCAGGCCGCGATCGAACACGTTGGCGCTCCGACAAATGTGCTTGCGCACAGCGCCGGTACGTTGGTGGCGCTGGAGCTTCTTCGCACCGAACCCCATCTCGTCGCCCGTGCGATTCTGCATGAGCCGGCTGTGTCGGCCGAAGGCGTCGGCATGGGCGCAGCTCCGATTTTGCTCGATATGATTGCGGCTGGAAAGGTTTCAAGGGCGCTTCGGCTTTTCTTGGGAGCTCTCGGCGACTTGGACCCCGAGGCTCCTGGGACGACCGAAGCGGAAGCCAAGCATGCCCTGCGCAATGGTCGTTGCTTTATGGCTAATGAATACGGAACAAATATGACATATGCTCCCGACTGGGAGCGCGCCCGCGAATCAAAGGCGGTGTCGGCTGTGTTTTTGGGCGAGCTTTCGGTCGGTACGCCCCGCGAGGCTGGTACGCGAGCGGCTGCCGAATATCTCGATTGCCCCCTTGTGACGATCCCGGGCGCGCATAACGGTTTGCGCGATCGCCCCGTTACGGCGGCAAACGCCGTTCGCGATGTCTTGGAGCGTTAGCACGCTCGATGACCTGCGGGGAGGGGGACTGTTAGCGTTTCGTCATTGTTAACGAATGCGCCAATAACCACGCGCCCGCGGCTCCATTACCACCGTTTGCCAGGTCATAAAAATGTAACAGCATTCATGTGCTTACCTGCATCGGCAAGGTGTTACCCTTGTAGCATTTGGAACCCACCGCTACCATGCGAAACTATCGAAAGGGCCCCATATGCTCAATAATCACGAGGTCAATCTAACCGACGAGGAGGCTGCCGCTGAGGTCGCCCGCGTCGCGAAGACCTACCCCGTGGTGCGTTTGCTGTCGGCCGATCAGATTAAGAGCGAGCCTAACTGCCTGCTCGCCGGCGATTGCTGCCCTTGTCTGCGTCAGTCGAGTCTTGAGGCTTTGGCAGACTCCGATGAGGTGTCGGAGCAACTGCTCAACGATGGTGTTGAGTACCGCGCTCGCCTACGCCCTCTAAAGGTCGAGGGTGAGCCTCGTGTCTTGCTGATGGTGCGTCCGATCGATGAACAAGAAGCTACAGAAGAGGACCTTGTCTACACCGACGTGCTGACGAGTGTGCGCAATCGCCGATATTACGAGGAAAAGCTCCGCAACGCCCGCATGAATGCCGGCGTTGCGGTGATCGACCTTGATGATTTTAGGGTCTTCAACGATACGTGTGGCCGTCATGCCGGCGACCTTGCGCTCGGTGCTGTGGCGACAGCCATACGCAGCGGAATTCGTTCGACTGACGAGCTCGTACGCTATGGCTGCGACAAGTTTGTGGTCGTCATGCCCAATATTCCTTCCGATGACTTCACCCGTCGCCTGCATCAGGTGTCCGATGCCGTTCATGCCACGATTGTTCCGGGCCATGAGTACGTGAGCCTGACGGCATGTGTTGGTGGCGTTCGTATTCATGGCGAGACGGTTGATGAGGGCGTTGGCCGCGCTGTCCAGTTACTGAGCCGTGCTAAGGCAAAAGCCGGTACGGTCGTGACCGATGGCGATTTCATCGAGGCCTTCCAAAACGAAAAGCCTTTGGTGCTTATCATCGATGACTCCGAGATGAACCGAGCCATTCTCAACGAGATGCTCAAGGACGAGTATTGCATCCTCGAGGCTGATAACGGTCGTACGGCGCTCGATATGGTCGACCGCTATGGCGATGAGTTGTCGCTCGTGCTACTGGACATTGTCATGCCGGACGTGAGCGGCTTTGAGGTGCTGGCCGATCTGTCGCGCCGATCGGGTATCGACAATCTGCCTTTCATCATGATTTCGAGCGAAGATTCCGATGATATGGTTCTGCGCGCGTACGAGCTGGGCGCCTCGGACTATATCAACCGCCCGTTTGACTCCCGTGTCGTGCGCCGCCGTGTAAGCAACACCATCCGCCTATACGCCAAACAGCGCCGCCTGACGAGCCTGCTGTCCCAGCAGTACAACGAGCGCGTCAAGAACAGTCGCATGCTCATCGACATCATGGCCGGCGTCATGGAGCTTCGCAACGGCGAGAGCGGCAGGCACGTTACGAATATCGAAAAGCTGACCGAGCTGCTGCTTGACTGTCTGGTCCAGCGTAGCGACACGATCTCCCTCGACAATGAGGAGCGCTCCACGATTGCCCTGGCTTCGGCGCTGCACGATATCGGCAAGATGTCGATTGACGATGCGATTCTCAACAAACCCGGACGCCTTACGTCCGAGGAGTTCGAGATTATGAAGACGCATACCACGATCGGCGCCGACATGTTGCTTGAGCTGGGTTGCCATCACGTCGGCAATGCGCTTATGGAATATGCGTACCAAATTGCGCGTTGGCACCACGAGCGCTGGGACGGCAAGGGCTATCCCGATGGCCTTAAGGGCGACGATATTCCCATTGCCGCGCAGGTGGTCTCGGTGGCCGACGTGTACGATGCTCTGACGAGCGTGCGTGTGTACAAGGACGCTATTCCGCACAAGGAGGCGATCCAGATGATCCTGGACGGTAAGTGCGGCACCTTTAACCCGCTGTTGCTCGACTGTCTGCTCGAGGTGCAAGACCGTATTGCCGAGACGTTGGCACGCCCCGCCGACGTTGTCGCGTTTCCCACGATTTAGTTTGACCTAAGGAGTTTTAATCCATGATTTCCATGCGTGAGGCGTATGAGAAGATCGGCGCTAATTATGATGACGCGTGCGCTCGGCTGATGGGCGAGGAAATGCTTGCCCGCTTTGCCCTCAAGTTTTTGGATGACGAGAGCATGGACAAGCTGGAGGCCGCCATGGCGGCAGGAGACGCCGAAGGTGCGTTTATGGCAGCGCACACACTCAAGGGCGTGAGCCAGAACCTGGGATTCGATAATCTGTACGAGCCGGCGGTCGTGGTGACCGAAGCACTGCGCGGCGCCGATGCCGTTGACGGCGCTCGCGAGGGAATGCATGCGTTGCAGCAGCAATATGCGGCAACGATGTCGGCTCTGCGCGAGGCGGCTGAATAAGAGCTTGCGAGCCTTGGGCTGCTTGCCGGCCACATATAGGTGAAAGGGCGCCCCGCCGGACCATGTGGCCGGCGGGGCGCCCTTATCTGTTTTGTGGTTCGCGTGCTAGCGGGCCTGCTTGACCTTGGCTGCCGCCTCGACAAACGACTTCCAGAGGTTAAAGTCGGTTTCGAGCGTCTGCCAGGTGTACTCGGGATGCCATTGCACGCCCAGGCAGAAGGGTTGGCCTTCGACTTCGATGCACTCGGGCACGCCATCGGTTGCCTTGGCGACCAAGCGCGTGCTTTTACCCAGACGATCGATGCAGCAGTGGTGTGCGGAGTTGGTCTGGATTAGCCTGTGCCCGCCAACCGCGCGTTCCAGCAGCGAGCCCGGCACGACCTCGACGGGGTGCACGGGATCGTTGAGCACGTGGGTGTGACGCCACTGCGTGCGACCCTCGCGCGCACCCAGGCTCGGCACGTCCATGCACAGGGTGCCGCCGGTGGCGACGTTGAGCAGCTGCGTGCCGCGGCAGGTGGTAAAGAGCGGCTTTTTGGCGCGGAGCACCTCGTTAACCAGCTTAAACTCAAAACGGTCGCGAATCTCGCAGCACAGTGTGGGGTCGTAGGGGCGCTCGTCGCCCCAGCGCTTGGGGTTGACGTCCGGGCCGCCGGGAATAGCGATGCCGTCGGCGATATCGACGTAATGACGGATGACCTCAATGTCCTCGGTGATGGACATCTGCAGCGGCAGGCCGCCGGCGGCAAGAATGGCATCGACAAAGACACTTGCGATTTCCTCGTTGGGGGAGAGCGTCTCGCTCAAAAACGGCTTTGCCTCTTCCCAACGCGGTGCGACGAGGATGAGTGGGCGGTCGGCGGGGTCGACGTCGACATGCGGGGTGTAGGACGATGAGGTGCGGGTTCCGATCATGGTTGCGGCTTTCGAATCCGGGTGGACATGGCACAGGGGTGGCGCGGGGCAAACGTTACTGATGAATTTGCCCGCGTGGCAATTGGGTTAGTGGCCCTTGATAGAGTTGAGGAAGTCCTGGGCGCGCTTGGTCTGGGGGTGGTCGAAGAACTCGTCGGGCGTGCCGGTTTCCACGATCTGGCCGTCGGCCATGAACACGACGCGGTCGGCCACGCGGCGGGCAAAGTTCATTTCGTGCGTGATGACGATCATCGTCATGCCCTGCTGGGCCAGACGGACCATGACCTCGAGCACTTCGTTGATCATTTCGGGGTCAAGGGCACTCGTGGGCTCGTCAAAAAGCATGGCCTTGGGCTGCATGGCGAGTGAACGGGCGATGGCCACGCGCTGCTGCTGGCCGCCCGAAAGCTGTGCGGGCACCTTGTCGGCCTGCTCGGCCACGCCCACGCGGCTCAGCAGGTCCATGGCGCGCTCACGAGCTTCCTCCTTGGACACGCCCAGCACGTCGACCGGTCCCAGCATGACGTTCTGCAGTACCGTCATATGTGCAAACAGGTTGAACTGCTGAAACACCATGCCCAGTTCGGCGCGCATGCGGGCAAGGTCCTTGCCTTCCTGCGGCAGGGGTTCGCCCTCGATGAGGATCTCGCCCGAGTCGATAGTTTCCAGGCGGTTGATGGTGCGGCACATGGTCGACTTGCCCGAGCCCGAGGGACCGATCACAACGACGACCTCGCCGCGGTCGACCGAGAGATTGATGTCGTTGAGGACGTGAAGATCGCCATAGTGCTTATCGACGTGTCTGAGCTCGATCAGCGGCTGATTGCCGGTGGAAGAGGTGCTCTGTGCCATGGTGCTCGGCTCCTTATGACTCGAAATGGTAAAGCGTTAGCGGATGATGGTCGCGCCGGTCTTGTGTGAAACGTAGACAGCGGCCTTGTTAATTGCGACGTTGATGAGGATGTAGATGACCGCGATTACCAGGTAGACCGACACGAGGGCGTCGTAGTTGGTAATGAGCACGCGGGCATTTTGCATGAGGTCGGGGTAGCTCACCACATAGGCGACGGTGGTGTCTTTGACTACGACCACAAGCTGCGAAATCAAGGACGGAATGATAAACCGAATAGCCTGCGGCAACACGATTTTAAAGGTGATTTTAGCTTTGGAGAGACCGAGTGCCTGGGCAGCCTCGACCTGGCCGCGCGGCACGGCGTTGACGCCGGCGCGGAAGATCTCGGCAAGTACGCCGGCGGCAGCGAGCGCGACGGGAAGCGTGAGCATCCAAAACGACGGCAGCGCGATCTTGTACTGGGGCAGCACCAAAAAGAAGAAGTAGATGAACAGCAGGCTCGGCACGCCACGGAAGAAGTCGGTGAGCACACGGCAGACCAGCTGCAGCGGCTTAATGTCGCTGGTACGGCCGAGCATAAGGGCTAAGCCCAGCACCAGCGCGATGGCGCCGGCGGTGAGTGCGACTTTAACGGTGCCCTCAAAGCCGGCAAGCAGGAACTTCCAGGTGGTGAGGTGCGTAAAGAAATACCAATAGTGGACCGAAAGCTGACCGGTCACATAAAAGCGCTGCAACACGAGGACGACGAGCGCGGCGACGGCAACAAGCGAGATGGCGGTGCCGATGCGAATCTTGGCGCGCATCTTGGGGCCGGGAGCCTCGTAGAGCGCATCGCGCATGGTGAGCGCGGAGGTGGAGTGCTTGCTCATCGGAGGATCCTCACCTTCTTATCGATGTAGTTGCCAATGTGGCTCACCACAAAGGCCGTGCCCAGGTAGCCGAGCGCCGAGATAAAGAACGCGGCGACGCCGCCGAGCGAGCGCGTGTTGATGTAACTCACCACGCCGGTGAGCTCTTGCGGCTTAAGCGGCACCTGGCTGCCCAAGGCGGTAGTGAGCATGACGGCGATAAAGAGGTTCGTCATGGGCAGCACGCTCGAGCGCAGCGCCTGCGGAATCACGATTTTGGCGAGGATACGGTTAAAGCTCATGCCCAGCGAGCGGGCGGCTTCCACCTGACCGACGCCGACGGTGTTGATGCCGCTCATAAAGTTTTCGGAACCAAAGGCCGAGCCCAAAAGGACCGTGGCGACGATAACGCAGGTGCGGTAGGGCAGGACGACTTTGAGCGGCGGCAGCGCGTAGACGACGATGATAAGCAGCGCGATGCCGGGGATGTTACGGAAGACCTGGACATACAGGTCGCCAAAGACGCGCAGCGGCTTGAGCGGCGACACGCGCATCACGGTGACGGCGACGGCCAGCACCATGGCGATGGCAAACGACTCAAGCGTCATGCCCCAGGTTGCGAGCAGCGCGTCGATATAGTTCTGGCCATAGAGCGACCAGAGCTCGGAAAGACTCATGCGGACCTCCCGCCGATAAGGAAAGGGGCTCCCGTGTGTACGGAAGCCCCGACAACTCAGTGAGAAAACAGTTTACCGCAATAAAGCGCATCATGCGTTTCCGTATGGTTTCGTTGCGGCCGTTACCAGGCACGCTGCCTAGGCGCCGATTTCGGGCAGCTCGGGAACATTGGTGTCGCCCGTACGGTCGCCGATGCAGATCTGCCACAGCTCGGTCCAGGTGCCGTCGTCCTCGATTTTCTTAAGGAAGTCGTTAACGAAGGCGACGCCGTCGGAATCGAGCGGCAGACCAATGCCATAGGGCTCCTTGTTGCCGAAGGACTTGCCGGCGATCTTGTACTTACCGGGCTCGCGGACCAGGGCGCTCTGCTGCATGTTGTTGTCGATGACGTAGGCGTCAACACGACCCTGCTGGAGTGCCTGGCGGGCCTCCTCGTCGGTCTTAAACTCCTGCTGGCTGGCCTTGGGAGCGAACTCCTCCAGGATGGCGGGGCCGTTGGAGCCGGACTGGACGGCGACGTTCTTGTCGGCCAAGTCGTCGACGCTCTTGATGTCGTCGTTATCGGCGAGCACCAGGATGGCCTGCTGCGTGTAGTAGTAGGGACCGGCGAAGGAGACGAGCTTCTTGCGCTCGTCAGTGATGGTGTAGGTGGCAAAGACGGCGTCGACCTGGCCGTTCTGCAGGACAGACTCGCGCGTGTCCGAGGTCACCTGGGTGATCTCGACCTTGTTCTCGCCCAGAATGTAGTTGGACAGGAGCTGTGCGATACCGGCATCGAAGCCGCGGGTCTGACCGTCTTTCTCGTTGAGGAGGGAGAAAAGCGTAGAGGTCTGAACGCCGCCAATCTTAAAGACGCCGGCGTCCTTGACGGCTGTGGCCCAGGTGCTGGCGGCGATGGCATCGTCGTCGGCTTTGGGGCCGTTGTCGACGAGCTTGTCGAATGCCTTGGCGTCGAGCGTGGTGGAAGCCTCGGTATCCTCGGAGCTCTTGGAAGAGCCGGCGGCGGAACCCTTGTCGGCCTCGGCGCTGGTGTCGGAGCAGCCGGCAAGACCAAGGCCGGCGACGGTTGCGAAGGTGGCGGCAACGAAGCCGCGGCGGTCGAGAACGACCTGCTGGGAGAGGTTCTTGCTCATGGTAGAACACCTTTCTCAATAAAATCCCTAGCGGTTGAGTAGAGTTATACCCTATCGCGCTCAAATGGGTCAACACGAAATAACTCAGAAACATACTTACCTTATGGGTTATTCTACCTACTAAAAAGGGACAGGCACCTTCGTGGTGGTTTTGGCCGATGCGGCGGCATGCCTTGTTGCTTTGTCTCGATCTGTAACATCTGCAGCCGTTTTTGCCGAGCGACTGTTACAGATCGAGATTTTCTCTTCAGGGGAATTCGAATGTCTCAATCTGTAACATCTGGACGGCCAAAAGGTCTCTATCTGTTATAGATTGAGACAAAGGTCTGGGACTAGGACGTCTTATCCAGATCTGTAACAGTTAGACGGAAATTCGGACCCTAGATGTTACAGATTGAGATAATCGCGTCGCGAAAATAAAAACCTCCGCAGGGGTGCTTTCCTTGCGGAGGTTTTCTTACTCGTTGAGTAGTCTTACGGCTTCGGCGGCCATGTTCTCGACCGTCATGCCGTTCTGAGCGAGCAGCTCGTTGGGGTCGTAGCGGTCGGGGAAGCCCTTGGCGATGCCGAAGGTGCGCGTGCGCACAGGCGTGCAGGCCAGATAGCACGCGACGCGCTCGCCCCAGCCACCGTCCAAGATGCCGTCCTCGAGGGTGACGACAACGCGATGCTCGGCGGCAAGACTGTCGAGGAACTCACGGTCAAGCTCGGTTGCAAAGCGCGGGTTGACGAGCGTGGCCTCGATACCGTACTCGGCAGCCAAGCGGTTTGCCACGCGCTCGCCCAGCTCAAAGAAATCGCCAAGCGCGAGCACGGCAACGTCGCGGCCCTGACGCACCACGTTGTAGCGAACGGCACTGTAGTCGGTGTCTTCGGCAGGCGCAAGGTCGGGACGGCTTACCAAGCCAATGCCCGGTACGCGGATCGCCGCGGGATGCTCGCGGTGGTCGAGCGACCAGCTCAGCATGGACAGATATTCCTCCATGCAGGCCGGCGCCAAGTAGTGCATGTTGGGAAGACCGCCCAACATGGAAATATCAAAGAACGAAAGGTGCGTCTCGGACGTGGTGCCAAAGATTGACGCACCAAACACCAAAATGGTTGCCGGGGCGTCGTTGAGGCACAGGTCGTGCCACAGCTCGTCGTAAGCGCGCTGCAAAAACGTGCCGTACACACCAAAGACTGGCTTGGCGCCCGAGCGCGCAAGCGCGGTGGCAAAGGTCACGGCGTGCTCCTCGGCAATGCCCACATCGACGAACTGTTTGCCGGCGGCAGCGCGAAGCTCGGGTGTAAAGCCCATGATGTAGGGCGTGGCGGCCGTGATGCCCACGACCTGCGAATCGCGCTCGATGGCGGCGCTGAGCGCCTCGCCCGTAATGTCGGCATAGGTGCGCGGCGCAGGTTCGCTCGGATGGCCCGGGCAGAGCTTGCGTCCAGTTGCCATGTCAAACGGACCCACGTGATGCCAGCGTTCGGGGTCGTTCTGGGCTGGCTCAAAGCCCTTGCCCTTGGCGGTGGAGACGTGCAGCACGATGGGATGATCGATATTGCGCAGTTCCTGCAACGCGTCGACGAGGGCCAACACGTCGTTACCGGCGTCCAGATAGCGGTAGTCGAGCCCCATCGCGCGGAAAACGTTGCGCTCACAGGTACCGTTGCTGGCTCGCAGCTCGGCCAGATTGCGATACAGGCCGCCATGGTTCTCGGCAATGGACTGGTCGTTATCGTTGACGATGATGATCAGGTTGCTATCGAGTTCGGCGGCATTGTTAAAGCCCTCAAACGCCAAGCCGCCCGAAAGCGAGCCGTCGCCAATAACGGTGATGACGTTGTAAGTATCGCCCGCCAGGTCACGAGCGTGCGCCAGGCCGCAGCCCAGGCTCACCGACGTGGAGGTATGGCCCATGGCGAACAGGTCGTGCTCGGACTCGTCGGGATTGGCAAAGCCAGAGGCCTCGCCAAAGCGCTTCGGATCGATATAAGTGTACGCGCGCCCAGTCAGCGCCTTGTGGGCGTAGGTCTGGTGCGAAACGTCAAAGACAATCTTGTCGATAGGGGAGTTAAACACGCGATGAAGCGCAACCGTAAGCTCAACGACGCCCAGGTTGGGGGCAACGTGCCCGCCGACGGCGGCGGAGCTTTCGAGGATGGCGTGGCGAATCTCGTCGCAGAGCTGCGGGAGCTCGGCACGATTAAGAGCCTTGACGTCCTCGGGCGTTGTCGTTTGCGTAAGCAGCATCGTTGTGGGTTACTCCATGCGAATCGAGCGCCGGCACTCCCTCGGCCGGCGCAATTGCACAAGACAGTCTCGCACATTTTGGCGTTTGATATGTGACGGCGGCGCGGTAATTCGCCAACTGGTGGGGCAAAACGTTTTGTCCGATGCCATACTGATGTGTTCCATGATGTTTTTATCGATTGTGCACAGGCCGTGGCTTGCCGCCGTGAGCCGCTGGAAGGAGGCAGCATGTCCGATGCCGTTCGTGCCGAGAAAATCGCGCGCGAAGTAGACCATGCTGCCCGTCAACTGGCACAGGCGGGCCGTCTGGACCTGACGCGCGAGTTTATCCAACATGGTGACGTGACGGTCTATGCACATGTGACTTCGGTAGCGCGGGCGAGCCTGTCCTTTGCCGAGCGCTTGGGCCGTGCTGGCATTTCGGTCGACCGTGCTTCGTTGTTGCGCGGGGCCCTGCTGCACGATTACTTTCTCTATGACTGGCACGATCCCGACCCAAGCCATCGGCTGCATGGCTTTCGCCACCCGTTTTTTGCCCTGGCACGTGCGGAGGAAGATTTTGAGCTGACGCCGCGCGAACGGAATATTATCGTGCGGCATATGTTTCCGCTGGTGCCAGTGCCGCCGACGTGTCGTGAGGCTTGGATTGTATGCCTGGCAGATAAATGGTGCGCTCTGCGCGAGACGGTCGCCGGTCGTCTGCGGCGCAAGGACGAGGCGGACGATGACGTGAGTGGCGAATCGAGCGAAAAGAGGAGAGGGTAGACGGTGGGGACCGCGATTGATATGGCGTTTGGCGGCGCGACGCTTGCCGCCTGCCCACTCTCGGCACTGGTGCTCTCGTTTGCCTTTTACGGGTTTTGCGGTTGGGCATGGGAGTCGACAGTATGCGCCATGCTCAATCACGGACGATTTGCCAACAGTGGCTTTTTGCTTGGGCCGTGCTGCCCCATCTATGGCGCGGGCGGCATTGCCTGCTGGCTGCTGTTGCGTGGGATTCCGGATGCCTCGAGCCAGTTTGTCGCTGCAGCGCTCGTATGCAGCGTGATTGAGTACAGCGTAGGCGTGCTGCTGGAAAAAACAACGGGGGCTCGCTTTTGGGACTATTCGCACCTGCCGTTTAACCTGCACGGACGCATCTGTCTGTACTGGGCATGCGCGTTTGGCTTGGGTGCGTTGTGCATTTGCCGTTTAGTGGAGCCGGCATTGTTGGGGCTGCTTGGCCATCTGCCGGTGCTGATTGTGCGGCTGTCCGCTTTTATCGTCGCGGTCGCGATGATGGTCGACGCGGCATGCTCGTTGGCGAGCTGGCGGCGTCTGTCCGATCAGCTGGAGCGCGTCCGGGCCGACCTTGCCGACCGCATCAACGAGTCGCTCGCCGATGCGTCCGACTCCATGCTCGAACGTATTCCCGATTCGGCGATCGACTCGGTGGCACAGACGCATATCCGCAGCCGTGCCGTTAACGCGTGGCTGGCGGAGCTGGGCGACGCGACGCTCGATGCCCTGCGCGAGAAGGCTTCGATGCCGACGTTTATCTCGGATGGTGCTCGCGGCCTGGCGCTCGCTGCCCGCCGCGTGGCCGATGCCGCGCCGAGCATGCCGCGTCCGTCGCTCAGCCGTCGCCTTGCCGGTAAGCGCATGAGCCGTCCGGTACCGAGCGTGTCACTCAGTCGTCGTGACCTGCGCTTTTTCAATGCCTTCCCGCGTCTGCGCATCAATCGCTACGAAGGTGTCATTCGAGCAACTAATCTCCGCGACCGAGCCCGCGAGCTGTTCCGCCACTAGCCGAGACGGGCGCGCTCACGGCTTCCTTGCTCGCGTATTTCCCGTTCGTTTCGCGTCCGTTGCCGCGCCGTTTCCAAGATTGCGGCGCCGTT
>CAUBTS010000032.1 GCA_958438955.1 uncultured Collinsella sp.
GCTATTCGGCCCCGTTGCGACCGGTGGTACTCTTGTATCCGTTTGAAATCGAGCGAAGGAGTGCCGCTATGGAGCAATCGAGCCTGTTTGGTGACGGCGTGGACATCGATACCGAAACGCCCACGAGCATGGATACCGCTGCACCGGACGATGCCCGTGCCCAGGCGGCAGCGCGTGCGGCCGAGCTGCGCCACGAGCTCGATTACCACGCCTATCGCTACTACATGCTCGATGCGCCCGAGATCACGGACGCCGCCTTTGACAAAATGCTCGTTGAGCTGCAGGAAATTGAGGCGACCTACCCCGATCTGGTAACGCCCGACAGCTACACCCAACGCGTGGGCGGCTACGTGAGCGAGCAGTTTACGCCGGTCACGCACATGGCGCGCATGTATTCCATGGACGATGCCATGGATCTGGACGAGCTCGACGCATGGCTCCAGCGCACCGAGGATGCGCTCGGTGCCGGTAACGTCACCTATACCTGCGAGCTCAAGATCGACGGCCTGGGCGTGGCCCTTACCTACCAAAACGGCACCTTCGTACGTGCGGCCACACGTGGCGATGGCACCACGGGCGAGGACGTGTCGCTTAACGTCCGTACCATCAAGGATGTGCCCATGCATCTGTCCGAGGCAGCGCTCGCCCACATGGGTGCCGACCGCGAGCGCACCATTGAGGTACGCGGCGAGGTCTATATGCCCAAGGGCAGCTTTGTTCGCCTGAATGAAGAGGCCGATGCCGAGGGCCGCGACCCCTTTGCCAATCCGCGCAACGCTGCCGCCGGCAGCCTACGTCAGAAGGATCCCAAGATCACGGCGCGCCGCGATCTTGCCACCTTTATCTATGCCATCGCCGATACCGACCCGCTGCACGTCCACAGTCAGCGCGAGTTCCTCGATTGGCTGCGTAGCGCCGGCTTTAGCGTCAACCCTAACGTGGCTCGTTGCGCCACGCCCGCCGAGGTCCACGAGTTCTGCGCCCAGGCGCTCGAACATCGCGGTGACCTGGACTACGACATCGACGGCGTGGTCGTAAAGGTTGACAGCTTTCAACAGCAGCTCGACCTGGGTTTTACCGCCCGCGCGCCGCGCTGGGCCATTGCCTTTAAGTTCCCGCCCGAGGAAAAGCAGACCGTCCTGCGCGAAATTCGCATCCAGGTGGGCCGCACCGGTGTGCTCACGCCGGTCGCCGAGTTCGACCCGGTGACGGTCGCCGGCTCCACCATCGCGCGCGCCACGCTGCACAACATCGACGAGATCCGTCGTAAAAACGTGCGCGAGGGCGACACCATCATCGTGCACAAGGCAGGCGACGTAATCCCCGAGGTCGTGGGCCCGGTGCTCGATAAGCGCCCGGCCGATTCGGTCGACTGGCACATGCCCGAGGTCTGCCCCGTGTGCGGCAGCCCTGTGGTCCACGAGGATGGCGAGGTCGCCTACCGCTGCGTGTCCATCGACTGCCCCGCGCAGCTCAAGGAGCGCCTGCTCCACTGGGTGAGTCGCGGCTGCATGGATGTCGACGGCCTAGGCGACGAGATTGTCGACAAGATGATCGCCGCCGGGCTGATCCACGATGTCGCGGACTTCTACCAGCTCACGGTCGACGACATCGCCGGCTTGGACACGGGGCGCACCTATGCCAGCTCCAACAGCAAAAAGGGCGTCAAGAAGGGCGACCCCATTCCGGTAGGCCTCAAGACGGCCGAGAAAATCATCGCCGAGCTCAACAAGTCCAAGAGTCAGCCGCTCGGTCGCGTGCTGTTTGCCCTGGGTATACGCCACGTGGGCAAGAGCGTGGGCGAGGTCATCGCCGAACGATTCCTGTCGATTGACAAACTTATCTTGGCGAGCGAAGAGGACATCGCCGAGTGCGAGGGCATCGGTCCCAAGATCGCGGCGAGCGTCAAGCAGTTCCTGGCCGTGCCCGAAAACCTTGCCGTGCTGGAGCGCCTGCGTCAGGCGGGCCTGTCGCTCGAGGTCGACCTGGGCGCCGCGCACGCGCAAGCCGCAGCCGACGCTGGCGTGGCGGGCGAGCTCGCCGACGCACAGCCGCTTGCGGGTTTGACCTTCGTGCTCACTGGTACACTCGTCAACCGCACGCGCGACGAGGCGGGCGCGGCGCTCAAGGTGCTCGGCGCCAAGGTTTCGGGCAGTGTTTCAAAGAAGACGAGCTATCTGGTCGCCGGCCCCAAAGCGGGCTCCAAGCTCACCAAAGCCGAGCAGCTGGGCGTACCCGTGCTGGACGAGGACGCACTCGAGCAGATTTTGGCTACTGGTCAGGTGCCCCAGGCTTAGGACATCGATAATCAAATTAGAAAACCTCCCGGAAAGGCTGATACTTTCCGGGAGGTTTTTATTTGGGCGTGGTGGCGGGCAGCATGATCTGCGTCATGTAGGTTGCTGAGGGTGACCCTGCGGAGCGGTGTCGTTCCGGAGCGATAGAAGATTCATGCAAAGCAAAGGGGCCCCGCAGTGAGGTCCCACAACGGGCTGCCCCATTGTGATGAGTTTTATACACTTTAACATTAATATTAACGTGTATACTTAGCAGTGAAGATATATGTTGAGAGGAGCAGTTATGGTTACCGTCGCGTTTTCGGAACTGCGCCAAAACCTTACGCAGGTGGCCGAAAAGGTTGCCAATGAGGGCGAGGAGGTTGTGGTCTTCAAGCGGAGCAAGCCGTTGTTCAAGATCGTGCCGCTCGACTATGAAGGTCCAGTTACGGTGGAATATGACGCTGCCCAGGAGCGTGGGGGCGCAAAACCGACGTGCGGCACGGGCAAGCCCAAGCGCGACGTGGGTACGATGTGGCATCCCAAGATCACCTGGAAGGAGATTCGCGAGATGCTCGCGGAGGATGAGGACTACCAGGAGTATCTCGATATCGTAGCCAAAATGCCAAAGGGAACGCCGCTCGATACGATGACGGTTGAAGATGAAAAGCGCGTCGCGAGGGAGCGCTACCTATGAGAGCATTTCTCGATACCAATTTTCTGCTCGATTGCGTGCTTCCGGGCCGGCCGGAGCACGCAGCGGCGCAAACGATCAAGGGGCTCGTCGACGTGGGGCTTATCGAAGGCGTTGTTTCGGCCTGCTCTCTCAAGGACGCGTATTACATTCTCACCAAACAGGCCGGCGAGGCGCGCGGGCGCGAGGTAGTGCGCGACTGCCTTAAGAGCTACTCGGTAGAGTCTCTCGACCAAGAGGCTTGTTTTGCCTCCGCCTATTCCGATGAGCCGGACTTTGAGGACGGCTGTATCCGTGCGATGGCCGAGCGTGCCGGCGTGGACTTTATTATCACGCGTGACCGCGCCGCTTTTGTGCGCTCGACCATCAAGACCTTCTCGCCTGCAGAGTTCATCCGTGCGTTTCCGATTCCGGAGGAGTAAAACCGCCATATCGAGGACTGTCTCCAGTGTGGTAGATCTTCTGTAGCCGACGCTCGTTAGTTGAGCTACACTTCATAATTATGTACATAATTATGATTGGAGTTGAACATGCCCGTTTGCGTTCCAATTAAAGATATGCGGGACACCGCGAAATTCTCGGAGCTCGTTGAAACTACTCCTGGTCCAGTGACTGTTACAAAAAACGGCTATAGCAAATTTGTTGTACTTCGATCCGAGGACTACGACCTCATGGTTCAGGAACAGGCTAAGGCTCGCCTGATGGCTCGTATAGCTGTGGCCGAGCGGGAGCGTGCTGCCGGCACGGCGCGTGATGCCTTTGAGGCCCTCGATGACCTTGAGGCAAAATATGGCTTATAACGTCAAGATTTTGCCTTCAGCTGGACAAGAAGTTGACGATATCGTTGATTATCTATTGGGGCATGGTATTTTTACTGCCCGGCGCTTTCTTGATAAATACCGTAGTCAGCTCCAGCTTCTTCAAAGTGGTGTAGTTGACTACGGCTTATCGAAGTTGCCCGAGCTTGCAGTGCTTGGTTACCATGCTTGCCTCGTTAATTCTTATGTAATGCTTTATTACTACGATAACGAGGACGTTGTGGTTGCCCATGTTTTTCACCAAAGCCAAGATTATGCCGCATTGGTGATATCTAGGAATCGATTCGAGTTGCTGGATGATGATTAGTAAGAACCGCCCGGAAGCACGATGCCTTCCGGGCGGTTCTTACTTTGCTGGGGCAACCGGCACCGTGATTTGCGTCACGTGGGTTGTGGGGTCGTTGCTGATGATGTCGTCGATGAGGGCGATTTCGCGTTGCCCCGCTACGCTGCCAACTTGTCAAAAGCCCCGCGCCGGTTGAGCACGGTAAACGCGATAACACAGATGACTGCCGACAGAATCGACCCGCACGGCGAAGCGATGCCCATGGGAAACAGCGTGTCGGAATAGGCGTTCGACAGCAGCCACGCGCCCGGCACGCGAATGAGCGCCACGGCCAGCACGTTGTGCGCAAAGCCGATGTAGCTCTTGCCATACGCAGCGAAAAAGCCGCTAAAGCAAATGTGGATGCCGGCAAAAATCGCGTCGAAAATATAGCTGCGCATATAGCCGGTGCCGGCCGCGACCACCGCAGAGTCCTTGGCAAAAAAGCCGATAAACGCCGGCGCCACCAGCCATATCAGCACCGTGATCAGGCAGCCGTACACCACCGAGATCGTCATGGCGTCTTTAAGCACCTGACATGCGCGGTCGCCCTTGCCCGCGCCGGCGTTTTGCGCCGTGAGCGCGCTGACGGTGGCACCCATGGAACTCGGCACAATGAACAAAAAGCTGATCATCTTCTCGACCAGGCCCACGGCGGCGGCGTCGACGAGCCCTCGGTGGTTGGCAATGACGGTGATGAACATAAACGCCACCTGGATGCAGCCGTCCTGCACGGCCACGGGCACGCCGATCTTAAGAATGCTGCCGAGCACCTCGGGCTGGGGGCGCAGGTCGCTGCGCTTAACGTGGATGTTCGTGCGGCGGCTCTTGAGCCACACGAGTGCGAGGGCAACGCTGGCCGTCTGGGCGGTTACCGTGCCGAGCGCCGCGCCCACGGGGCCGAGCCCCATGTGCCCGATAAACAGAAAATCGAGCGCGATGTTAATGATGCACGCCACGCCGATCACGTACATGGGCGAGCGCGAATCGCCCAGCCCGCGAAAGATGGCCGAAAGAATGTTGTATGCGGCGATAAACGGAATGCCGACAAAGCAGATACGCAGGTAGGCGGCGGTTCCTTCGACTGCCTCGGCCGGCGTGCCAATGAGCGCCACGATTTGCGGGCACAGTGCGAGCAGGATAGCGGCCAGCACCACCGAGACACCCATAAAGAGCGTGATGGTGTTGCCGATGGCGGTCTCGGCGCGGTCGAAGCGACGCGAGCCCACGGCGTGGCCGACGATGACCGTCGTTCCCATGGCCAGGCCCACGAGCGTCACGGTAATGATATAGAGCGTCTGCGCGCCATTACCCACGGCGGTGATGCCGGCGGCGCCGCTAAACTGCCCCATCATGTACAGGTCGGCCATGCCGTAGAGCATCTGCAAAAAGTACGAGAGCATATAGGGCAGGGCAAAGACCGCGATGGTCTTAAGGACATTGCCGCGTGTGAGGTCGTGTTCCATGGGCGGGGCTTTCTGGCTTGGTTCGTTTAGCTACCAGTGTAGTGAAAACCCTACAACGATTGTAGAGTCAAGGTTTGTGTTGACGCCGGAGCGAAAAAAGTCTCGCGCACCATTATTCCGAGTGAATATGGACACACATCACGAGAACTCGCCGCCGGCGCTAACCTTGCAGAAAACGATTTCGGAATACTTGACACCATTATTCGGCGCGCAATAATACGTGCGTTTGCGAACAACGTTTGATGGGGGTTGAACCTGCGTGCGCAATCTCAAAATACTGTTTTCCTATCTAGGGGCATACCGTCGCGATGCCATCCTCGGCGTGTTCTTTGTGTCGGTCGAGACGGTGCTCGAGCTGTTTATCCCGGTCATCATGGCCAACATCATCGATGTGGGCGTGCCTGCGTGTGATATCAACTACATGCTGCTACAGGGTGCGTACATGTTGGTGTGCGCTGCGCTTTCGCTGGTACTGGGCTTGGGTTATGCCCGCACGTCCGCCCGCGTTGCCTCGGGCCTAGGCGCCAACCTGCGCGAGGCCGAGTACAAAAAGATTCAAACGCTCGCCTTTGGCAACCTGGACAACTACGACGCCAGCTCGCTCGTCACCCGCATGACCACGGACATCACCGTTATCCAAAATGCTGTGGGCAACGGCTTTCGCCCTATGGTGCGCGGCCCGGTGACGCTTATCGTCGGCCTTATCTACGCGCTGATGCTGTCGCGCCCGCTCGCCACCGTCTTTGCGATCATCTTGCCCGTGCTGGCAATCGTGCTGGGCGTCATCACCTATCGCGTGAGTCCGCTCTACCGCCAACTCCAGACCTCGATGGACCACCTCAACGGCGTGGTACAGGAGGACCTCACCGCCGTGCGTGCCGTCAAGGCCTACGTTCGTACCGAGCACGAGGAGGCCAAGTTCGACACCGTCAATACCGAGCTCGCGCGCACTGCGACAAAGACCTTTGGCAGCGCGGTGCTCAACCTGCCGGTGTTTCAGCTGTCGATGTACGTGGCTGCGCTCTCCATCCTGTGGATTGGCGGCCGCATGATTCTCGCCGGCAAGTTGGGTGTAGGCTCTCTCACGGGCTTTATGAGCTACGTGCTGCTGATCATGAACTCGCTCATGATGATTTCCAACGTGTTTTTGCTGCTCACGCGCGCTCTTACGAGTGTGGGCCGTATCGCCGAGGTGCTCGACGAGGAACCCTTTATCGCCAACCCTGCGGGAGACCTCGCGACTGCGGCGCCAGCGGACGGCAGTATCGAGTTTCGCGACGTTTCCTTTAAATACCGCGCGGATGCAGCCGAGGATGTGCTCGAGCATATCGACCTTCGCATCGAGAGCGGCTCGACGGTGGGCATCCTCGGCGGCACGGGCTCGGGCAAGAGCTCGCTTGTGCAGCTGATTGCGCGCCTGTACGACGCTACCGAGGGCGCCGTGCTTGTGGGCGGACGTGACGTGCGTGACTACGACCTCGCGACCCTACGCGACGCCGTGGGCATTGTGCTGCAAAAGAACGTGCTGTTTACGGGCACCGTGCGCGAGAATCTGCAGTGGGGCAATCCGCAGGCGTCGGACGATGAGCTCCTCGCGGCTTGCCGCGCGGCGTGCGTGGACGAGTTCCTTGATCGCATCGGCGGGCTGGACGGCGAGTTGGGCCAAGGCGGCGCCGGTGTCTCGGGTGGCCAGAAGCAACGCCTGTGCATCGCGCGCACGCTGCTCAAGCATCCGCGCGTGCTCATTTTTGATGACTCCACCAGCGCGGTCGATATGGCGACCGACGCTAAGATTCGCGAGCACATCGCCCGGATTTCCGATACGACCGTGCTCATCATCGCCCAGCGCATCGCGAGTGTCATGGATGCCGATCGCATTGTGGTGTTGGACGACGGTCGTGTCCACGGCGTGGGCACGCACGAGGAGCTGCTGGCGGGCGACAACATCTACCAGGAGATTTACGCCTCGCAGATGGAGTTTGCGAGGAACGCGGAAGCCGGCGACGGCAGTGACGATGGTTGCGCGAATGATCCGTTTTCCTCCGTCGCATGCGGATCGCCCTTGGAAGGGGGTGAGCGTCATGCCTAAGACCGCAGCCCAAGCACGCCCGGCCGACCTCAAGCGCACTGTGCGCCGCTTGCTCTCCTACATGGGGCATGCCAAGTTCTCGTTGCTCGCGGTGGGCGTGCTCGCCTCCGTCGCCGCCATCGCGAGCCTCGCCGGCACCTACATGGTGCGCCCCATCGTTAACGGTTTGGCCACGGGCGGGGAGGAACTGCTTGCCAAGCAGGTCATCCTGACGGCGATCATCTACGCCGCGGGCGTGCTTTCGGCCCTGGGCTACTCGCAGATCATGGTGCGCGCGGCCCAACGCGTGGTGTCCGATATTCGCCGCGACCTGTTCGCGCACATCCAGACGCTGCCGCTCAGTTATTTTGACAGCACGCGCTCGGGCGACATCATGAGCTTTTTCACCAATGACGTCGACACCGTCTCCGAGGCGCTTAACAACAGCTTTGCCAACGTGATTCAGGCCACCATTCAGGTTGTGGGCACCACGGCCATGCTCATCATCCTTAACTGGCAGCTCACGATTATCACACTCGTGTGCGATGCGGCCATTGTGCTGTATGCGCGCTATTCGGGCGCGCGCTCTAAGCGCTTCTTTGCCGCCCAGCAGGCATCGCTTGGCGACCTGGACGGATATATCGAAGAGATGGTCTCGGGCCAAAAGGTCATCAAGGTCTTTAACCGTGAGGCGGCGAATGTCGCCGGCTTTGCCTGCCGCAACGACGAGCTTCGCCGCACCGGCACCGCCGCCGTGAGCTATGCCAACTCCATGGTGCCCATGACTGTCGTGATTGGCTACGTCAACTATGCCATCGTCGCCGTGGCGGGCGGCATGCTCTGCATCAAGGGACTCGCCGACGTGGGCGCGCTTGCAAGCTATCTGGTCTTTGTGCGCCAGGCGGCCATGCCCATCAACCAGTTTACGCAGCTGGGCAACTTCTTGCTCAACGCGTTGGCCGGTGCCGAGCGCCTGTTTGCGGCTATGGACCTTGAGCCCGAGGTGGACGAGGGCTGCGTGGAGCTGGTGCAGACGGGCGACGCCGCGTGGGCGTGGAAGATTCCCGAGGGCCAGGGCGTGGGCGCGTACGGGCACTTGCATGACGTGGCAGCCGTTGATGAGTCGGGCCGCGCGGTGGCCGCCGACGGCACCGAGCTCACGTGCGGCTTGGTCCCGCTTGCCGGCGACGTGCGCTTCCATGCCGTGGACTTTTCCTACGTGCCGGGCGCCCGCGTGCTCACGGACCTCAACCTGTTTGCCAAGCCGGGGCAAAAGATTGCGTTTGTGGGCTCCACGGGCGCCGGCAAGACGACCATTACCAACCTCATCAACCGCTTCTACGAGGTCGATGACGGCGAGATCACGTACGACGGTATCGACGTCAAGCACATTGCCAAGGCCAGCCTGCGCGGGTCGCTCGGCATTGTGCTGCAGGACACGCACCTGTTTAGCGGCACCATTGCGCAGAACATCCGCTTTGGCAAGCTCGACGCGACCGACGAGGAGGTGCGCGCCGCTGCCGAGGCCGCCTGCGCCGACTCGTTTATCCGCCGCCTGCCGCGGGGCTACGACACACCGGTCACGGCCGACGGCGCCAACCTGTCGCAGGGTCAGCGTCAGCTGCTCGCCATCGCGCGCGTGGCCGTCGCCGATCCGCCGGTGCTCATCCTGGACGAGGCCACGAGTTCCATCGACACGCGTACCGAAAAGCTCATCGAGCGCGGTATGGACCGCATCATGCGCGGTCGCACCACGTTTATGATCGCGCACCGCCTGTCCACTGTCCGCGACGCCGACGCCATCATGGTCCTCGAACACGGCCGCATCATCGAGCGCGGCACGCACGAAGAGCTGCTCGCCCAGCACGGCGAGTACTGGCAGCTGGCGCATGGCTTAAAAGAGCTGGATTAACCCGTTCGAGCACGATGCTTTGACCCCTCCGTGTTCCTCACCTCGTCTCAAACCATCACAACATTCGACGTTTTTTACCAAAAACGGGAAAAGCGTCGAATGTTGTGATGGTTTTTCTGCCACTCGACCGGGTGGAGTCGCTTTCTTGCGCACGAAGGTGTGCGGACCCGTGGGCAGGGGAATAAGGTTGGTTATCCGACTCCATTGGAGGGCTCATGGACCTGCCGATCGTCCTGTCCCATAAGACTGCCTGGCTGTACCACAACGTGGCGCGCCCGTCCGAGCCGCTCTCGCGAGCAAGCAGCCTATACGATGAGGACTCGCTTGCTAACGAGGCGGAGCCGACTGCGAGCCTGCCCAAATTGGGACTCGATGCCAAAGGGCTGAGGGCTTCAACGGCAGCTGGGATCGTTACCGACTATCTGGTTTCGCTTGGTATTCCACGAGAAGAGCTCGATCATATCGACACGCTCGTCAACTTCGATTTTGAGCGCTCGACGCCGGCTGGATTTAGGTGCCACGTGTTTGGGGCGCCGGTACCTCCAGGCCATCTTATCGAGGTGGCAGAGGGCCTTCTGGTGGTTGATGAGGCCATGTGCTTTGTCCAAGCGGGTTCGTGGATGAGCGAGCCCGAGCAGCTGGAATATGGCTACGAAATCTGCGCCCGATACCATTTGAATCATCTGTCGACAGGCGATTATATCGAGATGGGGCAGAGGTATACCGTTGCCGACTTGATTGACTATTGCAATGAGAACCGATCTCGTCAGGGGGCTATACGCGCGGCCGCCGTGCTCAAGCGCGTGCACGATGGCGCGCGGTCGCCCATGGAGACGGCCACCGCAATCATGGTCGTAGCAAAGCGTTCCCAGGGAGGGCTGGGATACGCCAAGGTTGAGCTCAACCATCGGGTCGATGTTCCCAACGAGTTCAAGTATCTCGCTAAGGCCGGGTATTTCGAGATCGACGTATATGCGCCTGCGAGCGGTACGGGGATTGAATACAACGGCTCGGACCATCTTGATAAACAGCGCAGCGCGTCGGATGCGGAGCGTATGACCGTGCTGAGCGCGCTGGGCTTTAGGATGATCGTCCTCACCGGGACTCAGTTTGCCCATCAGCTGCAATTGCATCGGGCGATGAACGCCACCGCGCTCGCTATGGGTCTCAAGTGCGACCGAAGCGAAGCGTTCCAGAAACGCCAGAACGACCTGCGAGAATTCGTGATTCGACACTGGGACGGCGGCCTTTAGGGACGCTTTGGTCCTTCTGCGGGGTGCTGTGGGCAGGCAAACCATCACAACATTCGATGTTTTTTACCAAAATCGTGAAAAGCGTCGAATGTTGTGATGGTTTGTATGCTGAGGATGGGCTTGGCAAGTCCGTTTTGCTCGAAGCGACCTGTCCTGTCGTACGGGTGTCGGCACGATTCTCTCGTGGGGTATTATGTTTTCCGAAGAATAAAACGCCGCGTGAGAGGAGGGCTGCGTGGACGGGCACGTGCAACATGACGGCTTTGGCCGCGATATCAACTACCTGCGCATTGCCGTTACCGACAAGTGCAATTTTCGCTGCATCTATTGCATGCCGGCCGATGGCGTGGCGCCCCGCGCGCACGACGAGCTGCTCAGCGCCGAGGAAATCGCCCGCTTTGTGCGCTTGGTAGCGGGGGAGGGCATTCGCCGCGTACGCCTGACGGGCGGCGAGCCGCTGGTCAGCCGCCGTATTATCCCGCTCATTCGCGACATCCGCGCGATCCCGCAGATCGAGGACATCTCGCTTACCACCAACGGCGCCCTGCTGCCCAAGCTGGCGCCGCAGCTCAAAGATGCCGGGCTTAACCGCGTCAACATTTCGCTCGATACGCTCGACCCTACGCTCTTTGGAAAGATCACGCGCCTGGGTCGACTCGAGCAGACCATGGCTGGCATCGACGCGGCGCTGGCTTGGGGCTTTGAGCCCGTTAAGGTCAACTGCGTTGTTGTGCGCCGGCTCAACCAGGATGTGGCGGCCCTTGCACGACTGACCGTCGACCGTCCCATCCACCTGCGCTTTATCGAATACATGCCCATTGGCGACGAGCGCACCAGTTCGCATTGCGCTGTGGACCCGCATGCGCCCACACTCAATCCCGAGCTGTGGGACGCGAGCGATACCGTGCCGAGCGACGAGCTGCGGGCGCGCATCAATGCCGGGGCCGCCGCGACGGGACTGGGCGAGCTCGAGCCGCTCGGCATCAACGACGCTCCTGCCGGCGCGGGCCCTGCGCGCTATTGGCACTTTCCTGGCGCGACGGGAACGGTCGGTTTCATTAGCGCCATGTCCAACCATTTTTGTGCGAATTGCAACCGTCTGCGCCTGACGGCCGATGGCAACGTGCGTCCGTGCCTGTTCAGCGATGCCGAGTATTCGGTGCGCGACGCCCTGCGCCGTGGTGATGATATGCAGGTACTTTCGATTTGGCGCGATGCCGTGGCCCACAAACCGCAGGAACACGCGATAATTGAGGGCACGCAACGATTTATGTCCCAAATCGGAGGATGATCATATGGCCAAGAGCAGGTACGCCGATGCCACCAAGGCCGCTCGCAGGGCCGCGATGTCTGCCCACAAAGCCACGGCTGCGGCCAGCGATGCCGTCACGGGCGCGCAGCCGACTGCCAGTGCTGCCACCGAGCCCGCCCGTGACGCCCGTCGCGACGAGCTGACGCACGTGGACGCCAAGGGCGAGGTGCGCATGGTCGACGTGTCCGACAAGGCCGAGACCCATCGCATCGCCATCGCCGAGGGCACCATCCTCATGCACCCCGAGACGCAGGCCATGGTGCTGCAGGACCGCGCCAAAAAGGGCGACGTGCTTGCCTGCGCGCGCGTGGCGGGCATTATGGCCATCAAGCGCACCAGCGACATCATCCCCATGTGCCATCCTTTGCTTATTACCAAGAGTAAGTGCGACATTGCGCCCATCGCTCCGGCGGGGACGCCGGCCGAGGACGTGCCCGAGGGCTGGGCACCGGCGCGCGCGGACGGGCAGGTTGGCTTTCATGTACTGGTTACGGCCGGCGTGACGGGCAAGACGGGTATCGAGATGGAGGCCCTGACCGGCGTGAGCGCTGCGTGCCTAACGATTTACGACATGTGCAAGGCGGTCGATCGCGGCATGGAGATCGTCGACGTTCGTCTGCTGCACAAGGAAGGTGGTCGCTCGGGTGTGTGGGATCGTGCCGAACGCCAGGCCGCTGCTGTTGAGGCCGTGGGAGCCGCGGGCAACGCACCCGCGAGCGCACCCGTCGCCGTCGCGCCCGCAGCTCCGGCACCGGCCGTCCCCGCGATCGCGTTTATCGGCTACCAGAACTCAGGCAAGACCACGCTCGTCGAGAAGGTTATCGCCGAGCTCACTCGCCGCGGCCTGCGCGTGGGTTCGCTCAAGCATCATGGGCATCACGGCTTTGATATCGATGTGCCCGCTAAGGACACCTGGCGCCATCACCAGGCCGGATCCAAACACGTGGGCCTCATCTGTGCCACGCGCTGGGCGGAGTACGCCGACACGCGCGAGGAGGACGAGATGCCCGCGCGCGAGCTGCTGTCGCGCTACAAGGATGTCGACGTGGTGATCATCGAGGGCTACAAGACCGAGGGCTTCGACAACATCGTGGTCGCGCGCTCCGGTGTCGACCGTCTGCGCGGCAAGAGCTCGCTCGACCTGGTCGACGGTCACACGCTGGCCCTTGCCTGCAACGAGGCCCTGGCGCGTCAGGCCTTTGATGCCGGTTTTGCGACCCGAGCCATCAACATCAACGACGCCCGAGCCATCTGCGACCTCATCCAAGACCACCTTTAAGGCTTGACGCTGCGCCGGCCCCAAGCACCCCATCTCGCCCCTCAAGCCGTCGCTCGCGTACCAAAGTACGCGTCGCTCCTCTTTCGGGGCGACCTGGGGCACTTGGAACCGGCTCGCTGCGCTGCCATAACCTGCCAAAAAGGGACAGGTTTGTTTTGGCAGGTTTTATCTGGGCAAACGTCATTTCCACCACAGAGGGGCTAGGCTCCTTTGTGGTGGTTTTTGCTTTGCAGTAAAAACCACCACAACATTCAGCGAAAATTGCGATTTTGCCGAAAAACGTCGAATGTTGTGATGGTTTGCGCCCCGGGCCAGGCCATCCTGCGGGTCCGGCCACCACAAAGGGGCCAGGCACCTTTGTGGTGGTTTTTGCTTTGACGGGCCGCGCCTGCGCCTTGGTATACCATGTACGCCGTTCACGAATACACCCCACACCGCCGAGCTACCCAGAAAGGCCCCCATGGACACCACCTTCAGCCACATCAAAGCCGTGTTCTGCGATATCGACGGCACGCTGCTCACGAGCCAGCACACGGTGTCCCCGCGCACCGTGGCGGCGATCCGCGCCCTGCGCGAGCGCGGCGTGCTCTTTGGCCTGTGCACCGGGCGCGACGCCCAGGCGACCGAGGCCATGTTTGGGCTCTGGGGTATCGAAGGCCTGGTAGACGTGATGGTGGGCTGCGGTGGCGCCGAGGTCATCGACCGCGCGCATGACATCAACGAGCTGAGCTATCCGCTGCCGGGCGAGACCATCGCGCGCATTTGCAAGCACATGGCGGACCTTCCAGCAACGCCCGTCTGCCCCCGAGACGGCGTGTTCTACGTGCCCGAGAGCAACGCGTGCGTCGAGCACCTGTCGCGCGTCGACGGCGTGCCCTACCAGGTGGTCGATTTTGCCGAGTTTTTGCGCGAGCCGCAGCCCAAGGTGATGTTTACCATGGCGCCCGAGGTGATGCCGCGGGTGATTGAGCGGGCGTCGACGTTTGCCGATGACACCGTCAAGGCGGCGGCTCTGCAAACCACGCAACGGCTCTACGAGTTCATGGATCCGCGCGTGTCCAAGACGCGCGGCCTTGTGCGCGTGGCGGAGCTCAACGACATGGAGCTCCAGGACATCTGTGTGTTTGGCGATGCGGACAACGACACCTGCATGGTGGCTGACGCCGGCGTGGGCGTGGCCATGGCAAATGGCAGCGACGCCACTCGTGCCGCCGCCGACTTTGTAACCGCCAGCAACGACGAAGACGGCATCGCGATCTTTATCGAGGAACATCTGCTGTAGCGCAGGGGGAGAACCACCACAAAGGGGACAGGCACCTTTGTGGTGGCCTCAGGCGATTTGGGCGAATTGATACCGAAAATCTGCGCGAAAATTCAAATAATGTTGTCTGAACATCATGCTTCTAACCACCGATGGGTTAAAGATATTCCCATCAATTTGGTAGTCTATTCCTCCCGGTTAATGATCTACCGTTCACAGTCGATTTTCGACCGTTCACAGGACGCATGCTCTTGAGCAAAATGTTGTGCAAATAAATAAAATGCTATTAAAAAATGATAACTAGCTTAATTACCAGTAGAAATAGATATTTCATAGCGAATAAACGAAGGTAAATCCGAGCAAATGTCAAGAGAATTGAGAATTCGCTACAAAACTATCGGTATTTTTGCTTAGATGTTCAAACAATCGTTACAATATGTACTATAAGCGTGCGCAATTACAGATTGCGCAGATACGTTTGATAGTGAAAGAGCAAGATCGCGGTCTCTTGGGGAGGAGACATCGATGAAAGCGAATTCAGAAAAAACTAAGCAGAGTAAAAAAGCGACGCGCCGTGTACTGGCAGGCGTTTTGTGCGGAGCCTCCGTGTTGAGTCTGGTACTGTCGCTCGTCATGCCCCCGATCTCGCAGGCCATTGCCAACGATGCCCAGGCGGTTTCTACCGAGGAAACTGTGATGGGGGGGGGTTCCTCAAGTGAGTCTACTGATGTAGACAACACCAACAACGGGGATACCGAAAACCAGAATAGTGACGAGACCGAGGGTGACGCGAGCGAAGATATCGTTGCAGCAGACTCGACTGCCGATGGCGCGGAAGCCAAGAGCACCGCGCAGCCTTCCGACGCACAGCCTTCCGATAATGAAAATAGCGACGAAAACGCTATCGCTCCCGTCAGTGACGATGGCTATATCGAGGTAAACGGTGACGTTGCTGGACGATTCACCGGTGGCGGTACGTTTCGACTGACGGGTTATGCCTATTCGAATCAGCAGATTGTCATCAACAAAGACACCACCATCGATCTTAACGGCAACATGCTCTGCCATGGTTCCGGCAACAAAGACTCCTTCTTTGTGGTCAAAGAAGGAGCCACACTCACTATCGAGGATTCAGGTAAAACTTCAGGTAAAACAATAGACAAACAGTCTCGGGTCGAAACGACGGCGGGTCAGCCTGCGACTATGACATGGGAAAAGGGAGACGGGTCTAGCTCTAATGGCGGCGCACCCAAGAGTCTTACTTACTATGAGACTAAGAGCACGCCCAATACAGATGGACTTTGCACCACCGAGACTACGTACAAGCATGACGTTACGGGCTTTGGCGCTATCGTTGCGGCATCGGACAGGGGTTCCGTAAAGCGAGTGGTCACCGTTAATGAGGACTGCACGCTCGATCTCAAGGGCGGCATGATTACCACGGCCGCCAATCTGGGCGATGACGGCCATGTGATTTTTTCTACGGGTAAGGTCAAAATCGAAGGCGGTTACGTCACCAACGGCAACGGCGGTGGCTGGGGCGGTGGTCTGTGCATAACGGGCGCGAAAGCCAGCCTCGAAATGACAGACGGTGTGGTCGCGGGAAACAAGGCAGCTTCTGGCGGCGGCGTCTACGCTGACAATGGAGCCACCTTGAAGCTTGCGGGTGGAATCATTTCTGGCAACGCTACGTATTCTGATTCGGTTGGTCTCGGTGGCGGCATCTTGGTTTCGGGCGGTAGTGTGACCGTTTCTGGTGGCTACATCACTAACAATAAATACGCCAAGTTTTGCGGCGAGGATGGCCAGGGTGGCCATGGCGGCGCTGGGCTTGCTGCCAATAACGGCGCCCATGTCACCATTTCTGGTGGCCAGATTACTGGCAACTATTCCGAGGAAGCTGGCGGCGGCGTTTACGTAACCAATATTTTTCAACATGATAGGGCATGGCTCGACATTAAAGGAGGAATTATTGCCTCTAACGTGAGCTACCGATCTGAAGGTGCCGGCATCCGAGTGGGCCAGATGATTGACGCGATGATAAGTGGAGCGTCAAAAGATAGCCCAGTCTACATCACTAATAACCACTGCATGTCTCGCTTTGACTGGGGCGGCGGCATCTTTGTTCAGGGTGATTCGAATGTTGCAGCATCTAATGCTGGCAGGCTCTTTGTGTACAACTCGTACATTAGCGCCAATACAGCCGACGGCTACGGCGGCGGCGTTGCAGTCTGCCCCACGGGCAAGACGTTGGTAACGAACACTGAGGGCACGGCAATCTTTGGCAATTTGTCTGCCGGCGAAGAGCATGATGATAATCATTTTAATAATGAAAATGTTTACAACAAGGAGAAAAATACCGGCAATGAAGCTAAACCCCATCTTTCAGGTGGTGGTGGTGAAAAGACTGAAGATAGAGATGCATACAACTCGGAGGTGTTTCGCGAGAACGGTCATGCCGATTTCTTCCTTGCGGCAAAGGCTGGCCATACTGATCCGATTGCGGCAGTAATCGGCAAGATGCTCGGCGGCGGAGATGCCCAGTATTCGGGAAGTAAAGAGCTCAAGGAGAAGATTGATATTCCCGCCAATGGCGGTGTGCAGATTTATCAAAGCATAGGATTGACTTCGGGTGTTCAAGCCGGAAGCGATGAGGCGACGGCTGCGCAGAAAGCTGCGACAACCTTCATCACCGGAAATTATTCCTGGGATCATGGCGGTGGCATCATGTCGAATGGCGATCTGTACTTGGGTCAGCCTGCGGATACGTATGTCTACCCGAGCCTTAAGCTGAAGGCGACCAAGAAGCTAATCGATTCGCAGACTGATAAGAACAAAACGCTCACTGGGAATGAGTTCACCTTTATGGTCTACCGCAAGGATTCGGAAGATCCTTTCGTTAATGGGAAATTCAATCGCGACGCTTGCGCTGAGGTGGGAACTGCAAATAATGATGCAAGCGGCAACATCACGTTTAAGCTTGGTGAACAGTTCGCAGCGAGCGGTACGGCTGACAAAATCACATACTACTTGGTCGAAGATACCGGCGAGGACTCCGACATCACATACGACTCAGCTGTGTATGAGATTGTGGCATCGGTTAAGGATACAAAGACCGAGCTCATGACTGTTCCGACAAAAGAAAACCCGAACAAGCAGATACCCCTCAACATCCATAACTACACGATTGAAAACGTCAGTGTGACCAAGCATGAACTCGACAAGTCATCTGGGGTGTGGAGTGTCACAAATTCATGGGACAATGTGCAGAATAGAGATGGCTATTATCCAATTGCCTGTGAAGATAGCTCGGTGACTTTCACTAACGAATACACTCCGTACAACTCGTACGGCTCCTGGACTCCTAAGGCGACCAAGGTCGTTAAGGGTGGCGAGATGAAGGAGTTTACGCTCGAGTTTGCGGATAACGAGGACTTTAATAACGCTAAGACGGTTAATACGAAGGCTGGCGACAAGAAGTCCCAGACCCTGAGCTTCGTCGACAAGATTGAGTACACACTCGATAAGCTAAACAAGCTCGAGTCTGACTCCACCGGCCGTGGTGCAAGCAATACCTTCACCTATTACGTCCGCGAACAGCCGCCGACCGCACCGTTCACGAACTACACGTACGACAAGTCGGTCTACAAGATTACGGTCAACGCAACTGATCAGTCTGATAAGACGATTAAGTGCGAAGTGTCTTACACCAAGATTTTCAATGCCAAGGGCAAAGAGATCTCCGCTGATAAGCAGCAACCGCTTAAATACGGTGAGGACACCAGCGCTGGCCAAAGCCTTCCCACCTTCACCAACACCTACTCCACCTCTTTGCCCCTTTCTGGTATGTCGGGCGTCACTCTGACGTACCTTGCCGGCGCGGCGGTGCTTTGCGCTGCTGCGGCCTGGATGCACATTCGTCGTAAGGCGAATGCGAAGGGAGGTAAGCGTCGTGAATAAGAAAGTTTGCTCCTTCCCGATCTTGTTTGCGCTGCTTACCCTCCTGATCGGCACCTGCGCGGTTGTGTTCCCCGCTTCCGCGCAGGCCGCGCCGACCTCGACCGGTTCCATCACGGTGAGCGGCACCGTGGCGAGCAGCTACGACGCCTACCAGATCTTTAGCGCCAACGTCGTCGACGGCGACAGCGACGCCAAGATCGCCACCGACCTCGCCTGGGCAAGCGACGCCGCGCGCGACGCTGTCCTGCCTGTGCTGCATAGCGCCGGCATGCCCAATTCCCAGACCACCGCGCAGGAAGCTGCCGAGTGGCTCAACACCGATTCCCACCTTACGAGCGCGCTGAGCGCACAGCTCGCTCGTTCCCTCCAGAGCTCTGGCGCCGAGCCCGTGGCCCTTAACGCGGGCACGACGGCCGAGCTGCCCTGCGGCTACTGGCTCAT
>CAUBTS010000033.1 GCA_958438955.1 uncultured Collinsella sp.
CCCCTCCGCTGTGTGGTGTAAATACGGATTTTGGGGGGCGGTGGGCCGCCAAACAAGACGTTAAATCCCCGCAACTGAGGAGATGGGGCCGGCTACTTGAGGCTGCTGGCGACGACGGGGCGGTCGAGAGCTGCCTCGAAGCGGTCGGCCATCGTGGGGTCGCTGAGCGTGCCGACTTGGTTGAGCATGATGCGTGCGGTGCTGAGTCCCAGCGCCTGCATCTCGGCATTGAGCACCTGGGCGACGCGCTCGGGTGTGGCGATGTCGGTGGGCTCGCAGCCGCAACGCTCGCAAAAGAGCTCGGGGCGGTGGACGGCTTCGTTGATGGGCTTGCCGAGTCCTGAGGCGCCGACGATCCAGACGATGTTGGCCGTGCCAGAGGGAATCACCGGCTCCCAGGCGGCGTGGGCCTTGAGCGGGAGCCGCTTGCTGCCGTCCGCCTCGGCCAGGACGTAGTCAAAGCGTTGCGCCAGCTGGTCGAGCGGCTCGGCAGGGGAGGAGAGTTTGCCCGTCTCCGGGTCCAAAACACCCGCCTGGCAGATACTTCCGCGGCTCATGCCCGCGCATGCCTCGCAGGTGCAACCGGGGACATGCGAGGCGCCCGGCTTCCAAGGCGCGGCGTCCAGGCGACGGCTCGACCCGTCCCACGGCACGCCGGCGACGGGGAACATATGCGTGGTGGTGCAGAGGAGCGCGCGGCCGCCAGCGCGCATAAGCTCAAGACCCAGCGTCTTTAGCAAGGTCGACTTGCCGCCGCTGCCGATAATCGCGGTAATGCCCGGCTCGATCCTGAGCGCCGAGGCAAGATTGCCGCTAACCGTTTCCATCTGTTCACCGCCGTATAATACTGTGATAATAAATAATCATCAGAGTAGCGGTCGAACCGCTTTTGCTCTGCTCAAACCGTAGCACAGGGAGGTGCCCCGGGAATGCTCGTTTATGTTCGCGGCGCCGGCGATATCGCCACGGGCGTCGCCGCTCGCTTGGTGCGCGCCGGCGTGTCGGTCGTTATGGCCGATATCGCGGTTCCCACGTGCATCCGCCGCACAATCAGTTTTTGCGAGGCTATTCGCTTGGGCGAGGTCGAGGTCGAGGGCATTCGCGCTCGCTTGGCACAGACGTCGGCCGAGGCGCTTGAGATTACCGAGGCGGGGGATGTCGCCGTGGTGGTGGACCCCCAGGCCAAGATGCTCGATGAGCTTAAACCCGCGGCTGTGGTCGACGCGATTTTGGCCAAGCGCAACCTGGGCACCACGCGCGACATGGCGCCTACCGTCATCGCCGTGGGGCCGGGCTTTACCGCGCCGGTCGATTGCGACGCCGTGGTCGAGACCATGCGCGGGCATTTCCTGGGCCGTGTCATTACCCAGGGTTCGCCCCAATCCAACACGGGCGTGCCGGGCATTATCGCTGGCTATGGCAGAGAGCGCGTTATCCACAGCCCCGCCGCCGGCGTGTTTCGGTCCGACCGCGCGATCGGCGACATCGTGAGCGCCGGAGACGTGATTGGCTACGCGGGCGATTCGCCCATGTGCACGCAGATCGATGGCTGTCTGCGCGGGCTTTTGGCGAACGGCGTGCAGGTGACTGAGGGCTTTAAATGCGCCGATGTCGATCCGCGCGGCGATGCCAGCTATATCAACTACATTTCGGACAAGGCGACGTCGGTCGGCGGCGGCGTGCTCGAGGCACTCGCTATGCTCACCGATATCTTTAGAGGATAGAAGGCGGCAATGGAAAAGCTCGATGTTGTGAATGCGGCGCTTGTCGCCCTGCGTGCTGGCGAGACGTGCGAGCTCGTGGTCGTGGCCGGCACGGCGGGGTCGTCGCCGCGCGGCGTGGGCGCCTGGATGGCCGTCTTTGCCGACGGTAGCCAGGCGGGCACCATCGGCGGCGGCAAGATCGAGCTTTTTGCGCTGGACGAGGCGCGAGAGCTGCTGGCCGCGGGGCAATCGCGTCTGGTCCGCTACACCATGGGCGGCGAGAACTCCGATACCGGTATGATCTGCGGCGGAGCCATCTGCCTGTGCTATCTGCATCTGGATGCGATCCAGGCACCGTTGTTCCAGGAAATTGCCGACGTCTTGACGTATCGACGTATCGGCGACTTCGTCATCGACTTTGAACCGTTTGTCATTCAGGCCCTGGAGGGCGATGTGGTCGAGTACCATGGCGAGGCATCGCGCCATACCATTGCCGGCTGCCCCGAGCTTTCGCTGGTGGAGGAGGGGAGTAAGGTCACCTACACCAACGCCGCCTCCGAGATTCCTCCCGCGCACATCGAGACGCTCTGCCCCGAGGGCCTGACCTACATCTTTGGCTGCGGACACGTGGGTGCCGCGACGGCGCGCGTGCTCACGGCGGCGGGCTTTGCCGTCGTGGCCTGCGACGATCGCCCCGGCACGTTGACCCCCGAATGGGTGCCCGGTGTCTACGACCGTCGCCTGGTCGACTACAAGAGCCTGAGCAAGCAGTGCCCCATCGGCCCGCGCGACCTGGTGGTCGTCGCCACGGCGGGTCACAAGTCCGATATCGACGTGGTGATTCAGGCCATGCGCGCCAAGCCTGCCTACCTGGGCTGTCTGGGTTCGCGCCGCAAGACGGCCTTTGTGCGCGCCCGCCTGGAGCAGGAGGGCTTTACGCAGGACCAGATCGATGAGCTGCACCTGCCGATTGGCGTTGCCATCGAGGCCGAGGACCCCGAGGAGATCGCCATCTCCATAGCCGCCGAGATGATCCACCTGCGCCGCACCAAGCTCGTTCCCCGTAAACGCTAATCTCATCCCCATCAATAAGTTGCGGTGAAATACGGATTGTTTAAGCCTGTTAGGCCGTCAAACAGTCCCTATTTCACCGCAACTGCTTGTTGGGACCCATTTGTGCGGGGGAGTTGTGGAGTTGTGCAGGCAGACGAGGTTTTTCTGGAAATACGCTCCCGATGCGCGTATAGTACCGATTGTTTTGTCGGCTCCTGCTGCGTCGAGTCCAAACCGCAAAATGCCATGAGCGGTGCGGATGCAGCCAGGAGGCACGAGGACAACCCATCGTGGCCACGCCCCGTGCTTAAAACCCCAAGAAGGAGTGAACAATGGCAGAAGAGAAGTATGTGCCGCGTCTGAAGACCAAGTACAACAACGAGGTCAAGCAGCAGCTTCAGGACAAGTTCCAGTACGAGAACGTCATGATGATCCCCAAGTTTGAGAAGATCGTCGTGAACATGGGTGTCGGCGAGGCCGCTACCGATTCCAAGGCCATCGACGGTGCCGTGCGCGACCTGCGCGCCATCACCGGCCAGCAGCCGATGATCACCCGTGCCCGCAAGTCCATCGCTACCTTCCGCCTGCGCGCTGGTATGCCGATCGGCTGCAAGGTTACCCTGCGTGGCGACCGTATGTGGGAGTTCTTCGATCGTCTGACCTCCGTCGCGATCCCCCGTATCCGCGACTTCCGCGGCATCTCCGCCAAGAGCTTCGACGGCCGTGGTAACTTCTCCATGGGCGTCACCGAGCAGCTCATCTTCCCCGAGATCGACTTCGACTCCGTCGATCACCAGCGTGGTATGGACATCACCTTCGTGACCACCGCCAACACCGATGAGGAGGCCAAGGCCCTTCTGGACGCCTTCGGTTTCCCGTTCAAGAAATAGGTTCACCTGCCCTATAAGCGCCGTTTCCACAAGGGGACGGCGCTTGGGGCGAACAATACTCTATGTGAGGAGGATATAAGTGGCTAAGACATCGATGATCGTCAAGTGCAATCGCAAGCAGAAGTTCTCTACTCGTGAGTACACGCGCTGCCAGCGCTGCGGCCGTCCGCACTCTGTGTACCGCAAGTTCGGCCTGTGCCGTGTCTGCTTCCGCGAGCTTGCACTCAAGGGCGAGCTTCCCGGCGTTAAGAAGGCCAGCTGGTAAGTCACTACCAGCGTTTCAAGCATCAGTTTGGAACAGGGAAAACGCGCTAAATAGGCTTTGCCGTTAAGGGCGGCGAAGAACCAAGAGCACGTGTTCATCAAGAACGAAGGAGAATCTGTATGAACCTTACAGACCCGATCGCAGATATGCTTACGCGCATCCGTAACGCTAACTCTGTGAACAAGGCCACGGTCTCCATGCCGAGCAGCAAGAAGCTCGTCGAGATCGCTCGTGTTCTGCACGAGGAGGGCTACATCGAGGGCTACGATGTCGAGGACACCGTTCCCCAGAAGACTCTGCACATCACGCTTAAGTATGGTCCCAAGAAGGCTAAGGTCATCAACGGCATCCGCCGCATTTCCAAGCCGGGCCTGCGTAAGTACACTGGCGTTGCCGACATGCCCCGCGTCCGCGGTGGCCTTGGTACCGCCATTATTTCCACCAGCCATGGCGTCATGACCGACCGCGATGCTCGCAAGCACAACGTCGGCGGCGAGATCATCGCTTACGTCTGGTAATTCGCTCGGTAGGTAGAAGGAAAGGAGATCACCGTGTCTCGTATCGGTAATAAGCCTGTCCAGATTCCCGCCGGAGTCGAAGTGGCAGTCAACGGCAACAACGTTGTCGTCAAGGGCCCCAAGGGCCAGCTCGAGCTCGATGTCTTTGAGAAGCTCGCTATCAACGTCGAGGACAACGTCCTCACCGTTTCCCGTCCCGACGACGAGCGTGAGACCCGTGCCCGCCACGGCCTCACCCGTGCCCTCATCCACAACATGGTTGTTGGCGTTTCCGAGGGCTTCGAGAAGAAGCTCGAGCTCGCCGGCGTCGGTTACCGCGTGCAGCAGAAGGGCAAGAACCTCGAGTTCTCCCTGGGCTTCTCGCACCCCGTGATCGTCGAGGCTCCCGAGGGCATCACCTTCGAGGTTCCCGACAACACCCACGTGAACGTCAAGGGTATCAACAAGCAGCAGGTCGGTCAGATCGCCGCTGAGATCCGCGGCCATCGTCCTCCCGAGCCTTACAAGGGCAAGGGTATCCACTACGTTGGCGAGCACATCCGCCGCAAGCTGGGTAAGGCCGCCAAGTAGTCGTAACCGACTCACTCGCATAAGACCAGCACCCCGTCAGGTGCTGGCAAGATCAACCTTTTTAGGAGTTTACGTATGAACAAGCATAAGGCGAAGCTGGAAGGCCTCAAGCGTCGTCAGCGTCGTGTTCGCGGCAAGGTCTCGGGTACTTCCGAGCGTCCGCGTCTTCGCGTGACCCGTACTAACGCCAACATCTATGCCCAGATCATCGACGACAGCAAGGGCTCCAGCCTGACGCTCGTCTCTGCCTCGACCCTCGAGGCCGAGTTCAAGGGCACCCACACCTCGAACAAGGAGGCTGCGGAGAAGGTCGGTCAGCTCGTTGGCAAGCGCGCCATCGAGGCCGGCATCACCAAGGTCGCCTTCGATCGCGGTGGCCGTATCTACCATGGCCGCGTCAAGGCCCTCGCCGACGGTGCTCGTGCCGCCGGTCTCGAGTTCTAGGAGGTATGTAGCACATGGCTCGTAATCAGAAGCAGCAGCGCGAGGCCTCCGAGTTCGAGGAGCGCGTCGTTTACATCAACCGCGTGTCGAAGACCGTCAAGGGTGGTCGTCGCATGAGCCTCGTCGCTCTCGTCGTCGTTGGCGACGGCAAGGGCAACGTCGGCGTTGGCATGGGCAAGTCCGCTGAGGTGCCCATGGCCATCTCCAAGGCGTCTCTCGATGCCAAGAAGAACATGTTCCACGTGCCGGTGACCGATCAGGGCACCATTCCGCACGAGGTTCTCGGTCACTTTGGTGCCGGCCGCATCATCATCAAGCCCGCTGTCGAGGGTACCGGCGTTATCGCCGGCGGCGCTGTGCGTCCCCTCTTCGAGCTTGCTGGCATCAAGAACGTCCTGTCCAAGTCCCTCGGTACCGACAACGGCCTCAACATCATCAAGGCTGCCGTCGAGGGCCTCAAGGAGCTCTCCAGCCCTGAGGACGTCGCGGCTCGCCGTGGCCTGACGGTCTCCGAGATGTTCGTCGGTAAGGAGAACTAAGCATGGCTGACACCATCAAGATCAAGCAGGTCCGCAGCACCAACGGTTGCAAGCAGGACCAGGTCCGTACTGTCCGTGCCCTCGGTCTCCACAGGATCCGCGAGGTTCGCGAGATTGCTGACAACGAGTCCGTCCGCGGCATGATCTTCAAGGTCAAGCACCTTGTCGAGATTGTAGAGGAGTAGCAAATGCAGCTTCACGATCTTACTCCCGCGCCCGGTTCCACCAAGAACCGCAAGCGCGTCGGCCGTGGCAATTCTTCGGGTCACGGCACCACTTCTGGCCGCGGCCAGAAGGGCCAGGGTTCCCGCTCTGGCGGCACCAAGGGTGCCGGCTTCGAGGGTGGCCAGACTCCGCTGGCTATGCGCCTGCCCAAGCTTCCGGGCTTCCGCAACCCCCGTCGTATCGAGTACACCGCCGTTAACGTTGAGCGTCTCGAGCGCAAGTTCGAGGACGGCGCTGTGATCGACGGTGCCGCTCTTAAGGCCGCTCGCATCACCAAGAGCGAGTTCGAGCCCGTCAAGGTGCTCGGCAATGGTGAGCTCACCAAGAAGTTCACGGTCAAGGTCGACAAAGTCAGCGCTTCTGCGCAGGCCAAGATCGAGGCCGCCGGCGGAAAGGTCGAGCTGCCGTGCTAAATGGTCTTAAGAATGCTTTCCGCATCAAAGAATTGCGCGAAAAGATTCTTTTTACCATAGCTATGCTCGTCGTGTACCGCATTGGTGCGCACGTTCCTGTGCCCGGCATTCCCTTCCAGGGGATGCTGGGCCTTTTCTCGACCGATAACAATTCGGTCGCCGCAGGTGCTATGGCCCTCCTGAATCTTTTCTCTGGCGGCGCGTTGAGCTATGTGTCGGTGTTTTCGCTGGGCATCATGCCTTACATCACCAGCTCGATCATCCTCCAGATGCTCCAGGCCGTCGTGCCTTCCCTGCATGAGCTTGCCCGCGAGGGCGAGGTCGGTCAGACCAAGATTACGCAGTATTCGCGTTACCTCACCCTGGCTCTGGCAATCCTCAACTCCGTGGGTTACCTCTTCCTCTTTAAGAGCTTCGGCATTAGCTTCAACGGTGCCGGCGCTCCCGAGATCATCTTCGACCTCATGATCGTCGGTACGCTCACCGCAGGCGCCATGCTGATCATGTGGATCGGTGAGCTCATCACCCAGCGCGGTATCGGCAATGGCATGTCGCTGATCATCTTCGCGAACATCATGGCCGGTCTGCCGCAGGCTATCTTCTCCAGCACTGAGGGCAATGCCGGTGGCATCATCACCATGGTGATCATCTGCGCCATCATCCTGCTGGTTATCCCGCTGATTGTTTTCCTTGAGCGCGGCCAGCGCCGCATCCCGGTCTCCTACGCCAAACGCGTCGTGGGCCGTCGCATGATGGGTGGCCAGACCACCTACCTGCCCATCAAGGTCAACACCGCGGGTGTCGTGCCGATCATCTTCGCTTCGGCGTTGCTGTACTTCCCGGCTCAGATTGCCGTGTTCTTCCCCGGCATCGGCTGGATTCAGGCAGTTGCCTCTGCGCTTTCGACCGGTTGGCTCAACTGGGTGCTTAATGTTGTTCTCATCGTGTTCTTCGCTTACTTCTACACCTCCATGGTGTTCAACCCCGATGACACGGCCGACAACCTTAAGAAGCAGGGCGGCTTTATTCCGGGCGTGCGTCCGGGTAGGGCTACCGCGGCCTACATCAAGAACGCGCTCAACAAGATCACGCTTCCCAGCGCTGTCTTTTTGGCGCTCATCGCCATCGTGCCTTCGATCATCTTCTCCTTCACGGGTAACCATCTGATCCAGGCTTTTGGCGGCACGTCCATCCTCATCATGGTCGGCGTCGTGCTCGACACGGTCGATAAGCTCGAAGGCCAGATCAAGATGTATGATTACGATGGATTCTTTAAATAGGCTAGAGGAGGATTGCTCATGAACCTCGTATTGCTCGGAGCTCCGGGTGCCGGTAAGGGCACCGTCGCACAGGAGCTCGTCGCCGAGTTTGGCGTCGCTCACATTTCCACGGGCGACCTGCTGCGTGCTGCCGTCAAGGGTGGCACCGAGCTTGGTATTCAGGCTAAAAAGTACATGGACGCTGGCGAGCTCGTTCCCGACCAGCTCGTGATCGACCTTGTCAAGGAGCGCCTTGCCGCCGATGACGCCCAGCAGGGCTTCATCCTCGACGGCTTCCCGCGTAACACCGCCCAGGCCGTGACGCTCGATTCCGAGCTCTCCGCCATGGGTCGCGAGATCGACTGTGCCCTTCTGGTCGATGTGGCCCCCGAGGTCATCATCGATCGTCTGTCTTCGCGTCGCACCTGCCGCGCCTGCGGTTACACTGGCACCGCTGCCGATGCCACCTGCCCCAAGTGCGCAGGCGAGATGTATCAGCGCGACGACGACAAGCCCGAGACCATCAAGAACCGTCTCGACGTCTACGAGAAGTCCACGAGCCCGCTCGTCGACTACTATCGTGGCCAAGGTCTGCTCAAGTCGGTCAACGGTGACCAGGCTCGCGAGACCGTGTACGGGGATGTCAAAGAGGCTCTCGGTCTATGATCAAGATTAAGTCTGCAACGCAAATCGAGCAGATGAAGAAGGCAGGAGCGCTATCTAAGATGGCGCTCCGCCACGTTGGAGCCATGGTGCGCCCCGGCGTTTCGACTTTTGAGCTCGATCAGCTCGCGGAGCAGATTATCCGCATGCATGGTGGCACCCCGGCCTTTAAGGGTTACGGCGGGTTCCCGGGGACCATTTGCGCATCGATCAACGATGCCGTGGTCCACGGTATTCCCAACCCCGACATGATCCTGCGCGATGGCGATATCATCTCCATCGATACGGGAGCCGTTGTCGACGGTTGGGTCGGCGATAACGCTTGGACGTTTTTCGTCGGCACCCCCACGCCCGAAGCCAAGGCTTTGTGCGAGATCACGCGCGATTGCCTTAAGGCTGCCATCGAGCAGGCTGTTCCCGGTAACCATATCGGGGACGTCGGTTATGCCGTTCAGTCCCTCGCCGAGTCTCACGGTTACGGCGTGCTTCGTGATTATGTGGGCCATGGCATTGGCCGCGTGATGCACGAGGACCCCAACGTTCCTAACTATGGAAAGAAGGGGAGGGGCGTTCGCCTCCAGGCCGGCATGGTCATTGCCATCGAGCCGATGGTTACGATGGGTTCCAACCATGTGAGCACGGGCTCCGACGGTTGGATCGTCACGACCAACGACCACCTGCCCGCTGCGCACTACGAGAACACCGTCGCCATTACCAATGACGGTCCTGTGATTCTCACCACGGATGCCCAAGGTGCTTGGTGTTCGCTCCAAGGCGGAGAAATGTAACAAGTTCCACTTAGTTGTGGAGCCATTACGAAGTTATTACGATGCGTGCATACGTGTTGTAGAATACTCAATCGCTGTCGTTTTCTAGAGAAAGATGATTGCTTGTGAAGAAGGAAGACGCAATTGAGCTCGAGGGTACGGTAAAGGAACCGCTGCCCAATGCCATGTTTAAGGTCGAGCTCGAGAACGGTCATTCGGTTCTGTGCAACATTTCTGGCAAGATCCGAATGAATTACATCCGCATTCTCCCCGGTGACAGGGTTGTCGTGGAGCTTTCCCCGTATGACCTGACCCGCGGCCGCATCACCTATCGCTATAAATAGCGGCACGCATACACGCACTCCATTTCCGGCTGCAGGCTTAGCTCAACCTACGGTCGGATTGTGTGTGAAGACCAGCCATAGTTTTAAACGCCTGCGGCTGGGCGAGTAGATAGTAGGGAAGTAGTTTGAGCGCTACCGAAAGGAAGAACGATGAAGGTACGTCCTTCGGTCAAGAAGATGTGCGATAAGTGCAAAATCATTAGGCGCCATGGCAAGGTCCTCGTCATTTGCGAGAACCCCCGTCATAAGCAGCGTCAGGGTTAAGAGAGGAGACTACGTTGGCCCGTATTAATGGTGTCGACCTCCCGCGTGAGAAGCGCGTTGAGATCGGTCTGACCTACATTTACGGCATCGGCCGCACCACTGCGACGAAGATCTGCGTCGAGTGCAACGTTAACGTGGATACGCGCGTTAAGGACCTCACCGAGGATGAGGTTAACGCCATCCGCGATTATATTGATAAGAACCAGATCATGGTTGAGGGCGACCTCCGCCGTGAGCGCAACCAGAACGTCAAGCGCCTTATGGACATCGGCTGCAACCGCGGCCTTCGTCACCGCAAGGGCCTCCCGGTCCGCGGCCAGCGCACCCACACTAACGCTCGTACCCGCAAGGGCCCGAAGCGTCAGATCGGTGCTAAGAAGAAGAAATAAGGAGCGCTAGATAGATGGCTACTGCTAAGAAGAACGTTCGCGCTGCCCGTCTGAAGCGCGCGGACCGTAAGAACATTTCCGTGGGCCAGGCTCACATTCGTTCTACGTTCAACAACACGATCGTTTCGATCACCGATCCCCAGGGCAACGTCATTTCCTGGAAGTCGGCTGGCCAGGTGGGCTTCAAGGGCTCCCGTAAGTCCACGCCGTTCGCTGCCCAGATGGCTGCCGAGGCTGCTGCCAAGCAGGCCATGGAGCACGGTATGAAGAAGGTTTCCGTCTTCGTCAAGGGCCCCGGTTCCGGTCGTGAGACCGCCATCCGCTCCCTCCAGGCTGCTGGCCTCGAGGTCTCGAGCATCCAGGACAAGACCCCCATTCCGCACAACGGCTGCCGCCCCAAGAAGCGTCGCCGCGTGTAACTGAAAGGATCGTATCAATATGGCAATCGACAGGACTCCTGTTCTTAAGCGCTGCCGTCAGCTCGGGATCGATCCCGCTGAGCTCGGTTACAGCAGCAAGAAGGAATCTATCCGTCAGCCCAAGCGCCGTCGCAAGGAATCTGAGTACGGCATGCAGCTGCGCGAGAAGCAGAAGGTCAAGTTCATCTATGGCGTTCTGGAGAAGCAGTTCCACGGCTACTTCAACAAGGCCCGTAAGATGAACGGCGTCACCGGTGAGAACCTCATGATCATTCTTGAGTCTCGCCTCGACAACGTCGTCTTCCGTCTTGGCTTCGCCCGCACCCGCAAAGAGGCTCGTCAGTCCGTCCGTCACGGTCACTTCACCGTGAACGGCAAGCGCGTGGACATCCCGTCCTACCGCGTCAAGGCCGGCGACGTCGTCGCTGTCGGCGAGAAGTTCCGTGACCTCCTCCCCATCAAGGAGGCCCTGATTTCCTCCGAGCGCTTTGAGGTCCCTGGCTGGCTCGAGGTCGATATCGAGAAGCTGTCTGGTAACGTGCTCGCTCTGCCGACGCGTGAGCAGATCAGCGGTGATATCAACGAGCAGCTCATCGTCGAGCTCTACTCTAAGTAGTCCATCCGGGCTGCTGAGGCTGGAGGTAATACATGTCAGAATTCATTAGGCCTCAGGTTCAGGTCGAAGAGATCAACGAGACGTCTGCTCGTGTCTCCGTCGAGCCGCTCGAGCGTGGCTACGGCGATACGCTGGGTAACTCCCTTCGTCGCGTTCTTCTGTCCTCGCTCGAGGGTGCCGCCGTCGAGGCTATTCAGATCGATGGCGCGCAGCACGAGTTCATGACCATCCCTAACATGGTCGAGGATGTCACCGACATCGTCCTGAATGTCAAGGGTCTTGTCTTCAGGGCTCTCGGCACGACCGACGAGGCGACCGCCACCATTTCGGTTGACGGCCCCTGCGAGGTCACCGGTGCGGACTTCTTTATTCCGTCCGAGTTTGAGCTGGTCAACCCCGAGCAGCACATCGCTACGCTCACCGAGGGTGGCCATCTCACCATGAGCATGCGCATCGGCTATGGCCGCGGCTATGTTTCTGGCGAGGCCAACAAACGCGACAACGATCCCATCGGTGTGATCCACGTCGACTCGCTGTACTCGCCGGTTTCCCGTTGCGCCAAGCTCGTTGAGGCTTGCCGTGTCGGTCAGCACACCGACTACGACCGCCTTGTCCTCGAGATCGAGACCAACGGCTCCATCGCCCCGCGCGACGCCGTGGTCCAGGCTGCCAATATCATTAACCAGCATATGGCTGCCTTTATGAACCTTGCCGAGACCCCCGAGGTCGAGGAGGAGGCTTCGATCTTCGCTCCCGAGGTCACCAACGACAACGCTGAGCTGGACAAGCAGATCGAGGATCTGGACCTTTCCGTCCGTTCTTACAACTGCCTTAAGCGCGCCAGCATTCACTCGGTCCGTCAGCTCGTTGAGTTCTCGGAGAACGATCTGCTCAACATCCGTAACTTCGGTGTTAAGTCGATCGAGGAAGTGAAGGACAAGCTTGAGTCCATGGGCCTGAGCCTGAAGGCTTAATGCTTCGCATATTTGAGGAGAAACTAGACCATGCGTCATAACGTTAAGAAGGGCCTGAAGCTCGGCACCGATGCGAGCCACACCAAGGCCATGAAGAAGAGCCTTGCTAAGGCCCTCTTCGAGAACGACCGCATCAAGACCACCGAGACCCGCGCTAAGGCGCTGCGTTCGGTCGTCGATCCGATCATCACCTGGGCCAAGAAGGGCGACCTGCACTCTCGTCGTCTGGCTATCGCCAAGCTCGGCGATAAGCAGCTCGTTGCCGAGATCTTCGACAAGGCTGCTCAGGGCATGTGGCAGGACCGCAACGGCGGTTACACCCGCATCATGAAGCTCGGTAACCGCAAGGGCGACAACGCTCCCATCGTTATCATGGAGCTCGTCACCGAGCCTTGCACGCCTAAGGCTAAGAAGGCTGCTCCGGCCCCCAAGAAGGCCGCTGCTCCCAAGAAGGTCGAGGCTGCCGAGGAGGCTCCTGCTGAGGAGACCGCTGAGTAGACAATCCGTCTGCATAGGCTATATTCGAGGGGTACGTTCGCGTACCCCTCTTTTTTTGTCGAAATGCCATTGCCTGTTTGTTGGGAGCGTCCATGACCGCGCCGTCTGATTTCAATTCGATTCCTGAGCTCGATGCCACGCTCGTTTTCCGCGTGGCCTACGATGGCTCGTCCTACAGCGGCTTTGCCGAGCAGCCCGGTCAGACGACGGTTGCGGGCGAGTTGCGCCGCGCTATCGAGACGCTCCTGCGCCGCCCGATCGACCTGACGTGTGCGGGGCGTACCGATGCCGGCGTGCATGCCGTGGCTCAGTACATCAGCGTTCCCGTAACGGACGCTGAGCTCGCGTGTACGCGCCGTAGGTGGCTGAGGGCTATGGATGCCCTCCTGCCCAAAGATATCGCCATAAACGAGGTCTACAAGGCCCGTAAAGGCTTTTCTGCACGCTTTGATGCGCGTTCCCGTACGTATACGTATCGTATTGCCGATCGCGACGCGCGCCCTGTGCTTTCGCGCGGTGCGGTGTGGTGGCATCGCTACTCATTGGATGTTGAGGCGATGTCTGCGGCCTGTCCCGCGCTGCTGGGCGAGCAGGACTTCAAGAGCTTTTGCAAGGTGGCGTCTGCTGTGGGCAAGCCCACGCACCGCTGCGTGATGCGTGCCGAGTTTGGCCATGAGGTTGCGTTTGGCGAGGACATCCTGACGTTTACCATCGAGGGCAATGCGTTTCTGCATTCGATGGTCCGCACGATCGTGGGCACGCTTGTCGAGATTGGCATGCATCGCCGTGAACCCGAGTGGATGCGCGAGGTCATCGATGCTTGCGACCGTACCGCTGCGGGCCCCACGGCTCCTGCCTGCGGCCTTACGTTTATGGGCGTGGATTACGATCCCGCCGAGCTTGTCGTGCTCGACTAGGGGAGGGCTCGACGCGTCGTGCGTCGACACCCGTCATCTGTGGGCTGCGCGTGTGCAACATCTGTTCTTGGCGTGCAATACAACCGGTGTCTCATTGCTTTTATTGCCGGGGTGTACCATGAACCACGGTTTGGTTCATTGCTGTCGAGAGGACGGATAACTTGGTTCGACGTGGCTCGCATCCGCGACTTTCGGTGATCCTTGTGGTAGAAGGTTCGCCCAGCTATGCGATGCGTGCGCTCGAGAGTATCCAGAACCAAGACCTCTACGATTTGCAGATTGTCGTTGTCTGCCGCGATGCTGCGCCCGGTGTGCGCCATTCGCTTCAAGTTGCTGCCGACAGAGACATCCATATTGATTTGATTGACGTCGAGGACGCGAAGCGCGGTGCTTGTCTTCGTGCCGGTTTTGCTGCCTCGCGTGGCTCTCAAATCATCGCTATGAACGCCGATGAGTGGCTTGCTCCGCAGTCCCTTTCCAAGATGGTCGATATCGCGTGCGATACAGCGGCAGACATGGTGTTCCCCACGGTGTCGCTCGACCGCTATGATGCACATCGAGAGCGCCATTCGCGCGTCTTGGATGCTACTCATATTTCCATTGATAGCAAATCTTCGATGGTGGCCGGGCTGCCTCAGTTGATTTTAGGCGGCCTAGTCGCTCAGACCTCTGGCGTGATGTACAGCCGCTCGCTGTTTGAGGCATGCCTGTCGCGCGGCAAGGCGTATCGTACGGTTGAGTTTATGGCTTATGCGCTCTCGCAGGCACGATTCGTGTCCGGCTGCGGCGACGCTTGTTTCCACGCGGTGGCACCTAAGCTTACAGATGCCTTTGATCCCACCATGTATGCCAGGATATCCGATGACACTCGAGCGCTCGACGAGCTTGCGGACTCACTCTCGGAAGCAGATAGCGGTGGTCGGCTCAAGCTGGCAAGCCAAAAGTTCTACTTTGCCGGACTGGTCGCCTGCATCGAGAATTTGTGTCTGAGCCCGCATGGGGTGTCGTCAATTGAGCGTTCCGCCCGCATGCGTGATATGCTCGAGGCGCCTCGAACCCGTCAGATGGTCGCCGCGCTCAAGGACAACCATCGGGGACTCGGTCTGTTGTTTGGGCCGATCGCCAGCGCCAAGCCCATGCGCTGCGTGATGTGTACGCATCTGGCAGCTTTTCTTAACCGGACGGGCGCAAAAACCGCCTAAACGGCTCATTTCGAAACAAATTTGCATAGAATTGTTTCGAAATGCGTTCTTATACACAAAAGCCTTCAAATAGCGTTAAACTATTCAATCACTGATTGATTGTCTCCGCCATCTTTTGGAGAGAGGGTTTGTATGGCTAAAAAACGCAATGGGCGCCAGGATGCCATTAGAGATATTGTGCGCAATAAGGACGTCCGCACGCAGCGCGTGCTGGTCGATGAGCTCCGCGCTATGGGCTTTGATTGCACGCAGGCGACTGTCTCTCGCGATATTGCCGATATGGGGCTGCGTAAGCTCCCTGAGGGCATCTATGTTCTGGCAGAGGACCTGCACCTGCAGCGTATGGTTTCTGAGCTCGTAACGGGCGTTCTGCGCACCGATAATCTGGTTATGATCAAGGCTCAGCCTGGTACGGCTTCCGGCATCGCCGCCGCTGTTGATGCGGCAGAGCTGCCCGATGTGCTTGGCTCGCTTGCCGGCAACGATACGATTTTGGTTATTGCCCAGACGGCCGAGGACGGCGAGCGTCTTGAGGCGCTGATCAATAAGCTGAGCAATTCTCGCAAGTAGGCGTGCGGGTCGTGCGCTCGGCACTGTGCGCGCTGACATAGTGGCTTGTAAGGGGTATCGACGTTGGTCGGTACCCCCTTTTTGTCTGCCGGTATAAAGATCGCCCATCAGGTCGCTTTAAACTAAAAAGGCCCCCGAGCAGTTTAATAAGCTGCTCGGGGGCCTTGTTGCTTATGGCTGGATGAATTTCTAGCCGACCGTATCGTCAGGCGTGGGCGAGGGGTCGGGAGTGGGCGTAGGCGTAGGCGTAGGCGTGCCGCCATCGCCGCCGGTCGAACCACCAGTGGAGCCGCCCGTCGAGCCACCGGTCGTACCGGTGCCGCCGGTGGTGTCGCCGCCCGTGGTCTCGGTGGTCGTGGTCGTCGTTGTCGTCGTTGTGGTTTCCTCTTCGTCCTCGTTCTCGTCCTTGTCGTCGTTCTCCGTCTTCTTGGTGTTGTTGGTGCCGTAGAACTTCCAGACGCTGTTGTTCTTGTAGGTGGGCGCCGTTCCGGTCGCAAACTCCTCGCGCTCGGTACCGGTCAGAACGGTGTTCATAAACCGCTTAAAGACAGGCAGGTTGGTGCTGTCGCCCAGCAGGTCTGTGCCGTATTTTTGGATGGGAATCTCGCCCGCGGAATAGCCGGTCCACAGGGCGCACGCCAGCTGCGGGGTATAGCCGCAGAACCACAGGTTGGTGGTGTTGTCGGTGGTGCCCGTTTTGCCGGCATAGGGCTGGTTGACGCTCAGGGCACCGGCAGCACCCGTACCGCCGCCCTGCATGACGCCGGACAGAACATCGGTGACCGCGGCGGCCTCGCCCTCGGTAAGCACCTGTGAGGGATTGTCGGTGTGCTGGTACAGCACCGAACCGGTACGAGAGTCAATCTCGGTGATGGCGATCGGCTGGCGATAGTAGCCGCCGTTGGCAAACGTCGCGTAGGCGGCGGCCATCTCGAGCGGCGAGATCGAGCCGGTGCCGAGGGTCATGACGGGAACGTCCTCGATGTTGTCCTTGGCGGGATCGATGCCGAGCTTTTTGACGAGCGAGATGATCTTGCTGTTGCCGACGGCTTCCGCCACCTGGATGTAGCCGGTGTTGGAGGAGTATGCCGTCGCCTGCTTAAGCGTGATGTTGCCATAGCTATGGTTGGCGTAGTTTTGGACCTCGGTCGTGGTGCCCTTGGCCTTGAGCGGCGAGTTGCAGTTGAGGGTGACGTTGGGGTTCATGCCGTTTTGGATGGCAGTTGCCAGCGTAAAGGCCTTAAAGGTGGAGCCGACGGGACGCTTGGCCGTGGCATGGTTTACGTGGTTCTCGTCGGCGTTGTAGTCGTAGCCGCCCACCATGCACTTGATGTAGCCGGTCTTGGGGTCGACGACGACCATGCCCATGTCCAGGCCGTCGAGCGAGAGCGTGTCGAGCTGCTCTCGGACGGCATTCTCTGCCACCTGCTGCATCGTGGGGTCGATGGTGGTCTTGACGGTCAGGCCGCCCTTAAAGAGCACGTCGGTCGAGAACTCCTGCTCCAGCAGCTGCTTAACATAGGCGACAAAGTAGGGCTGCGAGTATACGTCTACGCCGCTGCCCGAAATCTCGGTCACGTTGAGGGTGATGGGCTCGGCCTGTGCGGCATCGTGCTCCTCCTGCGTGATGTGGCCCAGGCGCAACATGTTGTCGAGGACCTTGTTGCGACGGGACAGCGCCAGGTCGGGGTTGACCGTGGGGTCGTACTGCGAGGGCGAGTTGGGAAGGCCGATCAACAGCGCGGCCTCGCTGAGGGTGAGGTCGGCGGCGCTCTTGGATAGGTAGGTCTCGGCGGCGGCCTCGATACCGTAGGCGCCGTGGCCGTAATAGATGGTGTTGAGGTACATCATGAGGATCTCGTCTTTGGAGTACATATCCTCCATCTTGACGGCGATGTAGGCCTCGCGCACCTTACGCTCGATGGTCGAGTCGAACTGCTCCTCCTGCAGGATGGTGTTGCGCACCAGCTGCTGGGTGATAGTCGAGGCGCCTTCGTGTCCGCCGCCGAGGGTTGCCACCGCAGCACGCGCGATACCCCACAGGTCGATACCGCCGTGCTCGTAGAAGCGCTCGTCCTCGACGTCAACGGTGCCCTGCAGCACGTAGGGGGAGACCTCGTCCTTGGTGATGGACTTGCGGTTTTGCGTGTAGAAGCTTGCGATCTTGTTGCCGTTGCAGTCGACGATCTCGGTGGGCTCGCTCACCAGATACGCGTTGGCGTCGGTGTAGTCGGGCAGATCGGACAGCCAGCGGTTGACGTTGCCGACCATGCCGATACCAAATGCCACGCCCGCAATCAGCAGAAAGCCCAAAAACGAGAGCAGGATTATGGGCAGGGCATGCGTCTTTGAACGGCTGCGTCCCTGTCGTTGGCGAGGACCCATATATTGACCTCCAGGTATGTCGTGCCGGACGGTGGATGTGCCGTCGGGGCAGGATGGACATAAGTTATTACACGATAAACCAAACGGGGCGCGCGAGGCCTCGTGTATGCTGGAAGACGGCATTTTTCAGAGTGAATGCATACCTTGGTAAGGAGTTTGTCGATGGCGATTCGGGCGATGGGGCCGAGCGGACAATACGAGACTGGATTGGATGCTGCCGGTGCGGTGCTGCCCGAGCTGCTGGCGCCGGCGGGCGGACTCGACCAGATGCTTGCGGCCATCGCCGCGGGTGCCGATGCCATCTATGCGGGGTTGGGCGGCTTTAACGCCCGCGTGAGTGCGCACGGTTTTACCGACGACGAGTTTGCGCGCGGTTGTGCTGTGGCGCATGTCCATGGCGTGCGTGTGTACGTGACGCTCAACGTGTTCGTGTTTGACGATGAGTTGTCTGACGCGGTGGCGTTGGGAGCCCATGCACTGGAGCTGGGCGCCGATGCTCTGATTGTCGCCGATGCCGGGTTGGCCTGCGCGCTGAGCGCGGCGATTCCCGGGGTCGAGATTCACCTGTCTACGCAGGCGGGCGTTCATAGCGAAGGCGCCGTGAGGCTGGCGGCCGACGAGTTGGGGGTCGAGCGCGTGACGACGGCACGCGAGCTGACGGTCGACGAGATTGCGGCGCTATGTGTCACGGGCGTGCCCATCGAGGTATTCTGCCACGGTGCGATTTGCATCGGCTATTCGGGGGCGTGCGAGTTCTCGGCCCTGCGGCGTGGGCGCTCGGCGATGCGCGGCGACTGCACGCAGCCGTGCCGTCTGGCGTACGACCTGGTGGACGAGGCGGGGCAGAGCGTTGTCGCCGTCGAGGGAGATCGCCTGCTGTGCCCGCGCGACTATCTGGGTATTGCGCATCTGCCCGAGCTTGTAGATGCCGGCGTGGCGTCGCTCAAGATCGAGGGGCGCATGAAGAACCCCGATTACGTATTCAACGTGGTGCGGGTGTGGCGCCGGGCACTCGATATGCTGTGCGACGGCGCGTGGGACCCCGGTGCCGTGGAAGAGCTTGAGCGCGAGCTGGGAAGGTCGTTTAACCGTGGGTTTACCGACGCGTATCTGCGGGGGCGTTCGGGCGCCGAGCTTATGAGCTTTGAGCGTGCGATCAACCAAGGTGTGCGCGTG
>CAUBTS010000034.1 GCA_958438955.1 uncultured Collinsella sp.
GGCTGCTTCGATTGCGGCATCATGATCAGCGCGAGCCACAACCCGTTTTGCGATAACGGCATTAAGCTAGTCAACAGCGACGGCTTTAAGATGGACGAGGACGTACTGGAGCTCATCGAGGACTATATCGATGGCAAGAGCGAGGTGCCGCTGGCAACGGGCAACCACATCGGCGCCACGGTGGACTACATGCAGGGTCGCAACCGCTACATTGCTTCGCTCATCGCCAGCGCGAACTTTTCGCTGCAGGGCGTCAAGATCGGTATCGACTGCGCCAACGGCTCGGCATCCTCGGTGGCCAAGCCGGTGTTCGACGCACTGGGCGCCGATGTGCGCGTGATCAATGCCGCGCCCGACGGCTTTAACATCAATGTCGACTGCGGCTCTACGCATATTGAGCGCCTGCAGCGACACGTGGTGGAGCAGGGCCTGGATGTGGGTTTTGCCTACGATGGCGATGCCGACCGCTGCCTGGCCGTGGACGAGCGCGGCCGCGTGGTCGACGGTGACCAGATCCTGTACGTGTGCGGTGTGTACCTGAACAAGCACGGGCGTCTCTCGGGCGGTACCGTGGTGCCGACGATCGCCAGCAACTTTGGCCTGATCAAGTCGTTGGAGCTTGCCGGCCTGAGTGCCGTGACCAGCGGCGTGGGCGACCGTCACGTGTATGCCAAGATGCGCGAGGGCGGCTACAGCCTGGGCGGCGAGCAGACGGGCCATACGATCTTTGGCGATATCGAGCGCACGGGCGACGGCATTATGACCTCGCTGCGCGTGATGGAAGTGATTCGTGCCGAGCGCGAGACGCTCTCGCAGCTCACGGCTCCGTGCAAGCTGCTGCCACAGGCGCAGGTGGCCGTGCACGTGGCGGACAAGGACGCCGCGCTCGAGAATATGGGCGTGCAGAACGCCATCGCCGAGGCCGAGGCTGCACTGGCAGGCGAGGGCCGCGTGCTCGTGCGCAAGAGCGGAACCGAGTCGGTTATCCGCGTGCTGGCCGAGGCGCCCGACCAAGCATCCGCCGATGCCGCCATGAAGCGCATCGCCGCCGCGCTGGAAGCTCTGTAAGGTAGTCATTGGGGACGTTCTTAAACAACTAGGTGGAAAGGGGACGCCGCGGATTGGTTCCGCGGCGTCCCCTTTGCGTTGACGTGTCGGTTATGCCTTACAGCTCGTAGAGCGTGGTGAACTTGTCCTGCAGGTAGCTGCAGTAGTAGCGGGCATCGAACGCCATGCCGCACGCGCCCTTGATGAGCTCCGGCGCGTCCTTGGCGCGGCCCCACTGCCAAATGTGCTCGCCCAGCCAGGCGCGGACGGGTGTCAGGTCGCCGCTCGCACAGGCGCCGTTGAGGTCGACACCGTCGCGGCACATGGCCGGCACAAACATGGCGTCGTAGGCGCTGCCCAGCGCATAGGTGGGGAAGTAGCCAAACGAGCCGCCGCTCCAGTGCGTATCCTGTAGGCAGCCGTGCGTGTCGTCGGGAACGGGAATGCCCAGGTACTCATCCATAAAGCGATTCCAAAGCGCGGGGATGTCCTTGGCCGTGGCCTCGCCGGTAAACAGCATGCGCTCGATCTCGTAGCGCACCATAACGTGCAGCGGATAGGTGAGCTCGTCGGCCTCGGTGCGGATCAGCGAAGGCTGCGCGATGTTCACGGCGTGGTAGAGCGTGTCCTCGTCGACGTCGCCGTAGACCTCGGGTGCGTGGCGGCGCAGCACCTCGAGCAGCGGTCCCATAAAGGCACGGCTGCGGCCCACGGTGTTCTCAAAGAAGCGGCTCTGGCTCTCGTGGATGCCCATGGAGGTGCCGCCCTCCAGGCAGGTGCGCGCATAGGCGGGATTGACGCCCAGCTCGTACATGGTGTGCCCCGCCTCGTGGATGATGCTGTAGACGTTGGAGATGCAATCGTCCTCGTAGATGTGTGTCGCGATGCGCGCGTCACCCACGGCAAAGCCCTCGCTAAACGGGTGCTCGGTAAAGGCAAGCGTGGTGTCGTCCAGGTTCAGGCCGACGAGCTTCATCAGGTCGAAGCTCATGGCGCGCTGGGCGGCCTCGGGCACGCGGGCGTGCAAAAAGTCGGCAGCGGGCTGCTGGCCGCGCTCGCCGATGGCGTGCACGAGCGGCACGACCGTGGCCTTGACCTCCTCGCAAAACGCGTCGAAGCTCTCGGCAGAAAGGCCGCGCTCGTACTGGTCGAGCCAAACGTCGTATGGGTCGCGCTTGGGGTCCATGAGTTCGGCCTGATGCTTAAGTTGGGCGACGATTCTATCCACATAGGGCTCAAAGCTCGCCCAGTCGTTGGCCGTCTTGGCCTTGTGCCACACGGCGTCGGCCTCGCAGGTGAGCCTGGTCCAGGCTTCGGCCTCCTCGGTAGGAATAACGCTTGCCTCGCGCTGGTCGCGGCCGAGCACGCGGATCTCGTCGAGCAGCTGCGGGTCGTCTACGTGTCCGCCTGCAACCGTCTCGCGCGCTAACGAGCGTACGAGCTCAACGGACTTCTCGCTGGTCAGTAGCTTGTGATGTTCGCCGGCAAGCGTGCCCATGGCGTCGGCACGGGCGGCAGCGCCGTTGGCAGGAGCAATCGTCGCTCCATCGAACTCGGCAATCTTGAGCAGGTACTCGCGAGTCCACAGCTTGCCCTCGAGTTTGCGGAACTTTTTGACGGCCTTGTCGACTTTAGCGGCCTTGACGCCCTTGGCAGCCTTTGCCACGGCGGCCTTGGCCTTCTTATCGAGTTTCTTTCCCATACCGCATCCTTAATCTCGCAGGCCGAGCGCCGCAGACGGGTGCACGGCCAGTTTGCACAGCTACCTGCCTTGTACCCAGCGCGAACAAAACGGAACGCGGCGATGCGCTCGCGAAATGTGTTATCCTATAGCCCAATGCGTTGACGGAGAGGGTTTTGCCCGTCGCGTCGCCGGCAAGAGAGGGAAGGTCATGGGCTGCAAGCCTTCCTGCGGTGGCAAGGGCCAAGCGTTCACTCCCGAGCAGCGACCTCAACGGGCGCGCGGCCGGTGGCAGCGAAGCCCCAGTAGGGAAGCCGTGAGCCTCGCGACAAGGGGCGCAGAGTGGGCACGGCGGGCCAGACATCCGCCGGGTCAAACAAGGTGGTACCGCGGAATTCAACCGTCCTTGGGCAATGCACATGCCCGAGGGCGGTTTTTTGTTACCGAACCGGGCCGCGCATCCGCAGCTATCGGGTGCTAGCCGCCCCGGCAAGCGAGATGCGCGAGAGACGAAAGGGAAGACATGAGTCTGATTGATGATCTGGTCAAACTCGAGGAAGAGGCCAAGGAGCTCGTCACTAGCGCCGACGACGCCGCCAAGCTCGAGGCTGCGCGCGTTGAGCTGCTCGGTCGCAAGGGCCGTATCACCGGCCTGATGCGCATGATGGGCAAGCTCGCCCCCGAGGATCGTCCCATGATGGGCAAACGCGCCAACGAGATGCGCCAGCTGATCGAGGGCATGCTCGACGAGCGCACCACCGAGATGAAGGCCGCCGCCCTCAAGCACGCACTCGAGCACGAGGCCGTCGACATCACGCTGCCGGGCATCCGTCCGCAGATCGGTCACCAGCACCTGATCAAGCAGATCATCGAGGAGGCCGAGGACATCTTCTGCGGCATCGGCTACACCGTCGAGTCCGGCCCCATGGTCGATACTTCCTACTACAACTTCACCGCGCTCAACGCGCCCATGGATCACCCGAGCCGCTCGGCTCGCGACACGTTCTATGTGGTCGACAACAACCCCGGCAGCGTCGCGCATCCCGAGGCTCACGCTCACGGTGAGTCCGACGTGCTGCTGCGCACCCAGACCTCGGGCGTGCAGATCCACACCATGGAGTCGCAGAAGCCGCCCATCTACATGATCTGCCCGGGCACCGTCTACCGTCCCGACACGGCCGACGCCTGCCACCTGCCGCAGTTCAACCAGATTGAGGGCCTGGTCGTCGACGAGGGCATCACCTTTGGCGATCTTAAGGGCACGCTCGACTACTTTGTTAAGTGCATGTTTGGCGAGGATCGCAAGACGCGTTACCGCCCGCACTTCTTCCCCTTCACCGAGCCCAGCTGCGAGGTGGACGTGAGCTGCCACGTGTGCGGCGGCAAGGGCTGCAACTTCTGCAAGCACAGCGGCTGGATCGAGATCCTGGGCTGCGGTATGGTCGACCCCAACGTCCTGATCAACTGCGGCATCGACCCCGAGAAGTACACCGGCTTCGCCTTTGGTATTGGCGCCGAGCGCGTCGCGGCACTGCGCTACGACCTGCCCGACCTGCGCACGTTGATGACTGGTGACATGAGGTTCTTGAACCAGTTCTAGAACGCTTTCTTCTTAGTTGCAGTTTCCGGCTCAAAGCCGCATTTATGAAAGGAGACCAGTTAGATGCGCGTTTCTTACGACTGGCTCAAGACCATGATCGATATTCCGGAGGATCCCAAGACCCTTTCGGACGAATATATCCGTACCGGTACCGAGGTCGAGGCGATCGACACCGTGGGCGAGTCCTTCGACCACGTGGTGACCGCCAAGGTGCTCACCAAGACCCCGCACCCCGATAGCGACCACATGTATGTGTGCTCGGTCGACGTGGGCGACAAGAACCTCGACGCCGATGGCAACCCCGCCCCGCTGCAGATCGTCTGCGGCGCGCAGAACTTCGAGGCTGGTGACCACATCGTCACGGCCATGATCGGCGCTGTCCTGCCCGGCGACGTCAAGATCAAGAAGAGCAAGCTTCGCGGCGTCGTGTCCATGGGCATGAACTGCTCCGCGCGCGAGCTCGGCCTGGGCGGCGACCACTCCGGCATCATGATTCTGCCCGAGGACACGCCCTGCGGTATGCCGTTTGCCGAGTACGTGGGCTCGAGCGACACCGTGCTCGACTGTGAGATCACGCCCAACCGTCCCGACTGCCTGTCCATGATCGGCATGGCCCGCGAGACCGGCGCCATCTTCGATCGCGATTTCCACGTTGAGCTGCCCGCTATCAAGGCGGAGACCGGCCGCGCGACCGACGACGAGCTTTCGGTCGAGATTGCCGACGAGGGCCTGTGCGACCGCTACGTCGCTCGCATCGTGCGCAACGTGAAGGTCGGCCCGTCGCCCGACTGGATGGTCAAGCGCCTTAACGCCCTGGGCGTGCGCCCGCACAACAATATCGTCGACATCACCAACTATGTGATGATGCTCACCGGTCAGCCGCTGCACGCCTTTGACCTGGACACCTTTGCCGAGCGCGATGGCAGGCGCCGCGTGGTGGTTCGCGCCGCCCAGCAGGACGAGAAGTTCACGACGCTCGACGGCGAGGAGCGTGTGCTCGATGCCGGCATGGGCCTCATCACCGACGGCGAGCGTCCCGTGGCGCTGGCCGGTGTCATGGGCGGCATGGATTCCGAGATCGAGGACGATACCGTCGATGTGATGGTCGAGAGCGCCTGCTTCAACGCCGGTCGCACCTCGCACACCAGCCGCGATCTGTCGCTGATCTCCGACGCCTCCATTCGCTTTGAGCGCCAGGTTGACGAGACCGGCTGCGTGGATGTTGCCAACATTGCCTGCGCGCTGATTGAGGAGATCGCCGGCGGCGAGGTCGCTCCCGGCTATGTGGACGTGTTCCCCGCGCCCAAGACCATCGACAGCATCAAGCTGCGCCTGGCCCGCGTGCACGCCATCTGCGGTGCCGACATCGAGTCCGACTTTATCGAGCGCTCGCTCACCCGCCTGGGCTGCACCGTCGAGCGCGACGGCGAGGACTTTATGGTCACTCCGCCGAGCTTCCGCCCCGACCTGCCGCGCGAGATCGATCTGATCGAGGAGGTCCTGCGCCTGTGGGGCATGGGCCGCGTGACGGCGACCATCCCGGCTGCCAAGAACCACATCGGCGGCCTGACCCGTGAGCAGAAGCTCACCCGCAAGGTCGGCGAGATCCTGCGCGCCTGCGGCCTCAACGAGACCACGACCTTTGGCTTTGCCGCCCCGGGCGACCTAGAGAAGATCGGCATGTCCACCGAGGGCCGCGGTTGCCCCGTGGTGCTCATGAACCCGTTGGTCGCCGAGCAGACCGAGATGCGTCGCTCGCTGCTTCCGGGCTTGCTGCAGTCCGTGGCCTACAACGAGGCCCACGGTACGCCCAACGTGCATCTGTACGAGGTCGGCAGCCTGTTCCACGGTCGCGAGAACGCCAGCCTGCCCAAGGAGACCAAGTCTGTGGCGGGCGTGCTTTCGGGCCAGTGGAGCGAGCGGTCTTGGAACATGAAGTACCGTAAGCTGCGTTTCTTCTTTGGCAAGGGCATCGTCGAGGAGCTGCTCGCCCAGCTGCGCATCGAGAAGGTTCGCTTCCGTCCCGTCGAGGGCGAGGGCTATGCCTTCCTGCAGCCGGGTCGTGCGGCCGAGGTTCTGTCCGGCGGCACCGTGCTGGGCTGGGTCGGCGAGATCCACCCCAAGGCGCGCGAGGCCATGGGCATCGACGAGGTCGTCGTTGCCTTTGAGCTCGACTTGGACAAGCTGATCAAGGGCGCCCGCAACCAGGAGAACTACCGCGAGTTCTCGCAGTACCCGGCCGTTGAGCACGACCTTGCTATCGTGGTCGACAACACTGTGACCTGCGAGGATCTTGAGCGTCGTATTACGAGTGCCGGCGGCAAGCTGCTCGAGGGCGTGCGCCTGTTCGACGTCTACCGCGATCCGGTCCGCATCGGAGCGGGCAAGAAGTCCATGGCCTTTGCGCTTACGTATCGCTCCGATGACCACACGCTCACCAGCGAAGAGGTCGAAAAGGCGCACCAGAAGATCGTCACCAAGGTGTGCAAGGGCGTAAACGGCGAGGTCCGCGGCTAGGGCTTGCGCTGGGTATAGGCCAGCGGTGGCTGCCGCCGAGTCCTACGTGATTGCTATGCTCGGTATAAGGCACTGCTGAGCCTGCATATATGACACGCGCATTACATAACGGCGTGCTGCTTTGTCGGCAGCGCGCCGTTTTGCTATGATAGCCCGCGGCGTGTTACGAATCTGACAATACGTAACACTGACAAGGTGATTCAGGCGGCGTTGCAATTCCGTGCGCCGACAACCGGGAGGCGTATATGCACATTCCAGACAACTACCTGTCCCCGCAGACCGATGCCGTCATGGCGGTGGCGATGGTGCCCGTTTGGGTCCATTGCATCAAAAAGGTACGCGCCACGCTCGATCGCGAGCACATGGCTTTCCTGGGCATCTGCGCTGCGTTCTCCTTCTTGCTCATGATGTTTAACGTGCCGCTGCCCGGCGGCACCACGGGTCACGCCGTCGGCGGCGCACTCATCGCGCTGCTGCTGGGCCCCGAGGCCGCGGCCATTGCGGTTTCGGTCGCACTGGCACTGCAGGCGCTGCTGTTTGGCGACGGCGGCATCCTGTCCTTTGGAGCCAACTGCTTTAACATGGCATTTGTGCTGCCGTTTGTGGCAGCCATCGTGTTCCGTGCGCTCAACGGCCGCCTGCACGACAAGAGCTGGGGCACTTCGGTTTCTGCCATCGTGAGCGGCTGGATCGGCTTGTGCGTGGCTGCCCTGTGCGCTGCCATCGAGTTCGGCATTCAGCCGATGCTCTTCACCAACGCCTCGGGTGCCCCGCTATACTGCCCCTTCCCGCTGTCTGTTTCCATTCCGGCCATGTTGATTCCGCACATGCTGGTAGCCGGTGTGGTCGAGGGCGTGGCGACTGCCGCGATCTACGGCTTTATCAAGAAGACGGCGCCGGGCGTTATCGTCGGCCCCGAAGCCGCCGATGGACAGCTTACTGCCGAGGGCGCAGCCGCCAAGAAGACCTCGCTGGTCCCCACGCTCATCCTGGTCGCCGTGCTTGTCGTGGCCACGCCGCTGGGCCTGCTGGCCACGGGTGACGCATGGGGCGAGTGGGACGCCGAGGGCGCCGCGACCGCCGTTCAGGAGGCTGGTGACGACAGTCTGCAGACTTCGGTTGGCCTCGATACTCCGACCTTTGCCGATGCCCTGCCCACGGGCGATTATCTGCAGGCCTATTCCGAGGAGCAGGGCCTTGGCTTTGCCGGTCAGGCTGCCATGTATATCCTGTCCGGCGTGATTGGCGTGGCGGTGCTCACCATCGCATTCCGCCTGATCTCGCTGACGGTTAAGGAAAGCGGTGCTCATGGCAATAGCCGAGCTGCCTAGCTGGCTTGCGGCCGAGGAGCGATATGAGCCCGTGGGGGCTCGGCATCGTGTGATGCAAAAGAATGTCCTGCACCTGGCGAACCTGCTTGAGCGGGTTCGCCTGGGCGGAGGCGCGCACGAGGGCGGGTCGATGGTCGACCGCGCCCTTTCTTGCGTTTCGGCTCCGGTGCGCCTGGTGGGGATGTTCGTTTGCGTCCTGTGCGTGTGTCTGACGCAGAGCCCGCTGTACCTGATGCTGATGGCGGCTATCGCGCTGGTGCTGGTCGCGGTGCGCCCCGCGCGCGGGTTGCGCGCGACTTTTGTACCGGCGCTTGGCGCCACGGGGCTTGCGGTGGTTCTGGCGCTGCCTGCCCTGTTGCTGAGCGCGTCTGCCATGGGCGCCATGCTCAAGATCGCGCTCAAGACGTTTATTAATGTGTCGCTGGTGCTGGGTGTTTCGTGGACGCTCACCTGGAGCCGCATGTCGGCGGCGCTCAAAATGCTGCACCTGCCCGACGAGGTTATCTTTACGTTTGATATGGCGCTCAAGCATATTGAGGTGCTGGGACGCACGGCGCACGATCTGTGCGAATCGGTCATGCTGCGCAGCGTCGGTTCCGCGCCTGCGGGTTTTTCGCGCACCGATTCGCTGGCGGGTATCATGGGCATGACGTTTATCAAGGCGATGGAATGCAGCCGCGCGATGGACGAGGCCATGCTGTGTCGCGGCTTCGCCGGCGTGTATCCGGCGCCTGCACGGAGCGGCTTTGGCTGGCGCGATGCGGTTTACGCGGCCGTTGTGGCGTTGCTCGCCGTGTTGTGCGCGGTGCTGTAGCGCGGACGGTCGAACCGTTGATGTGAGTAGGGAAGGGCGACGTTTTGGCAAACGATACGAATAACGCGATGGGTGCGAGCGGTGCTGCCGGCGCCGAGGTCACGCCGCTCATCGAGTTTCGCGACGTGGTGTTTTCCTATGCGGGTCATACGGTGGTCGATGGCGTTTCATTGCAGGTGAACCGTGGAGAGCTCGTTGCTCTGCTTGGTCCTAACGGCTGCGGCAAGACGACGATTATGCGTCTTATCAACGGCCTTGAGCTTGCGGACGCGGGTGCGTACCTGTTCGACGGGCATGCGGTCGATGCGGCGTTTCTAAAGGATTCTGCGGCCGCTCAGCGTTTTCATCAGCGCGTGGGCTTTGTGTTCCAGAATGCCGACGCCCAGCTGTTCTGCGCTACGGTGGGCGAGGAAGTTGCTTTTGGTCCCGCGCAGATGGGGTTGCCGGCAGACGAGCTCGAGCGCCGCGTCCGCGATGCCATGGAGCTATTCCAGGTTGCCGACCTTGCCGACGTCTCTCCCTATCAGCTCTCGGGCGGGCAAAAGAAGCGCGTTGCGCTGGCTGCGGTGGTGTCGATGAACCCGGATATCCTGGTGCTCGACGAGCCTACCAATGGGCTCGACGAGGATTCATGCGACATCGTGGTCAACTTCTTGCTGGCCTACGTCGCGGCGGGTAAGACGGTCTTGATGAGCACACATCACCAGGATTTGGTGCGACGCCTGGGTGCCCGTGCAATCTATATCGATCGATATCACCATGTGGTCGAGGCGCCGGTGTCGTCGTATGGAACCGAGAGCGGCGCTGCGGAATAGTTGCTGCGTAGAGCGTGCGTAGCCGCCTGCGCGGCTTTGCCGTGATGGTATAGTTATCCAGGTTTTTATGGGGGTGGCTATGCCAAGCTGGAACATTCATATCGCTCAGACGGAGCGTTTGCTGGAGCGCACCGGTGCGCTTGCCAATAGCGTGCGCGACCGCAATGCCTTTTTGTTTGGCTGCGTGGTTCCGGATATCTTCGTGGGCTATATGGTCCCTGGCATCGCCGATCCCATCCCATACCGCATTACGCACTTTGCAAAGCCCGAACCTATCCCTAAGCCGCGCGAGCACGAGTTCTGGGATACCTATGTGGCGCCGCTGCTCAAAGGGGCGCCTGTTGGTACGCCGGCTGCCGCGACCTCGATTGTCGAGGAGCGCGAGCGACTCAATCGGGTACATTATCCCCAACGCTACAAGGATGCCGAGCCGGTTGCCGGTCCCGGTGCTAGCGAGCTTTCGCTCGCGCCCGATGACGTGGCGCAGTCGTTGCTCGATTTGACACTGGGTGTCTGGTCGCATCTGGTGGCCGATACCGTATGGAATACGCGCGTGAATCAGTACCTGGAGGCGCACGGCGGCAAGCCGTGCGAGGAGTTCCGCATTAAAAAGCAAGGCGACTTTGACTGGTTTGGCAAGACGCTCGGCATTGTTTCCATCCCGCGTGCGACCGATCGCCTGTATACCGCTGCGGCACGTTTTGGGCAGTATCCCATCCATAAAGAATATGTGCTCAAGACCATCGGCGTTATGCACGAGATCGTGCGCGAAAACCCCGGTGAGCCCGATCATCCGCCGTATCGCCTGCTAACCGAGGAGTTTTTCGATGCGACGTTTACCGAGGTCATCGAGCTGACCGAGGCGGGTTTTGCCGCCCGTGTCGAATCGCCCGATGTGCCTGCGCTGCCCCTGATTGCTAGCTGCTAGCTGGCCGGCCCGGCAGTGAATAGCTCAACCCAATCGACAAGTAGCTCTTGCCGTAAGGTATCTTCGGCAATGCGTTCCTGTTTGGTCTTTGGGATGTGGGGAAGCCCGGCCTTTTTATGGATGAGCTCGGCTATGTGGTCGAAGCTCTTCTTCTCCTTGATCTGGTCATAGGTAATTTGGATGACGTCGTAGCCCATGCTTGTGAGTGCGGTGGCGCGCTCGGCATCGGAGAGGCTCGCGGCATCGCTGTCGTGGGCAGAGCGGCCTTGGCATTCCAGAATGACGCCCATGCTGTCGGTGGCGCTTTCGATGAGGATATCGGCGTAGCAGCAGGTTTTGTCATACAGCGAACGTGCGGCTTCACTGAGCGGGATGCGCGCGTTGTTGGCGATCTCGATGCCCTGGCCGCCCTCGTCGCGGGGGAGCGAGATAAGCATGGAGGTCTGTACTTCGAAGGGCGAGGCGGCCTGCCCCGTCATGTGCTCGGCCGCCCAGCGCAGTTGTTTGACGCCGCGCAGGCCTGCGGCTTGCTTGGCGAACGCGGCGATATCCGTTGCGGTAAGAAGCGGCGTGCGCTTCCACAAGTTGGTGTCATTGCCCTTGGTGTCGTTAACTCGCTCCCAGCCGCAGTTGGGTGGAATGAACTTAAGCGAAATAGCTTCATCGAGTTGTTGTTGCGTTCGCTCGCAGGGCTTAAACACTGCAAAGGAGCCGCACATCTCGTAGCACGCCATGAGTAACTGGTTGCGTGAGACCTGCGTGGCAAGGCTGAGCAGCGTGAACTCCGGTGAAGTGACATCAAATCCATGTTCAGTCTGTCTAAACGACCCGGGAGGCGGCTCTTGGGTTAGCAGACGGCTATGAAATAGCTTTCCGTTCGCGCGCTGTTTCCTTTCACTCACGGATCTCCAAACTGGTGTGCCGAGCAAGTCTTTAAATACCGGTTGTTTTGAGTAATGCACCAAGCGATGGTCATGGTCGGGCGGCAGGATTGCCGGATAGAGTCCCAGTATTTGGGGCGGGATGCGATAGTACTGAAAAGCCGTGGGTCCGCAGGCAAGAAATGACATAGCGATCCGATCGTTTGAGCGTTGTTTGGGCTAGAAAAGCTATCCGTTTCAGAAGTGCGGTGAAAAAGACAAATAGGTCAGGCACAAGCGGTATTTAAGCCAACTTTATCAGGGGTTTTGTTGAAATAAAAGGACTTATGCTCGGGGGTAAGTAATTTTTCCCCGCACTTCCGAAAACGCGGTTGATTTGGTTCTTGCTAAAACGATTTAGCAGCGTCGGTTAAGGTGTGGGTTTGCCACCGGGCGAACACTTTTAGTGCTTGGGGCTTTATTTTTTGGGCCTCGGAGGGCGGATTTTGCGCTTTTGGTAATGAAATGGGTGCGTGTTTTGCCGTGCGCCGGCATTGGTACAGAAAAAGGGCCCGGAAGGCAATGCCTTCCGGGCCCTTTGCAATGCAAGTGTGCTTGCAAGTACGATTTAGCGTACCTGAGCGACGTAAGCGACGTTGGTCGAGGAGACCTTGTCCTCGAGCTGGACGCTCATGCGGGGATCGCCGGCGGTAGCGACGGTCAGATCGCCAGCTTCGACGTAGCCGAGCTCCTTAGCGGTCTCGATCGCCTTGACGATCGTGCCGTTGACGGTGCCCTGGGTAATCTCGGCCTGGTGCGGGATAACGCCCCAGTACATAATCATCTGCTGGACGGCCCACTCGTGGCGGGAGAACGCGCAAATCGGCATGTTGGGACGGAAGTGCGAGATCAGGCGAGCGGTACGACCGGTGGTCGTCGGCACGGTGATGCACTTGGCGCCAACGGTGGTAGCCATGTTCACAGCGGACATACCCACAACGTTGTTGACAACGCGGGTGCCATGAGCGTCGGCCGGAACCTCGAGCGGAGCGTGGGCCGGGAGGTATTTCTCGGTCTCGAGAGCGATGCTGGCCTGCATCTTGACGGCCTCGACCGGGTACTTACCGGCAGCGGACTCGCCAGAGAGCATAACGGCGTCGGTGCCGTCGTAGATGGCGTTAGCAACGTCGGCAACCTCGGCGCGCGTCGGGCGCGGGTTCTGCTGCATGGAGTCGAGCATCTGCGTAGCGGTGATAACGGGCTTGTAGGCCGCGTTGCACTTGGCGATGATCTCCTTCTGGATGTGCGGAACGAGCTCAGGCTTGATCTCGATGCCCAGGTCGCCACGGGCGACCATGATGCCGTCGGAAGCCTCGAGGATCTCGTCGAAGTTCTCGACGCCCAGGGCGCATTCGATCTTCGGGAAGATCGTCACGTGCTCGCCACCGTTCTCGCGGCAAAGCTCGCGGATGCCGCGGACGGACTCACCGTCACGGATGAAGGAAGCGGCGATGTAGTCGATGTTCTCGGTCAGGCCAAAGAGGATGTCCTGACGATCGCGCTCGGTGATGGCGGGCAGCGAGATGTTGACGTTGGGCATGTTGACGCCCTTGCGCTCGCCGATCAGGCCGTCGTTCTTGACGACGCAGGTCATGTCCTGGCCGTCGACGGACTCGACCTCGAGGGCAACCAGACCGTCATCGATCAGGATGAGGGAGCCCTTCTCGACCTCGGAGGGCAGAGCCAGGTAGTCGAGGGAGATGTGCTCAGAGGTGCCGTGGAAATCCTCGGACGTGGGCTGAGCAGTAACGACGATCTTATCGCCGGTCTTGACGGCAACCTTCTTGCCGTCGACCAGAAGGCCGGTGCGGACCTCGGGGCCCTTGGTGTCGAGCAGGATGCCGACGGGCAGACCGAGCTCCTTGGAAATACGACGGACGCGCTCGATGCGACCGTGGTGCTCGTCGTAGGATCCGTGCGAGAAGTTAAAACGGGCGACGTTCATGCCCGCCTTGATCATCTCGCGGATGGTCTCGTCGCTATCGCAGGCGGGACCCATGGTGCATACAATCTTGGTGCGCTTGTACATTCAGACCTCCATCTGACATCGTCTTGCGCTGATAGATAAACCATAAGAAATAAAACTGAGATGATTATAACGAAATGACGACCGAATACCCTCAAAAATCGACCGTATGCCGAATTAGAAGTTCATTTTTTGCGGTAAAAACGGTATATGAAAAAACTTTATCAACCGTTCTGACCGCTGCTATCTGGGCGATATTTCAGTTTGACGATGCGCCGAAGAAAAAACGTTTTATCAATGTTGAGCATCACACGGTCTGCATCGTTGCACTCGAGCCGTGTTTCCAATTGGAATGTTTTGGCTAGACGCGCCGCTTTGGGGTACCATAGCTCCACTATCAACTGCCGCTCAGCACGGCAGCCTTGATGAGCCCTTGCCCTTCTCCTGGGAATTATGATCGGGCATCAATCTGCTGAGTGGCCCGAATCCCAGGAGGGGACTCTATATGCAAAAGGAATACCTGTCCGCCGCGGCGGAGGTTCTCAGCGACCAAGGTGTCGATGAGAACCTCGGCCTGAGCAACGACGAGGCGTCGTCGCGCCTCGCCAAGACAGGCCCTAACAAGCTCGAGGAAGCCGAGAAGACGCCGTTGTGGAAGCGCTTCTTTGAGCAGATGGCCGACCCCATGGTCATCATGCTGATCGTTGCCGCCGTCATCAGTGCACTCACGGGCATGGTCAAGGGTGAGGCGGACTTTGCCGACGTCGCCATCATCATGTTCGTCGTTATCGTCAACTCGGTGCTGGGCGTGGTTCAGGAGGCCAAGAGCGAGGAAGCTCTCGAGGCATTGCAGGAGATGAGCGCCGCGCAGTCCAAGGTGCTGCGCGACGGCAAGCTCGTGCACCTGCCGAGCGCCGAGCTCGTGCCCGGCGATGTGATCATGCTCGAGGCGGGCGACTCCGTCCCGGCCGACTGCCGCGTGCTCGAGAGCGCCACGATGAAGATCGAGGAGGCCGCCCTTACCGGCGAGTCCGTGCCCGTCGAGAAGCATGCCAACGTGATCGAGCTCGCCGCCGGCACCGACGACGTGCCGCTCGGCGACCGCAAGAACATGTGCTACATGGGTTCCACCGTGGTGTACGGTCGCGGTCGCGCTGTCGTGGTCGGTACCGGTATGAACACCGAGATGGGCAAGATTGCCGGCGCCCTGGCCGAGGCCAAGGAAGAGCTCACGCCGCTGCAGGTGAAGCTTGCCGAGCTCAGCCGCATCCTCACCATCATGGTTATCGTCATCTGCGTCGTTATCTTTGGTGTCGATATCATCCGCCACGGCGTGGGCAACGTTCTTACCGACCCGACCGCCCTGCTCGATACCTTTATGGTCGCCGTCTCGCTCGCCGTCGCTGCCATCCCCGAGGGCCTGGTCGCCGTCGTGACCATCGTGCTGTCGCTTGGTGTGACCAAGATGGCCAAGCGCCAGGCAATCATCCGCAAGCTCTCTGCCGTCGAGACCCTTGGCTGCACGCAGACCATCTGCTCCGACAAGACCGGTACCCTTACCCAAAACAAGATGACCGTCGTCAAGCACGAGCTCGCCGCGCCTAAGGAGAAGTTCCTGGCCGGCATGGCTCTGTGCTCCGATGCCCAGTGGGACGAGGAGCTGGGCGAGGCCGTGGGCGAGCCGACTGAGTGCGCGCTCGTCAACGACGCCGGCAAGGCGGGCCTCACTGGCCTGACTGCCGAGCACCCGCGCGTGGGCGAGGCCCCGTTCGACTCGGGCCGCAAGATGATGTCCGTGGTCGTCGAGACCCTGGACGGCGAGTATGAGCAGTACACCAAGGGCGCGCCCGACGTGGTGATCGGCCTGTGCACCCATATCTACGACGGCGACAGGGTCGTTCCGCTGACCGAGGAGCGTCGCGCCGAGCTCGTGGCCGCCAACAAGGCCATGGCCGACGAGGCCCTGCGCGTGCTGGCGCTGGCAAGCCGCACCTACACCGAGGTCCCGAGCGACTGCAGCCCCGCTGCGCTCGAGCACGACCTGGTCTTCTGCGGCCTGTCCGGCATGATTGACCCTGTCCGCCCCGAGGTCTCCGACGCCATCCGCGAGGCCCACGACGCCGGTATTCGCACCGTCATGATCACGGGCGACCATATCGACACCGCCGTGGCCATTGCCAAGCAGCTGGGAATCGTCACCGATCGCAGCCATGCCATTACCGGTGCCGACCTCGACCGCATGAGCGACGAGGAGCTCGACGCGCACATCGAGGACTACGGCGTGTACGCCCGCGTCCAGCCCGAGCACAAGACGCGCATCGTCGAGGCCTGGAAGTCGCGCGACCAGATCGTCGCCATGACCGGCGACGGCGTCAACGACGCCCCGTCCATCAAGCGCGCCGACATCGGCGTCGGTATGGGCATCACCGGCACCGACGTCACCAAGAACGTTGCCGACATGGTGCTTGCCGACGACAACTTCGCCACCATCATCGGTGCCTGCGAAGAGGGCCGTCGCATCTACGACAACATCCGCAAGGTCATCCAGTTCCTGCTTTCGGCCAACCTTGCCGAGGTGTTCTCGGTGTTTATCGCCACGCTCATCGGCTTTACCATCTTCCAGCCGGTGCAGCTGCTGTGGGTGAACCTGGTCACCGACTGCTTCCCCGCGCTCGCGCTGGGCATGGAGGACGCCGAGGGCGACATCATGAAGCGCAAGCCGCGCAACGCCAAGGACGGTGTCTTTGCCGGTCACATGGGCCTGGACTGCGTGGTCCAGGGTCTGATCATCACCGTGCTGGTGCTGGCGAGCTTCTTTGTGGGCGTGTACTTTGACATGGGCTACATCCACATCGCCGATATGATCGCCGGCAATGCCGACGAGGAAGGCGTGATGATGGCGTTCATCACGCTCAACATGGTCGAGATTTTCCACTGCTTCAATATGCGCAGCCGTCGTGCGTCGCTGTTCACCATGAAGAAGCAGAACAAGTGGCTGTGGGCTTCTGCCGCGCTGGCACTGGTGCTGACGGTGATCGTGACCGTGCAGCCGACGCTTGCCGAGATGTTCTTTGGCCCCGTGACGCTTGAGCTCAAGGGCGTTCTTGCCGCGCTGGGCCTGGCCTTCCTGATCATCCCGCTGATGGAGATCTACAAGGCGATCATGCGCGCGGTGGAGAAAGAGTAGCGCACTCGTCCGGGCCCGCCCCACGCCCTTTCTCCCTCACTGGTCCTCGCGCTTCGCGCTGTGGAATCGTTCGGGAGAAAGGGCTTCCGGGGCGGGCCCTGCGGTATCCTTGCTGGCTTTTCTCCCGCGCGGATGATAAAGGGCTGAGGGAAAGTTTGTGAGCTGGTCGGGCTTTGCCCGGCCAGCTCTATTTGATTTAAAATACCTGCTCAGTTGTGATTTATGGTGCTGGGAGGCGCTTGTGGGCAAGGCGAAGGCTAAGGCGAAGAAAAAGACGACGGGGGCGCGGGCTAAGCGCGATCGTCGTCGGAAGCTCGCGACCGAAGCCCCCGCGTCTGCCGAGGAGCTGCTGGCAAACGTGCCGGGACTTGACGCGCTGCAGGATGTTCCGGCGTTCGATGACCTGCCGGTCGATGAAGCTCAGCAGACTGCCTTTGATGATTTCTGCGCACATGCCGAGGAGCCCGAGCAGATGCAGCTTGGCGCCGTGGTGCGCTTGGATCGCGGGTTTCCGCTGGTGGCGACTGCCAACGATACCTTCCGCGCCGAGCATGCCGTGGGGTTTGCCAAGTCGCGCGGCGAGGACGAGGTCCTGCTGCCTGCCGTGGGCGACCGTGTGGCGGTGCGCCGCGCTCCCGGGCACGATATGGGCGTGATTGAGTGCGTGCTGCCGCGCCGTACGAGCTTTGAGCGTTGGCGCGGCCGCGCCCGTGGAGAGCGCCAGGTGCTCTGCTCCAACGTGGATAGCGTGCTAATCGTGCAGGCGCTCGGTGCCGGTGAGGTGCTGCTCGACCGCGTGGCGCGCTCGCTGGTGTTGGCGCTCGACTGCGATGCCGAGCCAGTGGTGGTGCTCACCAAAGCTGACCGCTGCGATGCCGAGGAACTCGAGCGCGATTTGGACCGCGTGCGCCGCCTGGTGGGTCCGGACGTGCGCGTAATCGTGACGTCCTCTGCCGAGGGCCGCGGCCTGGACGAGGTCCGTGCCTGCGTGCCTGCCGGGAGCTGTGCCATGATTCTGGGCGAGTCGGGTGCCGGCAAGTCGACGCTGCTCAA
>CAUBTS010000035.1 GCA_958438955.1 uncultured Collinsella sp.
GATTCAACTGTAAGCCATGTCTAACAAAGGAGGGTACATGCCCAACAAACCCGTGAAGATCATCATGCTTACCGGATACCTCGGTGCCGGCAAGACCACGCTACTCAACCACATCCTCGCCAACGACGGCGGCATCCGCGCTGCCGTGATCGTCAACGATATCGGCGAGATTAACGTCGACGCCAGCCTTATCGCCGACGGCGGCCTTTCCGAGACCGACGACCTCATCCCGCTTACCAACGGCTGCATCTGCTGCACGCTTTCGGATGACCTCGCCAACCAGCTGCAGGGCATCGCCGATTCGGGCGACTTCGACTACATCATCATCGAGGCCTCGGGCATTTGCGAGCCCATCCCCATCGCCTACACCATCTCGAGCTTCTGCGACGAGGCAAAGGTGGGCGGCGAGCCCAAGCTCGCGCTCGACAACATCGTCGCCGTGGTCGACTGCGCCCGCATGTACGACGAGTTCAACGGCGGTCGCGACCTGCTGGCCGAGAACATCGACGAGGACGACATCGAGAGCCTGCTCATCCAGCAGATCGAGTTCTGCTCCACGCTGATCCTCAACAAGACCGATACCGTCACGCCCGAGCAGATTGCCGAGCTCAAGGCCATCGTGCGCAGCCTGCAGAAGGATGCTGTGATCGTCGAGGCCCAAAACGGCGAGGTCCCCATGGAGGAGCTGCTCGATACCGACCGCTTCGACTTTATGCGCGCCTACAACTCCGCCGCTTGGATCGAGGCCATGGAGCATCCCGAAGAGCACGACGACCCCGAGGTGCTCGAGTACGACATCGAGACCTTTGTGTACTCGCGCCGTAAGCCGTTTGACCTGCAGAAGTTCACCGATTTTGTTGAGCAGGAGTGGCCCGACGAGGTCATCCGCGTCAAGGGTCCGCTGTGGCAGACCGGCAATCCGGACATGTGCTACATGTTTGAGCAGGCCGGCCACCAGATGCGCCTGATGGAGAACGGCCTGTTTGTCGACTCGGCGCCCGAGGGCGAGAAGCAGAAGATCATCGACGAAAACCCCGAGATCATGCAGATTTGGGACGACGAGACGGGCGACCGCATGACGAGCCTGTGCATCATCGGCCGTCACATGGACAAGGATGCGCTCATCGCCTCCCTCGATGCCTGCCTGACCGACTGGCACCGCGCCTAGGTTTATCGAGGCGGAAATGTCCGCCCGTTACGTAACCGCCAAACCGCCACGAAGGTGCCTGTCCCCTTCGTGGCGGTTTTTCGTTCCGAGCCAAGGAGATTCATGTTCAACATTGTGCTGTATGCGCCCGAGATTCCGGCCAATACGGGCAATATCGGCCGCACCTGCGTGGTCACCGGCGCCCGCCTGCATCTGGTGGAGCCGCTGGGGTTTTCGCTCGATGACAAGACGGTACGTCGCGCCGGTCTGGGCTACTGGCAAAACTTGGACGTGACGACTTATGCCGGCTGGGAGGATTTCCTTGCGCGCAACGGCCTCTCCCCTGCCGACGGTCGCCTGCATCTGCTGACCAAAAAGGCACGCCGCACCTATGCGCAGAGCACCTACCGAGATGGCGACTACTTGATCTTTGGCAGTGAGAGCTCGGGCATTCCCGAGCCACTGCTTGCCGCGGCGCCCGAGCGCTGCGAGCGCATCCCAATGCTGCGCGATTGCGACTCACTCGATAACGCCGAGGTCTGGGAAGCCCACGAGGAATCGCTGGGGCATACCGAGGACGGCCACGAAGCCATCCTTCAGCAGGATATCTGCGGCAACTTCGTCAATCCGGACGACTACCGTATCAGCGCCCTCAACCTCTCCAACAGCGCCGCCATCGTCCTCTACGAGGCCCTGCGCCAAACAGGCTTTCCGGGAATGTGACAAAGGGGCAGTCCCTTTGTCACATTCGGTTATAGGTAGCGACCGGTAATGCTCTTGGAGCAGGCTGCGATGTCGCCCGGCGTGCCGGCGCAGACGATTTGCCCGCCGGCGTCGCCACCGCCCGGGCCCATGTCGATCACATAATCGGCGTTACGGATAAGGTCGAGATCGTGCTCGATCACGACAACTGTGGCGCCCTTGGCAACGAGGCCGTCGAACACACTCAGCAACACCTGAACATCGAGCGGATGTAGTCCGATCGTGGGCTCGTCGAATACGAACACGGCATCGTCCTGCACGCGGCCCATCTCGCTCGCAAGCTTAAGACGCTGCGCCTCGCCGCCCGAAAGCGCCGGCGTGGGCTCACCGAGCGTGAGATAACCCAAGCCCAGGTCGTGCAAGGTCTGCAAGCGCGCCTGAACTTTCTTGAGCCCCACCGTGGCATCGAGAGCCTCGTCCACGCTCATGTCCATGAGCTGCGGCAACGTAAGCAAGCTCCCGTCCTTGCCCTCGCGATGGATATGCGAAGCCGTGTCTGCATAACGCGAACCGCGACATGCCGGGCAGACGATCTCGACGTCGGGCAAAAACTGCACGTCGAGCGATATCGAGCCCGTGCCATCGCACGTAGGGCAGCGCAGAGTGCCAGTGTTGTAGCTAAAGGCACCTGCCTTGTAGCCGGCTGCCTTGGCCTCTGGCGTGCGGGCGAAAGCGCGGCGCAGCTCATCATGGATGTCGGCATAAGTCGCCACCGTCGAGCGCACGTTGGCGCCGATAGGCGTAGCGTCAATCAGGTTTGCGCGGGCAATGCCTTCGGCATCGATCCAACGCACATGTTTTGGCAGGCGCTCGCCGGCTGCCTGCGCCTTGAGTGCCGGGATAAGCGCCTCGAGCACCAACGTCGTCTTGCCCGAACCCGAAACGCCCGTAACCGCGACGAGACGGCCGCGCGGGATATCGACTTCGAGCGGCTTGACGGTATGGATAGCATCGGTTGCCATGTGGATATGCCCCTGGTCGAACATCTCGTCGTCAGTCACCTGCGGACGCAAGCGCTTGGGCTCTGCGCGCAAAAACGGAGCGATGCGGCTGCCCCGCGATTGCTCGACCTCGTCTACCGTGCCTGCAGCAATCACATTGCCGCCGCCTGCTCCAGCAACGGGACCCATCTCAACCAGATAGTCGGCTTCCGCCAGTACGCGCGTATCGTGGTCGACAACAACCACGGTGTTGCCATCATCCACCAGATCGCGCATTACGCCCACCAAGCCGTCGACATTGGCAGGATGCAAGCCGATCGAAGGCTCGTCCAGCACATAGAGCACGCCTGTCGATCGGTTGCGCACCACGCGAGCAAGCTGCACGCGCTGGCGCTCACCCGTGGAGAGCGTGGCACCGGCGCGATCGAGTGAAAGGTAATCGAGACCCAGGTCGACCAGACGACGGGCCGTGCTCAAAAATGAATCGCAGATATCCGCTGCCATGGGCTGCATCTCGGGCGGCAAGGATGCGGGCACCCCACGCACCCACTCAATCGCCTCGCCCAAAGTCATGGCCGCCGCCTGTGCCAGATTGATACCGCGCACCTGGGGCTGCCGCGCAGCCTCGGAGAGACGCGTGCCGCCGCAATCGCGGCATGGGCCCTCGCGCAAAAAGCGCGCAACGCGTTTTAAGCCCTTATCGTCCTTGACCTTGGCGAGCGCATTCTCGACGGTATAGACGGCGTTGTAATAGGTAAAGTCGAGTGGCGTAGCGCCCTCGCCGTTTTTGGGCACGTAGAGGATGTGCTTCTTAACCGCCGGACCATGAAACACGATGTCGCGCTCTTGAGGCGTGAGCTGGTTAAACGGCACGTCGGTGCGCACGCCCATCTCGCCGGCCACCTGCTTCATCAGATCCCACATGAGCGTGCCCCAAGGAAGCACCGCGCCCTCGTTGATAGTCTTTGACTCGTCGGGCACCAAGCTCGCCTCGTCCACCTCATGCATAACGCCGGTGCCGCCGCAGGTGGGACATGCACCACCGCTATTGAAAGCCAAATCCTCGGCACCCGGCGCGTAGAACTCGCGGCCGCATGCGGGGCACGTGAGCGACAGGCCCGCAGCCACGTTAAGGCTCGGCTCCACACGCGCCCCGCAATGCGGGCACACGTGATGGGCGCAGCGGCTAAAGAGTAGACGCAGGCTATTGTTGAGCTCGGTCATGGTGCCAAAGGTGGAACGCACGCCCGGCACGCTGGGGCGCTGATGCAATGCGAGAGCCGCCGGCACGTGCAATACCTCATCCACCTGAGCGTGCTCGGCCTGCGTCAGGCGACGGCGGGTATAGGTGCTGAGCGCCTCCAGGTAACGGCGCGAGCCCTCGGCATAAAGAACCCCCAGCGCCAGCGAACTCTTGCCCGAGCCCGACACGCCGGCAATACCCACGAGCTTTCCCAACGGGATATCGATATCGATGTCCTTGAGGTTGTGGACACGCGCGCCACGCACCTCGATAGCCTGCGGGCTCATCTTCTGTTCCGTCACCTTTATCACCCTACTCGTGCCATAAAATGCGATCGCTAATGTACTCGCCCAGCATGGGCACGGTAAACCGGACGAGGCCGTATCCGGCAGCCTCGATGACGCGCTCGCGAATCAGGCTTGCGCGATATTTACTCGCCCAGCTCTGGGTACGATCACAGCGCTCAATGATATCCGCCATGCGCGTCGGTTTGTCCTCGTCAACCGCCATGGCCTCGATAAAGAGGCGCTGTGGACTGCGCAGCCCGTAATACAGGGGCGCGTCAACCGCTTCGTAGAACTCGGAGACGGCATCCGCATGGCCATCCTCGACATCGCGCCTTTCGATGACCTGCGAGCCACGCCGGACAGCAGACCGCCACATGTAATATCCCACCAGCTGAACCATATAGGGATGCCCCATGCTCTTGCGTGCCGCAAGGTCCGCCGTCTCCGCGTCAACGTAAAGACCAGCGTCTTTGACCGTCTGGATATATGAATCGCGCACCTTGGGCAAAGATATCGCCCCCAGCGTACGCTGCTGGGCGCGGCGCAAAAACGTCACGCTCGGCTCTTCGAGCAGATCGTCAACCATACTGGGCAAGCCGGCAAAAACCAGCGCAAGACCGCGCTGGTCGCTATCGGGTAATCCCGTGGCATCCTGGTCTCCGAGCACCTGCTGATAGAGAACGGCAAGAGCCGCCAGTTCCTCGATAGACGCCGATTGCGCCTCGTCAATCGCAAACAGTATGCCCTTGCCTGGACCGAGCTTCTTAAGGCGCTCGTTGACCAGCCCTCGCAACGTCTCGCCCTTTGCCCGCGCCGCCTCGACCGACATCCGACCAAACGACGGACCGAACTCCATTGACGTCACAACGGGTTTATTCGAGCGAAGCGCGTCGGCCAAGCGGTCGCATAAGCCAAGCGAAGCGGAATCGGAGACAACCGCCCATCCGCGCTCGCTGGCCAGACGTTGCAGCTCCCGCAGGAGAACTGTCTTGCCGCAGCCGCGGTTTCCCGTAATGAGCATGAGCCTGCCCGGCGCTCCGGCGCCGTTATCGAGCCCTTCCTCGAAATCTTCGATGACCGACTCGCGACCAATGAGCATCGGAGGCCGCTTGCCTGCCGTTGGCTTAAAGGGATTTGGATTCATGTCGGCCTCCTCGGATTGGCAAACCCTGGTAATAGTTATACCAACTTATACCGAGTTATACCAACTGAATCTGCCAAAGGGGCTGCCCCTCTGTCACATGTGGCCGAAAAACTCGGCGTCTGCTGCTCGCCAGGGGCGGAAGGTGGAGGGATCGACCTTTACGTGGGCTGCCTCGGGGACGTCGTACCATTTGACCGTGTAACCGGCGCCGTGGGAGCAAAAGACCGAATCGGGCGTGTTGGGCAGATCGGCCTCGGGCTCATAGGCGGCCGTCTCGATGACGCGCTCGGCATCATGGCAAGCCGCATAGCCGGCGAACTCTAGGTACAGATGCCCACGACCACTCGTATAGGCGGCCACCTCCAGCGCGTAATCCTGCACCTCAGATGCCGGCACGCGACCCACAAGCTTCGCCCGATCTCCCGCCATCGTCGGCGGCTCGTACTCGGCACCCATGCGCGTGGCATCCGAGAGTGCCCGGCCCACGCACTCCCCCGGCACCTCGAGCTCAAAGCGATACCACGGCTCCAACAGCACCGCCGCGCCAGCCTCACGCGCCTGCATGAGCCCCTGGCGAATCGCGCGGTACGTGGCCTGGCGAAAATCGCCGCCCTCGGTGTGTTTGGCATGCGCACGGCCGCCCGTGAGCGTAATGCACACATCGGTGATGGGCGAGCCGGTCAGCGCGCCCAGGTGATCGCGCTCCATGGCGTTGGTGAGTGCCAAACGCTGCCAGTTAAGATCGAGCTCGTCGGTCGAGGTCACGGTGCCAAACTGCACGCCCGAACCCGCTGGCAACGGCTCCAGGCGCAGATGTACCTCGGCATAGTGGCGCAGCGGCTCAAAATGGCCCACGCCCTCGACCGGCTGCGAAATAGTCTCCTTATAGAGAATGCCGCCAGACTCAAACGCAACCGAAAGGCCAAAGCGATCGGCCAACACCCGCTGCACGACCTCGAGTTGCACGGCGCCCATCAGCTGTAAATGAATCTGCTCAAGATGAGTGTTCCAGCTTACGCCGAGCATGGGATCTTCGTCCGCCAACTCTGTCAGTGCTTTGAACACCGCGTGGACATCGTGTTCGCCCGGAAGCACCGTATAGGTGAGGACCGGAGCGATGACAGGCGCATCGCCCACGGGCTCCGCCCCCAAGGCATCCCCTGGGCGAACGTGCGCAAGGCCCGTCACGGCACAAATACCGCCAGCAGCAACTTCTTGGGCAAGCTCATACTTCTCGCCGTTATAGATGCGTACCTGGTCGATCTTTTGCTCCCAAGTGGAGGCGCCAGAGCATCCCTCGACAACTTGCTTTGCACGCAGTACACCGCCCGTCACCTTGACCCAGGCAAGACGCTCGCCACGGTCTCCACGACTCACGCGGTAGACTCGCGCGGCGAACTCCTGGGGCCATGTTCGCTCGCGCATCAAAGCGCATATGCCGTCGAGTAGCTCTGCCACACCCTGGTCCTTGAGCGCCGAGCCCGCAAAGCAGGGAAACAACTTTCGCTCTGCGACCAGCCGCGAAAGCGTGGCAGTCGAAAGCTCCCCTGCGTCGAGAAACTCCTCGAGCGCTTCCTCGTCTAACGCAGCAGCATCCTCCTGAACGGCCCCGCCCGCCAGCAGTTCGTCGGCATCCAGGCAGCCCTCGGAAAGACGCTGTTCGAGTTGTGCCAGCAAAACATCGCGGCCGGGATTCTCCAAATCGATCTTGTTGATAAAGATGAACGTCGGAATGTCATAGCGTGCAAGCAGGCGCCACAGGGTTTCGGTGTGCCCCTGCACGCCATCATTGGCGCCCACAACCAAAATCGCATAGTCGAGCGCGCGCAATGTGCGCTCCGCCTCGGCAGAAAAATCGACATGCCCCGGTGCATCCACGAGCATGACGTGGGTATCGCCATGGTCGAGCACGGCCTGCGACGAGAAAATCGTAATGCCGCGCTCGCGCTCAATCTCGTTCGTATCCAGGTGCGAATCGCCATCGTCCACGCGGCCGCGCTTGCGAATACGGCCCGCGTTAAACAGCGTGGCCTCGGCCAACGTGGTCTTGCCGGCATCGACATGCGCCAAGATTCCAACGACCGCTTGCTTCGACATGGCTCTCCTCTTATATACAAGCCCATCACACGCGGCAACAGGCATCCTCGTTCCACACTGGATGATACAATTTACGGGCCGGCGGGCGAAGCGGGCCCTATCCCCCCGACCGAGCTCATCGCCCCGCGTTGCCGCGCGGCGATTTTCGTAGGTTCGCGCCTTGCGAAAGCCGGCTTTCAAAACAGCACAGCGAACGAAAATAGCCCCGGGTGGGACCATTTTCGTTCGCACGAATTATTGATACGCGTCCTCGCTCTTATGCCTCGCGCAGCCAATCAAACGCGACGCGCGGCGTACCGTCCGACACATATACGATACCGGCGCGCTTAAACCCGGCCTTGGCAATGACTCCCTGCATGGGCAGGTTGTCCTGATGTGTGTCGATGCGCAGGTGATCGGCACGCTCCTTGGCAAAGGCAAACATCGCGGCCGCGATACCGTGTACGGCGCCATCGGACGCCACACGGTGCAGCACGGCGTACGGAGTGTCGCTGCGCCATTGACCATCCTCAATTACGTCATAGCACCCGTCCGGGCCCGGTAAAAAGGCAAACGTCGCTACCACGCGACCGTCGACTTCGCACACATAGCTGCCACCGGCGGCGATATCGGCAGCCAGCTGCTCGGCAGAAGGCGTGCCCTCGGGCCATTGCGTGGCGTTGCCATGCGCGCGCATAAAGGCGCGGGCAGCGTCGTAGATAGCCATGACGGCGGGAATGTCGGTATCGAGGGTTTTTCTGATCATCACGCGGCGGCCTCACGTTTATTGGTATCACTTTGATTGAGCAATGATACCAGCGTTTGAAGAGGGGCGCGAAGCAGATGGGAAGCAAAAAGCGAGCCGCCTGGTCAAAGGCCAAAAGCGAGTTTTTGGGCGCTGCCACCGGCGGCGATATGAGCGACCTGTTTGCGCGCGAGGACGAGCGTCGCGACGCCTTGGACGCCGAGCGCGATGAGGCTTGGCGCTACAAGTCGTGCGAGCGCAAAAACCGTTACGACACGCGCGCCGAGGCCGAGGCAGTTATGGCCGACTGCGAAAACCGCGGGCGGCGTGGTTTGGCCTGCTACAAATGCGAATACTGCGGTGGATGGCACCTGACGTCGCACCCCTGGAAATAGGCCCCGCATCGGCACGACGCTGACGGAGTGCCAGCCATCGCACGCAAGCTACGGGCGCGGCGGCACCAAAACATCGTAGCGGACGGCCTTGCCCGCAAGCTGATAGCTCGGCTTAACGCCGGCAAGCAGCGGCCCCTTCACCGGCCGCTTGATAACCACCTTGCGCGGCCGCACCGCAAGCGCAGCTTCGACCAGCGAATCCTCATCGGCGCACGGCTGTTCCAGATGGTGCAAGAGTTGAAACTTCTTTTTCACCGCCGCGCTCTTGGTGCGCCCGGGAAACATGGGGTCCAGATACACCACGTCAGGAGCGGTGAGCTCGCCCTGCTCGATCAGCTCAGCTGTATGGCGAAGGCCGGCAATGCTGTCCTCGCCCGCATGCAAGCGCATGCGGGACACGGCAGTTGCAAGCGCCGGATCATCTGCCGCGCAATCCAAGGCATCCTTGAGGAGCGCCGCGATCACGCAATCCTGCTCATACAGATCTACGGTAAAGCCCGCGGCCGCCAGCAGCAGCGAATCCTCGCCAAAGCCTGCCGTGGCATCAATCGCCCATGGGCTCTCGATACCTTTTGCGCGCGCAGCCTTTACCAACAGCTCTTGCTGCAGACGGCCCTGCTTGAGCCGCGGAAGCATGCGGGTAAAATCGGCACGCAGTTCCATCGAGCCGTCGGTGAGCGTGAGTCCCTCGGACTTCCCGGTCAGCTCAAGCCCCGCGGCTCGAGCAACAGAAAAGGGATCGACGATGCCCATGGGTACTCCTTAGCAAGCAAAACGAATACGCGAGCGCCGTTTATGTCGGCACCCAACCGTCCGCTATTGTCCCACATGCGACATGGCCCACAGCATCCCAACGCAAAGCACCGCCATCAATCCCGTGCACACGGCAGCGATCACAGAATCACCCATGCGCCTTCCCAACGACCGCGGCTCACGCACTTGACCTGTTCCGTACATCATGGCTCCTCCTTGAGACCAGCTCTTACCATGGCCCCATCATCGCAGCACCGCGCATGAGCTGCCATCGATTTGCCTTACGCCCAGCTTTCCTTTTTGAAAGGTTGGACCGTACAGGCAAGAGACGCTTTCAAACGCATGCATCGCCGCGTTGAACTACAATGTGCTTCACCATATGTGCAGTACATTGGGTGCGCCAAGTTGGCGTACTCGTATCGAAAGGACCAGCCATGAGCTTCACTCGCAAGACTCTCAAAATCCTTGCTCTCATCTACTTTGTTTTGGGCATCGCCAGCCTCGTCACCGCCGGCGTCGGTATCGCCACGGGCGGTCTCGATTCCACGTACGGTTCGTACGCCACGCTCGCAGCGGTCGTGCTTATCGCCAAGGGTCTCGTCGACCTTGCCGCAGGCGTCGCCGGTATCAAGGGCGCCAACAAGCCTTCGCAGGTGGACGGCGCGTTTAAGCTCGGTATTGTTGCCGCGGTCGCCACGCTTGCCCAAGCGGTGCTCACGCTTCCCGCGTTTGGCGGCGACGCCATCAACTTTGGCGCCTTTGTCATCGTGGTGTACGACCTGTTCTTTGTTCAGCAGGCACACGCCGTTAAGGCCGAGAACAAGGACCGCCTGTAAGCGCTCGCTTCTCATAACCTCTGCAGCCAAGCAACTAAAAAGGGCCGATCGCGCATCTCCGCGGTCGGCCCTTTACGTTTGCCCAGATAAAACCTACCAAAATAAACCTGTCCCTTTTTGGCAGGTTGTTAGCCGTGGCGGTACTCGGCGATGATGAAGTCGATGTCAGTCTGAAGGGTATCGAGGTTTGCCAAGCGCTCTTTGTCGGCGGGGCGCGTGCGGTAGTAGTACGGCGTCATCTGGAACACCGCCTCGATGTCCGCCTGGGTCTGAAGCGTAATAATCGCAGACACCCGCTGCGTTCCGACCAACTCGAGCTCGGTGGTCTTCGGCAGCTTCTCATCGTTAAGGTACGGCGTGTCGTAGAGTACCTCCTTAAGCCCAAACAGATGACGTGCACCCGGCACGACGGTGTAGAGCGAGCCCTCGGGCGCCAGCACGCGGGCAAACTCGCGCTCGTTAAAGGGAGCAAAGAGCTCGGTCACCATATCGAAGGCGCCATCGGCCACGGGGATATCCTTCATGTTGGCCACAAAATAGGTCGCATCGCCGCGCCTGGCGGCCAGGCGCACCATCTCTTTGCCCAGGTCGAAACCGTAAGCATCCACGCCCGGCACCGCGCCCATGGCGCTGGTGTAGTAGCCCTCGCCACAGCAAATATCGAGCAGCGTCATGGGGTCGTTCGTAGACGCGGCACGCCCAGACACCCGCTCGCGCACCAACTCAACCATCGCATCGCGCAACGGCGCATAGTAACCACGGTTCAGAAAGTCACGACGGCTGCGCGCCTGAGACTTGGGATCGCCCATGGAATCGCCGCTCTTGGACGAACGCAGCAGATACAGATAGCCCTCGCGAGCACGGTCAAACCGGTGTCCGCCCGCACATGCAGCACCGCGCTCGTCATCCACCAACGGCTCATGGCAAACGGGACACAACAACATGGCAACTCCTTAGCGCGGACAACACAACGCCCACCATTGTCGCACGCCTTCCCCACCTAGTCATTGGGAACGTTCTTGAATGACTAGTCGTTTAAGAACGTCCCCAATGACTAGTCGATTAGGAGTATCATCGTCTGCGCAAATAAGCACGAAATAGCATGTTAGAGATTGAGAGCGTATGGCCGATACCGTATCTAAGCACATCGACATGACCACCGGCTCGCTGTGGCGCAATATTCCCCTGTTCGCCTTCCCCGTAGCCGCGACGAGTATCTTGGAGCAGCTGTCGAACCTCATCGCCACGGTCATCATCGGCAACTTCTCGGGCGACCAGGGAACCCTCGCCATGGCGGCGGTCGGCTCTAATGTTCCGCTTACCAGTCTTATGCTCAACCTGTTTATCGGCATGTCGCTTGGCTCCAATGTGGTCATCGCCAACGCTATCGGCCGCAACGACCAGAACATGGTCAAACGCGCCGTCCATACCTCGATTCTTATGGCACTTGTGGGCTTTGTTGTCATCGCTCTGGGCGAGGTCTTTGCCGAGCCCATGCTCGCCGCGCTCAACGTTCCCGCCGAGACCATGCCGCTCGCTTCGCTCTATCTGCGCGTCTTTTTGCTCAGCATGCCCTCGATCTTGCTCTACAACTTTGAGGCCGCGATCTTCCGCTCCGTCGGCATCACCCGCATGCCGTTACAGGCGCTTGCCGTGTCCACCGTCCTCAACATTGGCCTGGACCTCATCTTTGTCCCCGTACTTCACTGGGGCGTCGCGGGCGTCGCCATCGCCACCGCCATCGCCTACACCGTCAGCGCCGCTACGCTCTTTATCCGCCTGCTCAAGACCGACTCCGTCATCCGCGTCACCCCACGCGACTTGGCTATCGACCCCGTCGCCCTCAAGCGCATCGTCAAGATCGGCCTGCCCGCCGGCATCCAAAGCGCTGTCTTTGCCGTCGCCAACATCATCATCCAGTCCGCCATCAACAGCCTGGGCACCGAGGTCATGGCAGCATCGAGCGCCGCCATGAGCCTGGAGTACGTGTGCTACAACCTGCTCAACAGCTTTAGCCAGGCGTGCACCACCTTTGTGGGACAAAATCACGGTGCTCGCCAGATTGACCGCTGCACCAAGACGCTCAAGGTCTGCCTGGTCGAAGGCGGTATCGTTGCACTCACCACGATCATCGTTATTGTCGGCCTGGGGCGCGAGATTCTGTCGCTGTTCAACAGCGATCCCAACATCGTCTCGATCGGCTATATCCGCGTGTGTTCGATCTTCCCGGCGTACGCCTTTAGCATGTTCTATGAAAACATGTCCGGCTACCTGCGCGGCTTTGGCATCTCGCTCATGCCCGCCCTCATCACCATGATCTGTGTCTGCGGCATCCGCTTCTATTGGGTATTCTGCGTGTTCCCGCACTTCCGCACCTTTGCGAACATCATGATGGTCTACCCCATCAGCCTGGGCACCACGGCGTTCTTTATGGTCGTGGCGGTACTACTCTGCCACCCGGCACGCACCTATCGCGCCACCAAAGCCAAAGCGACAGCCCGCTAAACGCCGCACTCAACGCCACGCCAGTCATTAATTGACAATATGCGAGCTCATATAGTCGATAAAGCGCCTCGTGGCGATGGGCATGGTGTCCCAGCTGCGCCAGGCGGCCACCACGTCGCGCGAGGGGGCATGCACGATGGGCCGCACGCGAATATCGGCCCGCATGCCCTCCACAGTACGACGGTAGAGCATGCTCACGCCCAGGCCCTCCTCCACCATCGCCATGATGGTGTAGTCGTCGGTGACCTCGCTCGTCACGTGCGGCGACAGCCCATGCGCCGCGAATGCATCGAGCACCAGACTCTGTTCGCCCTCATCCAACAGTACAAACGGCTCGGACGCCAGGTCGGCGAGCGTCACCTTTTCCTTTGCCGCCAGCGGATGCGCGGCCGGCAACAATGCCACCAACTCGTCGTGATAGACCACGCGCTTCTCGAGCCCAGCGGTAAATCCGCGCGCCGTAAAGCAAAAATCAACCACGCCATCGTGCACCCATTGAGCGTTGCGCGTGTAATCGCCCTGTTTGAGGGTGAAGCGTACGCCCGGGTGCAGCGTACCAAAGTCGCGAATCACACGCGGCAGCACGGTACGACTCACGTTGGTAAACGTCGCGATACGAATATCAGTCGAGGAGAGCCCCAGCAACTCCTGACGTTTGCCCTCAAGCTCGGCCTCGGCAGTTACGATCTGGCGCAGGTACGGCAGATACTGCTTGCCATCGCGCGTAAGCGACACGCCCTGCTTACCGCGCTCGATAAGCGTGGTACCCAGCTCGCGCTCGAGCGCCTTGACGGCCTGGCTCACCGCGCTTTGCGTATAGCCCAGCTCGTCCGCCGCGCCCTTAAGACTGCCGCGATCGACCACCATACAAACAATCTGATACCGCGATGCCATCGTGCCTCCACATCGGTGTAGCTGTAAAACGTTTTGTCAGGGCTTTTCCCACCAACATTAGCATTTCTTAATCATACTGAAGATACATTCGCTTTACTACATCCACATCTGGGAGCAGAATCCTTTTTGCGAAACCGTTCTGTAACAAAAGGAGTCCCATGGATCGCAAAAAAGCAATCGCGCTCTCATTTTCCGTTCCCGTCGCATGGGGCTTTTCGTATCCCCTCATGAAGATCGGTATGGACAGCATGAACGCCACGAGCATCGTCGCGCTACGCTGCATCATCGCCTTTGTGGTCTGCCTGCTGCTCTTCCACAAGCACGCGTTGCGCATCAACCGCGACCTTATGGTCCGTGCCGCCATCATCGGCGCCATTATGGCAACCGAGCTCACCTGCATGTGCCTGGGCTCCAGCCTCACCTCCGCCTCCACCGCCGGCTTTTTGCAGAGCCTGACGGTCGTGATCGTGCCGTTTGCCAACGCCGCCCTGCTGCGTCGCGCCCCCGAGCGCAAAGTGCTCGTCGGCACCGCCATCGTCACCTGCGGTATGTTGTTGCTCTCGGGCGCAGACTTTACCAGCCTGAATCCCGGCGCGATCATCATGCTGCTCTCCGCTTTTGTCTATGCCGGCCACATCATTGTGGCGAAGCGCTTTGTCGAAGATGTCAACCCGCTTGCTCTGGGCGTTTGGCAGCTGGGCTTCGGCGGCTTGTTCTCGGGCATCGCCGCATGCGTCTTTGGCGGTTTCACGCTTCCCAGTACGCCCAGCGAGATCGTCGTTGTCGTTGCCCTCGCACTCATCTGCTCTGCCTATGGCTTTATCACCCAGACGCTCGTGCAGCCCCACGTGCCCGCCGAGACCACCGGCTTCGCCTTCTCGCTCGAGCCGGTCTGCTCCGCCGTATTCTCGTTCTTCCTGGTCGGCGAGGTCCTGAGCCCCATCGCCTTCTTTGGCGCCGCCCTCATCCTCACCGGCGTCATGGTAGCAACCGTCGAGCTTCCGCGCCTCCGTGCACATGGACAGGCTCGCATGGCAGGAGCGCCCGAGCGCGTCTCGTAGACCCCGCTCCTTATACAGCCGCGGCATAAAGGCAACCGGTGCGCCTTTACAATAGATGCCAACAGAGCATCTGCCATAAAGGAGCCCCATGGACACCGCAACCCGCGATCGCAACATAGCAACTTGGTTGGGCGATGCGCCGCAGCCGGTACGTGACACCACGAACCAGCTGCTCGAGCGCATCGCCCTTTTGCGTACCGAGCAGACCATCTACCCGGCACAAGGCGACATCCTCAATGCCCTCGTCTACACGCCGGCCGACCAGGTCAAGGTCGTCATCTTGGGTCAAGACCCCTATCACGGGCCCAACCAGGCCATGGGACTGTCGTTCTCGGTCCCCGCGACGCAAACCAAGTTGCCGCCGAGCCTGCGCAACATCTATAAGGAACTCAAAGCCGATTTGGGTTGCCCCATTCCCGCCACGGGAGACCTAACACCATGGGCACAGCAGGGCGTCCTGCTCCTCAACACTACGCTCACCGTGCGCGAGCATGCCGCGAACTCGCACGCCAAACTGGGCTGGAGTACGCTCACCGACTACGTTATCGAACGCTGCTGTCAGCTGCCCCAACCGATAGTCTTTTTGGCATGGGGCCGCTTTGCCCAGCAGATGGTCGAAGGCAAGCTCGTCGCAACTGGTGCGGGCAAGGCAACCGACAAGTTCTGCCTGGCCTCTACGCACCCCTCGCCGCTTTCGGCCAACCGTGCCACGGCAGAACTCCCCGCCTTTATGGGGTCGCGTCCCTTCTCCGCTGCCAATCGGCTACTCGAACAGCACGGCTCGACCCCCGTCAACTGGACTTGCCTCGACTAAAAATCGATACATAAAAACGCGCCCGACGGCTTTCCATCGGGCGCGTTTCCTATTCGGGCCAAATAAATTGCGTGCGGCCGGCCTCGCCACCATCGATCAACAGACTCTGTCCGGTCATAAACCGGTTGGTCACGCCCACAAAATAGATCCACTCGGCGATCTCTTGGGCGGTGGCCCAGCGTTTAAGCGGCGTGAGCTCCATAATCTGGTTCCACAGGTGCTCGTCTTCCATCACGCAACGGTTGAGCGGCGTGATAACGCCACCCGGGTCCACACTGTTGGCGATAGCCTGCGGCGCCAGACGGTTTGCAAGGTTCTTGGTGTAGGCGATAACGCCGCCCTTGCTGGCGGCATAGGCGGGAAATTCCGATCCCGTGTGGCCGCTCGCCGAGCCCACATTGACCACGGAGCGAATAGCCGGCGCCGGCTTGGCAGTAAGCCCCTCCCCCACAAAGGCGTAGCGCTCGGTCACGTTGATGGTGCCACACAGGTTGGCGGCGATGTCGTCAGCCGAATCCTGCGTACCGGCAACGTTCACGATCACCTGGGGCTCAAGATCGCCTGGAAACAAGTCCGGCTCGCGTACATCAACAATCAGATGGCGGTAGCGCTCGTGTTCGATTGCCGCCGGCAGCAGATCAAAGCCCACGACCTCGTGGCCCTCGTCCAAAAAGCGCTGCACGCACGCGGCTCCGATACCGCCCGAAGCGCCCGTGATCAAAACCCGCATACTTGCTCCTTAGGCGGTTGCGTGGCGCTCAAGGTACTCGGAGCCCACATTCTCGCGCTCCCAGCCGCGCACGACCTTGTAGCCCACTGGGCTCAGGAAAACCTCGCACAGCAGCTCGGCGACGGCACCCGTCAACGAGCACATAAGGACCTGCACCCAGGTCCAGCCAAAGAACGTATGGCTCACCACAATGGCAAAGACCAAGTTGTCGATAAACTGGCCAACACCCGTAGACACATAGGAGCGGAAGGCAAAGCTCGCAAAGTTATTCTTTTTGAGCATACGGCCGAGCGACTGGTTGAGCGTGGAGTTAACCACGGCAGAAACGAGCATTGCCAGCGAAGAGCCCAGCACCACGTACCAGGTGCCGCCGATGGTGGCGTTAAGGGCAGTGTTGACCTCGATCATGCCCGTGTCGTAGTAGGCGCCCCACATGCCGGGCGTGAGCGAGCATGCCCAAAAGCACAGGCTCACGGCCAGGTTGACCAGCAGCGCGAGGATAGAGATTTTAATGGATGCCTTGGCGCCAAAGCGCTTGCAGATCATGTCCTGGCACAAAAACGAAACCCAGCTCACCACAAAGCCGCAATCGAGTGCCAGATACGGCAGGCTGATGAGCTCTTTGTTGGCCAGCAGGTTCATCATGATGACGCTCACGAAAAACAGCGAAACCGTTGCCGCGGGAATGCTCCGCAACAGGACCTTGTAGTCCTCCATGACCTTCTTGATCATTATGTACTCCTTTGGTTTTAGGTTTAACGAGCAGGATATCGGACCCGAACTGCTCGGACGCCTCGGTCTTGAGACGACGGTGGGTATGATAGCCGCTCACGCGGCATCAGGCAAGCAATCGGCGCGGCAGCCCCGCAGGACCACCGCGCCGATACGTTAAAAGGCTACGTTGCCAAACTCCGACAGGATCAGGTCGGGGTTGTGGTCGGTTGCCCAATCCACGTTCCACGGGCTCGTGAACAGCAGCAGCTTACCGCCGCGCATGTCCTCAACGCGCAGCGTGTCGCGCGTGAGCGAAAGACCCGGGATATCAATAGTGTCGGGGTCATTCTGGATCCAGCGGATGTCCGTATAGGGCAGCGGCTGGCGACGAACCTCAACACGGTACTCGGCCTTGAGACGGCGCTCGAGCACCTCAAACTGCAGCACGCCGACCACGCCCACAATGACGCTTTCCATGCCGGCACCCAGCTCGCGGAAGATCTGGATAGCACCCTCCTGGGCAAGCTCCTCCATACCCTTGACGAACTGCTTGCGCTTGAGCGTGTCGACCTGCGTAATGCGAGCGAACATCTCGGGGGCAAACGTCGGGATCTGCGGATACTGCACGTGGCGCTTGCCAGAGCACACGGTGTCGCCGATGCTAAAGATACCCGGATCGAACAGGCCCACGATATCGCCCGCGTACGCCTCGTC
>CAUBTS010000036.1 GCA_958438955.1 uncultured Collinsella sp.
TCAGCAACCTGAGCAGTCAGCGCCGCCAGGATCTCCTTGAGCTCAGCTGCACGGTCCCTCTTCTTCTGGACCACCGCGGGCGCGGCCTTGGCCACAAAGCCCTCGTTGGCAAGCGTCTTCTCGCAGCCGGCGAGCTCCTTCTGGGCCGCGGCGATCTCCTTCTCCAGGCGCGCCTTCTCGGCCGAAAAATCGACCTTGCCCTCGAGCACCACAAAGACCTCGACGCCGCTGTCGACCACGGCAATGCTCGCAGCCGGCTTCTCGACGTCGGTACCCATGACCAGCGAGGCGGTGTTGGCCAGCGGCTCAATCGTGGAGCGCAGGCTCTCGAGCTTCTCGATGTCCTCGGCACCGGCGCGCACGACCACGTCGAGCTCGGCCTTGGGGCTCAAGCGATAACGCGAACGCGTGGCGCGGGCGGCGGAAACGACGGTGCGGCACAGCTCAAACGCGCGCTCAGCGTCCTCGTCGACGTACTTGACGTAGTCGGCGGGCTCCGGCCACTTGGCGATCATGAGCGCCTCGGCACGGTCAACGTTGCCCTCGGCGTCCAGATCGAGCACGCTCGCCGGCATGTTGTCCCAGATCTCCTCGGTGACAAACGGCATAAGCGGGTGCATCAGGCGAATGGAGGTATCGAGCACAAAAATCAGGTTGCGCTGCGCCTGCAGACGGCCCTCGCCCTTCAGGCGGGCCTTGGTGACCTCGACGTACCAGTCGCAGACCTCGTTCCAGAAGAACTGCTGCACACCGCGGGCCATGTCGCCAAAGGTGTAATTCTCGATGCCCTCGGTGACCATCTTCACGGCCTTTGCCAGGCGGCTGAACATCCAAGCGTCTGCTGGCGTCTCCACGACGGGCTCGCCGGGCGTGTAGCCCTCCATATTCATGAGGAGGAAGCGGCTGGCGTTCCAGATCTTGGTCACAAACGACTTGGCCTGGTCGGTACGCGGGCTGTCGATAAGCTTCTTGGTCTTCTTGTCGATGTTCGCATCGAACTTGACGTCCTGGTTGTTGGTGCACAGCGTCAGCAGGTTATAACGCATGGCGTCGGCGCCGTACATACCGATGAGGTCCATGGGGTCAACGCCGTTGCCCTTGGACTTGGACATGCGGCTGCCGTCCTTGGCAAGGATCGTCGGGTAGATGACGACGTCCTTAAACGGCACCTCGTCCAGGAAGTACAGCGAGCTCATGACCATGCGGGCGACCCACAGCGCGATGATGTCGCGCGCGGTGACGAGCGCCGTCGTGGGGTGATGGCCCTCGAGCAGCTCCGGCTTTTGCGGCCAGCCCTGCGTGGCGAAAGTCCACAGCTGCGAGCTGAACCAGGTGTCCAGCACGTTCTCGTCCTGGTGCACGTGATGGCCGCCGCACTTGGGGCACACGTCGGTGTCCTCGGTAAGGGCGTCCTCCCAGCCGCAGTCCTCACAGTAGAACACAGGGATGCGGTGGCCCCACCACAGCTGGCGCGAGATGCACCAGTCCTTGAGGTTTTCCATCCAGGTGGTGTAGGTCTGCGTCCAGCGCGCGGGGTGGAAGGTGACCTTGCCGGAGTTGACCGCATCGAGCGCCGGCCCCTTGAGCTTGTCGACGGCCACAAACCACTGCTCGGACAGCCACGGCTCAAGCGCGGCGTCGCAACGGTAGCAGTGCATGACGGAGTGATCGAGGTCCTCGACGTGATCGAGCAGGTCGTGCTCCTCGAACCACTTGATGACGGCCTCGCGGCACTCGTCGCGGTTCATGCCGGTGAACTCGCCGTAGCCTTCGACGACCACCGCGTGCTCGTCGAAGATGTTGATCTGCGGCAGGTCGTGAGCCTGACCCATGGCGTAGTCGTTGGGGTCGTGGGCCGGAGTAACCTTAACGAAGCCGGAACCGAAGTTGGCGTCGACATGCCAATCCTCAAAGATGGGGATCTCACGGTCGACGATGGGGAGCTTGACGGTCTTGCCCACGAAGGCGGCCTTCTCGGGGTCCTTCGGGGAAACGGCGACGCCCGTGTCGCCGAGCATGGTCTCGGGGCGCGTGGTGGCGACGACGATGTAGTCCTGGCCGTTGACCGGCTCGGTCAGCGGGTAGCGCAGGTGCCACAGGTGGCCCTTCTCGTCCTTATACTCGGCCTCGTCGTCCGAGATGGCGGTGGTGCAGTTGGGGCACCAGTTGACGATACGCTTGCCACGGTAGATCAGGCCGTCGTGGTACCAGTCGCAGAAGACCTTACGCACGGCCTGGGCGTAATCCTCGTCCATGGTAAAGCGCTCGTTATCGAAGTCGACGGAGCAGCCCATGCGCTTGATCTGCTCGACGATGATGCCGCCGTACTCGTGGGTCCAGTCCCAGCAGGCGTCGACAAACTTGTCGCGACCGATCTCTAGGCGGCTGATGCCCTCGCTCTTGAGCTTCTTGTCGACCTTGGTCTGCGTGGCGATACCGGCGTGATCGGTTCCGAGCACCCAGCGCGTGGACTTGCCGCGCATGCGGGCCATACGAATGATGGCGTCCTGGATGGAGTCGTCGGTGGCGTGACCCATGTGGAGCTTGCCGGTCACGTTGGGAGGCGGAATGGTGACGGTGCAGTCGCCCACGCCCTCACGGCGCTTGTAGTAGCCGCCGTCGAGCCACTTCTGCAGGATCGCCGGCTCGTTGGTCGACGGATCGTAGTTCTTGGGCATTTCTTCCATATATCTCTCCCTTGCCCGTCGGCGTGTCCGCCTGCTTGGTTTTCGCTCGGTCAGGTCCTGGGCTCGCACGAAGAGCACATTTAGTGCTCTTCGGCTCGTGCGGAATCTACGAAAACCAAGCAGGCGGACACGCCTTAGGTATCGATTACTTCAGTCTGAAGGTACTAACTTGACAATCTCACAGAATAGCACAGGCATACCTGCCGAAAAGGGACAGGTTTATTTTGGTAGGTTTTATCAGGGGAAACGACAGTTGCCCATATAAAACCGACCAAAATAAACCTGTCCCTAAATGGCAGGCCCCGCGGTGGTTGCCGCGGGGCCTGGATTCAAGCTATTTAACCGTAGATGCGCTGGGGCTGTTCTTCGCCCTTTACGGAGGCTTCGGTCACGATGACCTTGGAAACACCCTCCTCGCTGGGAAGGTCGAACATCGTCTGCTGCAGCACGTCCTCGCAGATGGAACGCAGGCCGCGGGCGCCGGTCTTGCGGGCAAGCGCCATACGGGCGATCTCGTGCAGGGCCGCGTCCTCGAACTCAAGATCGACGTCCTCGAGCTGGAACATCTTGCGGTACTGGCGCACCACGGCGTTCTTGGGCTCGGTCAGAATCGACACCAGGTCGTCCTCGTCGAGCGCCTGCGTCTGGGTGACGACGGGCGTACGTCCCACAAACTCGGGGATCATGCCAAAGGCGTTGAGGTCCTGCGGGAGCACCTGGCGCAGCAGGTCGTTCTCGTCGACCGAGGTGGGGCCGGCAATCTCGGAGTTAAAGCCCACGCCCTTGTTGCCCACGCGGTCGGCGATGATCTTGTCCAGACCCACAAAGGCACCGCCGCAGATGAACAGGATGTTGGTCGTGTCGATCTGCAGTAACTCCTGCTGGGGATGCTTGCGGCCGCCGGTGGGCGGAACGCTTGCCACCGTGCCCTCAAGAATCTTAAGCAGCGCCTGCTGAACACCCTCGCCCGAGACATCGCGGGTAATGGAGAGGTTCTCGGCCTTGCGGGCAATCTTGTCAATCTCGTCCACGTAGATAATGCCAACCTGCGCGCGCTCGATATCGCCATCGGCAGCGTTGATGAGCTTGAGCAGGATGTTCTCCACGTCCTCGCCCACGTAACCGGCCTCAGTAAGCGCGGTGGCATCGGCGATGGCAAACGGCACCTCGAGGATGCGCGCGAGCGTCTGGGCCAGCAGGGTCTTGCCGGTACCGGTGGGACCGAGCAGCAAAATATTGGACTTGGCGAGCTCCACCTCGTCCATATCGTCGTCGAGCTGCGAGTCCAAACCGTCGTCAAAGGCCGAAAGCGCTGCGCCACCCTCGATCACGCGGCGATAGTGGTTGTACACGGCCACCGACATGGCGCGCTTGGCGTCCTCCTGACCCATAACATAGGCCGAAAGCTCGTCATAGATTTCGTGCGGCGTCGGCACGTGCGTGATGACCTGGCGGTCGTCCTCAAGCTCAAAGCCCTCGGTCTCGGGGTCCACGGCGGGCTGGGATGCAGCCTGACCGTGGTCGTTGAGGAAGCCCGGCAGCTTGCCGTTGCGGGCAGCGTCCATAAAGTCCGAAGCCAGCGACTCCTCCAGAATCTCGGAACAGGCGGCGACGCACTCGTCACAGATAAAGATGTTAGTCGGGCCCTTTACGAGGCGACGGACCTGGCCCTGCTCTTTTCCGCAGAAGGAGCAGCGGATGGGGTTGCCGTTCTCGTCAAAGTTGTCCTGCATGTTACCGGCCATCCTAGGCGTCCTTCGCGGCGAGATCGCGCGAGGTGACGATGCGATCGATCAGGCCGTAGTCGAGGGCCTCGGCAGCGGTCAGGTAGTTGTCGCGCTCGGTATCGGCCTGGACCTTCTCGATGGGCTGACCCGAGGCGTCGGACAAGATCTGGTTGAGCTCGCGGCGAGTCTTCTTGATCTCCTCGGCAACGATCTCAATCTCGGTCTGCTGGCCCTGGGCACCGCCGCTGGGCTGGTGAATCATGACCTTGGAGTGCGGCAGGCAGAAGCGCTTGCCCTTAGCGCCGGCCGAAAGCAGCACGGCGGCCATGGACGCGGCCATACCGACGCAGATGGTGGAAACCTGCGGCTTGATGAAGTTCATGGTGTCAAGAATCGCCAGGCCGGAGTAGACCTCGCCACCGGGCGAATTGATGTAGAGCGAGATATCCTTCTCGGCATCCTGGCTCTCAAGATGCAGCAGCTGGGCAACGACCAGGTTGGCGCTGACGGAGTTGATCTCCTCGCCCAAGAAGATGATGCGGTCGTTGAGCAGGCGCGAATAGATATCGTAGCTGCGCTCGCCGCGCGGCGTCTGCTCGATAACGTATGGCACGAGGGCGGAATCGAACTTAGCGATCATACGCATCTCCATTTCTCTCTTGCGGACCAAATTGGTTCTAGATAAACGTACGGTGCCCGCATGCTATGCATTGGCTGGCACCGTACGAAGCAACCGGATAACCGGTGTATAACTTTACCCCATCACGGGCGCACCCATGCGCTCGCGGGCAAGGTGGCGAGAATTACTCGGCGTCCTTGGCGGTCTCGTCGACCTCGGTCACCTTGGCGTTCTCGACCAAGTGGTCGACGGCCTTGGAGCGACGGATGGACTCACGGACGGCAGGCATGCGGCCGTCAGCGATGAACTCGGCCTTGGAAGCCTCGACGTCCTTGACGCCAGCCTTCTCGAACTCGGCGTTGATGTCGTCCTCGGTGACCTCAATCTTGAGCTCACGGGCGAGGGCGTCGAGAGCCAGGGACTCACGGGCAACGTCGTTGGCCTGCTTGTGCAGGTCGCCGATGAACTGCTCCATGGTCAGGCCGGAAGCGGGCAGCCAGGTGTCCAGCGTCATGCCGCGGGCAGCGAGGTTGGACAGGAAGTTCTGGCCAAGCTCCTCAAAGACGGACTGCTCGTAGTCGGCGTCCATCTCCTCGAGCTGCAGGCGCTCGGCGAGAGCGGAGACGCAACGGTTCTCCTTCTCGGCCGGGAGGCGGGAAGCCTTGTCCTGCTCGATCTCGATCTTGATGGCGTCGCGCATAGCGTCGATGCTGTCGAAGCCAAAGTCGGACTTAACAAGCTCGTCGGTGAGCTCGGGGGTGTTGCGGACCTTGATGCCCTTGACGGTGACCTCGACGGTGTGGGTCTCGGCCTCCTCGCCCTCCTCGACCTCGTCGGTCCAGGTGACGGTCTTGACGTCGTCAACGTTAGCGCCAATCAGGGCCTCGTTGAACTCCTTGGGGTTGCTGTCGCTACCGGCGATGAGCATGCGGCCCTCGGCGGCAAAGTTGTCGGCGTTCTCGACGGCCTTGAGGTCGACGGTGACGTAGTCCTCGGCCTCGACGGCGCGACCCTCGACGTCCTCAAAGGTGGCACGGTAGTTGAGAAGCATCTCGACCTGGTTGTTGATCTCGGACTCGGTGACCTCCGCAGGGGGCATCTCGATCTCGACGGCGTCGAAGGAGGAGAGCTCAGCGGCGGGACGCAGGGAGAACTCGACGGTGTAGGTGTAGTCCTCGTGATCCTTAGCGAGGTCGAGCTCCTTGTAGTCACCGCTCTTGGTGGGGACGATGTCCAGCTCGTTGAGGACGGCGGGCTCGTTGGCGGCGATCAGGTCGTTGGTGGCCTGAGCGAGGGTAGCCTCGGCGCCAAGAGCAGAGTCGATGACCGGACGGGGAGCCTTGCCGGCGCGGAAGCCCGGGAAGCGGTACTTCTTAGCGGTGTCCTTGTAGGCCTTCTTGATCGCGGCGTCGACGTCGGCGGCCGGGATGGTGACCGTAGCGGTGAGCTTGGCGTCCTTGACGTCAGAAGCGGTGATGTTCAACACGTTCCTCCTCATACTGCCCAGCTTATCTGAGGTGCTGGTACCTTTATGCAACAAAGAGTCGCGACGGCCGAAGCCGACGCAGATGCGTTGGTGCGGGCGAAAGGACTCGAACCTTCACGGGAATCCCACCAGAACCTAAATCTGGCGCGTCTACCAATTCCGCCACGCCCGCATGAGCGCACAGACTAGGAATGATAGCAGATACGAACGGCAAGCGCACGCACACCTTTTACAGGCTCACGACCTCACCACGAGTGCAAAAGGCGGGACGAGTTGCCCCGCCCCGCCAATTACGACTTGTTCGCTGACCCGCTACTCCCCCAGCAGGGCCTTCTCGGGCGTGATCGGAAGCGAGCGAACCTGATGTCCGGTGGCGTGTGCGACGGCCGAGGCCACGGCGGCGAGTGGCGTGTTGATGACGACCTCGCCGATCGACTTGGCACCAAACGGACCCGTCGGCTCGTAGCTCGGCTCAAAGGCCACGCGAATGCTGCCGATATCCAGGCGCGTGGGCAGCTTGTAGCTCATAAAGTTGCCGGTGCGCAGGCGACCGCGGTCGTCGTGCTCGACGATCTCGTAGAGCGCGTGGCCGATACCCTGGGCAATGCCGCCCTCGGCCTGGACGCGCGCGAGTGCCTCGTTGATCACGGTGCCGCAGTCCACAGCCGCCACGTAGTCCACCACGGTCACCTTGCCGGTGGCCTTGTCGACCTCGACCTCGGCAATGCCGGCCATAAACGGCGGGGGCGAAACGGGCAGGCAGGCAGAGGCATGCGAGGTGAGCGCGTCGCCGCCCGCGATGTTCTTGACGCACAGGTTGGCAAAGTCGCGCAGCGTGAGGTAGCGGTTCTGCTCACGCGCGGCACGCTCGTCGGACAGGCGCACGTACTGACCATCAAAGACCACGTCGGCGGCGTCCACGTCCCACATCTGGGCGGCCTTGGCGCAGATCTTCTCACGCAGCTCGGTCGCGGCGTTCTTGGCGGCAAGGCCCGTCACGTACGTACCCGAGCTCGCGTACGAGCCGGCATCGAACGGCGACACGTCGGTGTCCACGCCGCGTACCACGATCATTGAACTCTCCACGCCCAGCTCCTCGGCGGCAATCTGCGCCAGGATCGTGTCGACGCCCATGCCGTTATCGGTGGCGCCGGTGCCAATGGTAATGAAGCCGTCCTCTTCAAGGCGCATGTCGATGCCGGCGATATCCACGTTGGAGATGCCCGAGCCCTGCATGGTAAGCGCGCAGCCCAGGGCGCGCACGCGGTCGCCCAGGTCCACGGCCAGCGGCTTGTCGCGCCAGCCGATCATGTCCATCGCGCGCAGCAGGCAGCGGTCGAGCGCGCAGGCGTTGAGCTTCTCGTTGTAGTACTGCGGCATGATCTCGCCCTCGCGCACGATGTTCTTAAGGCGCAGGTCGGCGGGGTCCATGTGCAGCATGTCGGCGAGCTCGTTGACAGCGCTCTCCACGGCAAACTGACCCTGGGTGGCACCGTAACCGCGATACGCGCCGCCGCGGTTGGTATTGGTGTAGACGGCGTCCCAGCTAAAGCGGCTCGCCTTCACGTGGTTGTAGATGGGCAGGCTCTTGTGGCCCGAGAGGCCGATCGTCGTGGTGGCATGCTCGCCATAGGCCCCGGCGTTGGACAGCGTATGCAGATCGATGGCCGTGATGGTGCCGTCGTTCATGGCGCCCAGCTTAACGGTCATCTGCATCTGGTGGCGCGAGTTGCCCGCGGTGATGGTCTCCTCGCGGGTATAGCAGCAGTAGCTCGGACGGCCGGTCTGCTGGGTCACAAACGCAACGAAGATCTCGCAGCAACCCGTCTGCTTGGAGCCAAAGCCGCCGCCGATGCGCGGCTTAATGACCTGCACCTGCGACTGCGGGATATCGAGCGACTGCGCGACCATGCGGCGCACGTGGAAGGGCACCTGCGTAGAGGTGGTCACCGAAATGCGGCCGAACGCGTCGGTCGTCGCGAAGGCACGGAAGGTTTCCATGGGCGCGGTCTGGGTTGCCTGGCTGGTGTAAGTGCGGGTGAAGACGATGTCGCTCTGGGCGAAGGCCTCGTCAAGGTTGCCAAAGTCGCTGGTACCGCTGCACACCAGGTTGCGCGGAACGTCGCCGCCCTGCGGGAACATAAAGGTCACGTCGCCCTCGGGGTGGACCACGATGTCGTTATCGAGCGCCTGGGTAAAGTCGAGCAGCGGCTCGAGCACCTCGTAGTCGACCTTGATGAGCTTGACCGCCTTGTCGGCGGCCTCCTCGGTCTCGGCGGCGACGATCGCCACCTCTTCGTTTTGGTAGCGCACCAAGTTCTCGAGGATCAGGCGGTCGTAGGGACTCGGCTGCGGATAGCTCTGGCCGGCGATGGTAAAGCGGCGCTTGGGCACGTCCTCGTAGGTGTAGACGCCCACCACGCCGGGCACCTTCAGGGCACGCGACGTATCGATGGAGCGGATCTTGGCGCGGGCATACGGGCTGCGCTTGAGCTTGACGATCAGGGCGCCGGCGGGCACCAAGTCGCCCGTGTAGACGGGACGCCCCTCGAGCAGGGCCTTCGAGTCCTTCTTGGGCTGCTTGTGAGTGATCTGCTTGTAGGAGACACCGTCGCAGCTGGTGTCGTTGACCGGCAGCTCGGGCATCTCAAAGCCCACCTGCACGCCGGACTCGTTGAGGAAGCGCATGATGGCGCGCAGCTGGCTCTCGTAGCCGCTGCAACGGCAGAGATTGCCGGCGAGCTGGCGCGAGAGCTCCTCGCGCGTGGCGACGAGGCTCGGGTCCTCCTTGGCGGCGCGGGCAAGCGCCAGCACGTTCATGATGAGGCCGGGGGCGCAAAAACCGCACTGCTCAGCGCCTTCGGCAGCCATCGCACGGGCGAGCGCCTCGGACTCGGCCTTGAGGCCCTCGAGCGTGGTGATGGAGCGGCCCTCAACACGGGCGGCGGGAACCGAGCAGCTCAGCACCGGGTCGCCATCGAGCCACACCGTGCACAGACCGCAGTTGGTGGTCTCACAGGCACAGCGCACCGACGCGCAGCCCTGCTCGCGCAGCAGCGCAAAGAGCATGGTGTCGGGGGCAATCTGAACCTTGACCTTGCGGCCGTTGAGCGTAAAGGAAAGATCGATGAGTTTGGCAGCCATTAGCGCACCTCGCTAGAATCGACGCCGGGCACGCGGCGGCAGGAATACTCGTCCGTGGCAAACTTAGGCACTTGCACGGTCTCGAGCTCGCGGGCAAGCGCGGCCGAAAGCTCGATGCCGGCGGCGCGACGCACGGCCTGAATCGCCAGCGGGGCCGAGATGCGGCGGCGATAGTCGGCCGAGCCCCACAGGTTGGAGCCGTAGCTCAGAGAGCGCACGGATGCGGCCAGGGCGCGAAGCTCGTGCTCGGAAGGTTGCTCGGCGGTAAGGCCGCATGCCTCACCCTGCAGCAGGGTCGCGCGCAGCGGGCGGGCACCCACGGTGACGTGCCAGGAGCCGTCCCACCAGGCGGCGGTGACGTTCAGCGAGGGGAAGTCGGTCGCGGCCTTTCGCACGGCCTCGTAGCTCGCGCGGTAGTCGTGCTTAACGACCACGACGTGCTCGATCACGTCGCGCACGTAGCCCATGCCCACGAACTCCGCGAGCGGCACGCGGCCGGCGCCCGTCAGCTCAACATAGGAATCGAGCGCGAGGAAGGCGGAGAGAACGTCCGAGAAGCCAAAGCGGCCGTAGATGCTGCCGCCCACCGTGGCGGTATTGCGCAGCTGAACGCCCACGATATCGTGGACGGCGAACTCAAAGACATGGTTGACAAGCGCGTTGAGCTCGGCATGACGCTCGAGCTGGCGCAGGGTACACATGGCACCGATGCGAAACTCGGTCTCGGTCTCCTCAATCTGATCGAGTCCGCAGGCCGAAAGGTCAATCGCCGTCGCCACGCGACGCGAACCCAGGCGCATCCAGATGCCGCCGCCCACAATCTTGTTGTTGCGGTTCTTCTGTAAGAGCTCATAGGCTTCGGCCGCGTTTCCAACACGGACGTAGGTACCGAACTTGAGCACGTTCTCCCCCATCTCTTCACTTGTCCAGTACCTTTAAGTGTACCAAACGAGGGGGCACAGCCATCGTCACCATAGAAAAAGGCTCCCAGCCGGAATGGCTGAGAGCCTTATCACATGTTATGTCGAGCGAAGATTTAGCAGACGCCCTGGGCGAGCATGGCGTCGGCGACCTTCAGGAAGCCGGCGATGTTGGCGCCCATGACAAAGTTGCCCTCCTGGCCGTACTCCTTGGCGGTGTCGTCCACGTTGTGGAACATGCCGCGCATGAGCTGCTCGAGCTTGCCGTCGACCTCCTCGAAGGTCCAGGACAGATGCTCGGCGTTCTGGCTCATCTCCAGGCCGGACACGAGCACGCCGCCGGCGTTGGCAGCCTTACCGGGCATAAAGGCAACGCCGTTCTCCTGGAAGTAAGTCGTGGCCTCGATGGTAGTGGGCATGTTCGCGCCCTCGCCGACCACCTTGCAGCCGTTGGCGACGAGCGCCTGGGCGTCCTCGAGCAACAGTGTGTTCTCGCGAGCGCAAGGCAGCGCGATGTCGCAGGGTAGCTGCCAAACGCCGCGGCCGTCGCCCTCGTGCCACACGGCGTTGGGCTTCTCGTCAACGTACATAGCGAGCGTGACGCCCTTGTCGTGGCCGGAGCGCTTCTTGTTGTAGACGTGCTCGAGCACGGTGTAGTCGATGCCGTCGGGATCCTCAACCCAGCCGTGGGTATCGGAGCAGGCGAGCACCTTGCCGCCGAGCTGGGAAACCTTCTGGACTGCGTAGATGGCGACGTTACCGGAGCCATGAACGACGACGTTCTTGCCCTCGAAGGAGTCGCCGCGGCTCTTGAGGTACTCGTCCACAAAGTAGGCCAGGCCGTAGCCGGTGGCCTCGGTACGGGCGAGCGAACCGCCAAAGGAGAGGCCCTTGCCAGTGAGGACGCCGGTCCACTCGTTGGTCAGGCGCTTGTACTGACCGAACAGGTAGGCAACCTCGCGGCCGCCAACGCCCAGGTCGCCGGCGGGAACGTCGGTGTTGGGGCCGATGTGGCGATAGAGCTCGGTCATGAAGGACTGGCAGAAGTGCATGATCTCGTTGTTGGACTTGCCCTTGGGGTCAAAGTCGGAGCCGCCCTTGCCGCCGCCCATGGGAAGGGTGGTCAGGCTGTTCTTGAGGATCTGCTCCAGGCCCAGGAACTTGAGCATACCCAGGGTGACCGTCGGGTTAAAGCGCAGGCCGCCCTTGTAGGGTCCAATGGCAGAGTTGAACTCGACGCGGTAGCCGCGGTTGACCTGGACCTTGCCCTGGTCGTCGACCCAGGGGACACGGAACATAACGATGCGCTCGGGCTCGACGAGGCGCTCAAGCAGGGCGGCCTCCTCGTACTCGGGATGGGCGTCGAGCGCCGGCTGGATGGTGCCGAGGATCTCGGTCGCGGCCTGGATGAACTCAGGCTGCTCGGGATAGCGGGCCTTGAGCTCGTCGAGAACTTTCTGCGTGTAGCTCATGCTTCCTCCAATTGATGGAAAAGAAAGGTGTCGTTCGAGGCGCCCCATGCGCCGCGAGCTTTATCGAGTATGGATAATATCGCACTGTTGCAGCAAAGTTTCGCATAAGCCGACGAGCAGATGTTTCGTTTTGATTACGATGCAGGTAGAAGCGTTTTTGAGTGCCCGACGCACAAATCGCGTGTTTCGAAGCTGTTTCGTCCACGTGTTCCAAACCACCACATTGGGGACAGGCACCTTTGTGGTGGTGTTGGTGGTTAGAGGACGAGCTGGTGGTAGTCGGCGGGGGTTACGCGGCCCTCGGTGGCGGCGCGGAAGGCGGCGAGGGCATCGCCCGAGAACGGCATGGCCCAGCACAGCCCGCAGCCGGCGGTGATGGAGCCGGGCAGCGGCATGATGCGCCCGGGCACACCGGAGGCAAGACACAGCTGTTCGCATTCCATCACATCGAAGGTGCTGTCGAACGACACGATGATTTTGCGTTCGTGATCAGGGGCATCGCCGAACGAGACCTCGCGGTGCGACTCGCGATACGCAGCCGCCGCTGCCTCTTCCTCGGCCGTATGTCCACAGCCGCCACAGCCGCAGGCGCAAGGCTCGGACCCATCGCAAGTGCAAGGTTCTCCCGTGTCGGGACAAATATCGTGAGACATGGCAACTCCAATCGTCTAGGCGAGTAACTCGGCCGCCGCAAACTCCTCGGGCGTATTGACGTTTTCGAAGCAGAGCGTCGAGCCGGCGACCGCGACAATCTGAGGCTCGTCCAAATGCCCGGCGTTCATCCGGTCGATCAGGCAGCGGATTCGCTGACGGTCACCGGCGAGCAGCTCTTGGGCAACCGGCGCACACGCGTCACGGCGCCAGACGGCGCAAAGCGGCTCAATCCCCCGCTCCTCGCGCGGCACGCACACGTCGAGCGCCTCGGCCTCGACACAGCCAGCAAGGGCACCGATTAGCTCCGAAGAGACAAACGGCATATCACAGGCGACGATAGCAACGAGAGGCAGCCGGGCCGCAGTCAGCGAACTCGCGATGCCGCGCATAGCGCCCGCCGGCCCCTCAAGGTCCGACACTATTCGCGGCACCAGGCCGCCAAACGCGCGCTCCTCAAGGTAGGCAAGCTCGCTGGGACGCGAAGTCGTCACGACCAACTCGCCGGCAACTGGCGCCAGCCGACCCAGCACGCGTTCGATGAGCGGCTCGCCGCAAAACGCCATGCGAGCCTTATCACAGCCCATGCGCGAGGACAGCCCACCCGCCTGGACGACACAAGAAAGATCGGCACGTCTTACGGTAGTCATACGGCAAAACACCCCCATCGGCATGCTCGAAACCCGGTGCACGAAGCTAAATACCGCCGCCGAAATAGCGGCACTACGAAAAGCTCGTGCAAAAACAAAACAGCGCCTTTGCGGCACGCAGCAAGACCGCGAGCACAAAAGCGCTGGTAGCGTATGGCGGGAACGTATGTGAATCGAACACATCCAAGACGTTTTGCACGCCTCGCAACGGTTTTGAGGACCGCGGAGCCCACCGGAGCCCATCCGTTCCCAAGTGCGGCGGTATTTTACCAAACCGAGCAGCCAATCTAGCGCAGGGAGCGCAGGCCGCCGGCATCCTTGTCGAGCACCGTAAAGCGCACGGCATCTAGGTGCTCCAAGATGCTGATGGCGCGTTTGCGCGACACACCCAGGGCCTCGCGCAGCACGCTCGTGGTGGCAGCGCCGCCGGCTGCCTCTATGGCGGCGGCGACAAGCTCACGCGCATGGGACTCGGCGGCAGCGGACAGGGCAACGTCGCGCTCGACCTTAACGATCGAGCGGTTGAGCGAAAGCTCGCGCAGGGCACGCGTCATGGTGTCGCGACCGAGCTGCAGCTGTTCGCCCACCTCGGGAAGCGCCGGTGCATCCAGGCCAGCCTCGTCAAGCAGCGCGACGATGCGCTTGCAAGCCTCTCGCACCACGCGTGCCGCCGCGGCGGCCGAATGCGGATCGAATACCTCGGCGCCCTCGGCGGCGCACACGCCACGGGAGCAGCCCTCGGCAATCAGGGCCGCGGCAACGCCTTCATCAGCGGCAGGCCACGCAGCATGGGCAACGGCGCCGGGCGTAAAGCCCGTCTCCTTGGGAGCCGCCGCGTGCATGGCCGACAGGGTCGCCGCAAGGGCATCCATCGCGGCGTCGAGCACCGCGGCGTCCGCCAAGAGGTCCGCGTCACCCACGGCAAGCTTGCGAACGGAGCCCTGCGCCACCAATCCGCGCAGTGCGGCATCGACCTCGCCGACACCAAGATCCAAAGCCTCGGCAGCATTAACCGCCGTAACCGGCAGCGTCTGCAACGCCAGCCAAGCGCCCACACCGCCCGCGATATCGCCGGACTCGAGCGCCGCATACAGCGCACGCTCTCCTTCGGCAAGCTCGCGCGAGCGACGGCAGCGTGAAAGCAGCACGCGCCCGCCGCCAACAAGCATCACGGGCGAATAGGACAGCACCACGGCATGGTCCCCGGCACGTAGCGGCAGCGAGTTTTCCAAGCGCACCTGAACGATACGGGTCTCGCCCACCGCCATGGGGGCCTCACCCTCCATGAACATGATGCGACCGACAACCTCGGCCGTACCCGCCATCACGTGCACACGCGCACCCGACTCGAGCACACGCGGCTTGGCTCCCTCGCGACCCAAATACGTAAACGCCATCATAAAGCGCATCGTCTGGCCAAAGCGGCCCGTCACGCCGAGCATCTCACCGCGATCGAGCGCGGCGACACCATCGCCCACCAAGTTGAGCGCCACACGCTGACCGGGCAGTGCTCGCGGCGTATCGCCGTGCACCTGAATCCCGCGCACGCGACAGACCGTACGCGACGGCAAAGCCATCAACTCGTCGCCCACCGCAACCGGCGCATCGTGCAACGTTCCCGTCACGACAGTGCCGACGCCCTTGATCGTAAAGCAGCGGTCAATCGGCAGACGCGGCGCGGCATCAGTGAGCTCGGCACGGGCACGGCAGGCATCCCAGCAAGCGGCAACCTGCTCGTCGAGCACGGCGAGCAGCCTTTCGATCCCCTCGCCTGTCTTGGACGACACAGGCACGATCGGCGCGTCCGCAAACACGGTACCCGACAAAAAGTCATCGACATCGAGCTCGGCAAGCTCGGTCATCTCGGCATCGGCAAGGTCGCACATCGTCAGCGCGACCACCATATGCGTAACGCCCAGCAGCTCCAGCACGTGCACGTGCTCGCGCGTCTGCGGCATCACGCCCTCGACGGCAGAAACCACCAGCACGGCAACGTCGATGCCCGTGGCGCCCTGCACCATGGCGCGCAGGTAATGCGCGTGGCCCGGCACGTCGACCAGGCCGACGATCTTGCCACTCGGCAGCGCCAACTCGCCAAAGCCCAGCTCCACGGTCATACCGCGACGGCGCTCAACCTCCAGACGATCGGGATTCTTGCCGGTCAGTGCCTCGATCAATGCCGACTTACCATGGTCAACGTGACCCGCCGTGCCAACGATAACGGGACACTCCACCAGCGCCTGAACCTCACTCATCGAGCAATCGCCTTCTCAACGCACGCGACGAGCGTCGATGCCGCCGTCTCGATATCGCGGTCGCCCACGAGTGTACGCATGTCAAACAGGACGCGATCGTGCGAGGCGCGTGTGACGACCGGCGTGTCGAAATCTTGGACGAGCGAGCGCTTGAGTGCGTCAACGGAAAGACGCTCATCGACGAGGCGCACGGCAACGCACATGGTAGGCAGCTCGACGGTAGGCAGCGAACCGCCGCCGGGAGTCGACGACTCCTCGACGATTTCCACCTGCACGGCGCGCGGGCAACCCGCCTTATCGAGGCCCGCCACCATCAGCTCGCGCAGTTTGCGTGCGCGGCGCTCCAGATGAGCCTGCGGAAGCGTGAGCATGTTTAGCACCGGCACCTCGCGATGGGCCACATCCGCCCCATCCATGTAGATGCGCAGTGTAGCCTCGAGCGCCGCCAGTGCGAGCTTGCCCGGGCGTAGGGCACGCATAAGCGGATGCGACCCGCAGGCCTGGACCAGATCGCGACGGCCCATGATAATGCCCGCCTGTGCGGCACCGAGCAGCTTATCGCCCGAGCACGACACCAGATCGAGCCCTGCCGAAACCGAAGCCGGCGTGGTTTCTTCGCCGCCGCGCACCAAGATGTCGTCGGGCAACAGCGCGCCCGAACCCTGGTCCTCGTAGAACAGCAGACCATGCTTGTGGGCCAGGGCGGCAAGCTCCCGAGAGCCCACTTCCTCGTGAAAGCCCTCGATGCGATAGTTGGAAGGATGGACCTTGAGGATCATCGCCGTATCGGGCGTGATGGCTTGCTCATAATCAGCCAGGTGCGTGCGGTTGGTGGCGCCGACCTCGACGAGTTTGGCGCCCGAAGCCGCCATGACATCGGGGATGCGGAAGCTGCCGCCGATCTCGACAAGCTCGCCGCGGCTGACGATGACCTCCTTGCCTGCGGCATGGGTCGCCAGCACCAGCAGCACAGCGGCGGCGTTGTTGTTAACGACCAGCGCGTCCTCGGCACCGGTAAGCGAGCGGATGAGCTGCGCGGCGTGCTCCTTGCGCGACCCGCGCGAGCAGGTGTCCACGCTGTACTCGAGCGTGCTGTAGCCACGCGCGACCTCGGCCACGGCCTTTGCCGCCGACTCCGCGAGCGGGGCGCGACCCAAGTTGGTATGGATGACCACACCCGTGGCGTTGACGGCAGGGCGCAGGCTCGGCAGTGCGGATCGATGCGCACGCCACTCGATGGCCGAGGCCAGGTCGCGCTTGGAACGCGGGGCGGCACCGGCACGAATCGCGGCGCGCTCCTCGTCGAGCTCGGCCGTGACGGCGGCATGCACCACCGCGTCGCAGGTCTCCCCCGCCGCCTTCACAACCGGCCACTCTGCGAGCAGCTCGTTGACGGAAGGAATAGCGCGAAGGCGGGCGCGTACCTCATCGGACATGTTCTGGCTATCGCTCATGTGCGACCTTTCAAAACCAAAGGTGAATCAATCGTTCGAACGTCAAACTATCAGCCAATTCGATCGGCTGAGTCAATCAATCGCTATTATCCTCGCGTGCCGCGATCTTTTCCACGCGAACGGCGTTTTCCTGGGTGAGCGCAGCGCCCGTCAACGGGT
>CAUBTS010000037.1 GCA_958438955.1 uncultured Collinsella sp.
CGGCGCAGGTCTCCGCGGTTGAGTGCTTCGTCGAAGAGGCGCTTGAACACCACGCTGCCGTGCAGGCCGTCGTGCTCGAACTCGTTGGTTACCCAGGCATGCGAGTTGCCCACGCGGCTGAGCGTGTCGAGCTGCAGGTCCGAATCCACGTACATGTCGTCGAAATACACCGCGGCCTGGAGCGGCACTTCGTTGCAGGCCAGGCGCTGCGGGTCGTAGATCTTGTCCCAGCTTGTGTCTTCCATCAGCAGGTCCATGGCGGGCTTGAAGGGCTTGAGCTCGGGCATCTGCTCGAACATCCACGGGAACATGGCCTCGCCGGTAAACATGAGCGGGCGCGCGAGGGTGTCGAACTCGGTGCGGTGAGCCTTCTCTTCAGCCGCGGCCCAGCCAATGGGCATAGTGTCACCGTCGGCGTATATGAACTCCTGCAGCGTCCAGTACAGCGGATTCGTGCGCGTGTTGGTGCGCTCGAAGGCGCGCATCAAAAAGCTGTCAGATACCGAGGCGTTGCAGGTCAGCGTGCCGTCGCCATCAACAAAAGCGTGATCGATAATCCAATGCATGCGTTCAAAGCTCGGCTTCATGCCAAAGTCGCTGCCCATGAGCTGTAGGCGCTCGACCGTCATCGGCGAGCCGTCGGGCAGCACGGGCTTCTGTGCCTCGAGCGCATCGGCCAGGGCTGCCACGCGCTCGACGTCGGCGGGATAGCGGTCGTAATACTGCTGCGTCTTGGCGGCCATGCGCGGGAAGGTGTGCGCGTAGACCTCGCTGGCGCTCGCCGGCACGTGGGGGATGCCGCCGCAGGTAAAGCTCGCCGCCACGCCCTCGGGGAAGAGCGACAGATAGCTCAGCGTCAAAAAGCCGCCGTAGCTCTGGCCGAGCGTGACCCACGGCTTGCCGCCAAAGCCCACCAGGCGCAAGTACTCAAAATCGCGCACGATGGAGCTGGCGAGGTGGCGCTTGAGGAAGTCCGCCTGCGAGCGGGCCGCATTGGCGCCTGCTGCCTCGGCGCGATCGCCCAAGGCGGCAATCGTGCGCCCGTCCACGCAGCTACTGCGTCCGGTGCCGCGCTGGTCGGGAAGGACCACGCGGAAGTGCTTGACGGCCTCCTCGATCCAGCCGTCGCTTGTGGGCGACAGTGGACGCGGGCTCTCGCCGCCGGGGCCGCCCTGCAAAAACAGGAGCAGCGGCAGATCGTCGTTGATGCGGTCGGGCGCGCAAACCACGCGGTAGAAGAGCTTGATGCTCTCGGGCGCGCCGGCGATGGGTGCCGGCATAGCGCCGCGGCGTATGGTGCTGCCGACGGCCAGGAGCATCGGCTCCAGGCCGCGCCAGTCAAGGGGGACGTCGATGCTGTGGTCCTCGACGTAAAGGCCGGGGACGTGGTACGAAGTGATGAGGGCCATGTGAGTCTTCCGTTCGTTGCGGTGTTTCGGGTTGACCAATTCTACCGCCGCGGGCGAGGCCATGCGCAAATCGGCTACCATGGTTGCAAACTTCTAGGAGAAAGGGCCGCCCATGTCGGTCGATATAGCCACGTATGTCCACGATCTTGCCATTGCCGCCAAGGCAGCGTCGGCCTCGCTTGCCACGGCGAGCGATGAGCGGCGCCAGGAGGCCGTGCGCGCCATGGCCGCAGCACTGCGCAACGGTGTCGACTCCATCGTCGCCGCCAACGAGCTCGATATGTCCGCTGCGCGCGATGCGGGCACCTCAGCGGGGCTCCTCGATCGCCTGCTGCTGACGCCCGAGCGCGTCGAGGGCATGGCCGCCGGCCTGGAAAAGCTCGCCGAGCTGCCCGATCCCGTCGGCCGCGTGCTCGACCACCGCGTGCTTGCAAGCGGCGTGGACCTGACCCGTGTGAGCGTGCCGCTGGGCCTGGTCGCTATGGTCTACGAGGCGCGCCCCAACGTGACGGCCGACGCCGCGGGCATCTGCATCCGCACCGGCAACGCCTGCATTCTGCGCGGCGGCTCGCTGGCTTATCACTCGTGTGCCATGATCGCCGAGCTGCTGGCCGATGCGCTCGAGACCAAGGGTTTCCCGCGCGAGGCCGTGTCGATGATCGAGTCCACCGACCGCGAGGCCACTGGCGAGCTCATGAAGCTCCGCGGCGTTGTCGACGTACTCATTCCGCGCGGCGGTGCAGGCCTGATCCAGCGCTGCGTGCGCGAGTCGCTTGTGCCGGTGATCGAGACGGGCACGGGCAACTGCCACATCTACGTGCATGAATCCGCCGACTTTGATAAGGCGCTCAACATTATCGTTAATGCCAAGACCCAGCGTGTAGGCGTGTGCAATGCCGCCGAGTCGCTGCTGGTCGACCGTGCTGTGGCTGATGCGTTTTTGCCTGCGGTCGTTGCCGTGCTGCACGACCACGGCGTGCTCATTCACGGCGACGAAGCCACGTGCGCCGCGTGCGCCGACGCCAGCTTTGTGGAAGGCGATGACTACGTCGCCGCGACTGAGGAGGACTGGGGTCGCGAGTACCTAGCGCTCGAGATGAGCGTGAAGGTCGTGGCAAACGAGGACGAGGCCATCGCACACATCAACCGCTACGGCACGATGCACTCCGAGGCCATCGTTGCCGAGGACACGGATGCTTGCGAGCGCTTCCTGGATGCGGTCGATGCCTCGGCCGTGTACGCCAACGCCAGCACGCGTTTCACCGACGGCGGCGAGTTTGGCCTGGGCGCCGAGATCGGTATCTCGACCCAAAAGCTCCATGCCCGCGGCCCCTTCGCCGCCGAGGCCCTCACCACTTACAAATACAAGCTCCGAGGCACCGGTCAGGTCCGCCCCTAACGACCGCGCAAGAAAAACCGCCACAAAGGTGCCTGTCCCCTTTGTGGCGGTTTAAGGTGGCGTGGGCGGTTAGGCCTGGAAGGTATCGCGGTCGGGGGCGAAGGACTGCATGGCCGCGATGGTGCGGTCAAAGAGCTCGGGGAGCTCCCAGCCCAACATCTCGGCGCCCTGCGAAATCACGTCGCGCGAGCAGCCGGCGGCAAAGCGCTTGTCCTTGAACTTCTTCTTGAGCGACTTGGTCGTAAAGTCCATAACGCTCTTGCTCGGGCGCATGATGACTGCAGCGCCGATCAGGCCGGTGAGCTCATCGCAGGCAAACAGGATCTTTTCCATCTGCAGCTCGGGCTTGGGCAGCGAGGTGTTGAAGTCGGACGTGTGCGTCTGGATGGCGCGAATGAGCTCTGGAGACGCACCTTCGCCCTTAAGAATCTCGGCAGCATAGATGGTGTGGTTCATGGGGTCGTCCTCATGCTCCTCCCAATCCAGGTCGTGCAGCAGACCGACGATGCCCCAAAACTCCTCGTTCTCGGGGTCGAACTCGCGCGCAAAGTAGCGCATAGTGCCCTCGACCGTCTCGCCATGGGTGATATGGAACGGGTCCTTGTTGTGCTCGTTGAGCAGTTCGAACGCGCGGTCGCGGGTGATTCCGGCGGTAAGCGGCTCTGCCATAGGAGACTCCTTGTGCTCGTGGGTATCGATAAGAATGAATACTACTAGAACAAGAAAACCACCACAAAGGTGCCTGTCCCCTTTGTGGTGGTTTTGGCGCGGTTGGGTTAGTTGAGGGCGGCTTGGGCTAGGCGGGCTTCGGCGGCCTCCTCGGTGACGCCCAAGGCCACAGCGAACTCCTCGATGGAGCGGCGCTTGGCTTCCTTGAGTACGCGCATGTAGTAGGAGCTGGGCTTTTTATCAGCTTCCTCGGCCTGGCGAATGCGGTACATCATGGTCTTTGCCACGCGGACCGTCTCGGGCGCGCCCAGCTTGAGCTGCTGCTTAAAGTGCGTCTCCTCAAGCGAGCTGTTGCGCTCGGTAAAGGTGTCGCACTCCAGCTCGTCATAGTGGCTCAGCAGGTGCTCGGCATCTTGCTGCGAGATGGCGGCGTGCAAACGGTCGGCCTGCGCCACGGGGTACATGAGGATCGTCTGCGCATGTCCCTGCTTGGTCTCGAGCAGCAGCATGGGCTGCGGCGTATCGTCCCTAAAACCGACGACGGTGCAGACTCCCTGGCCCGGATGAATGACGTGTTGACCGATTGAGAACATGCTACCTCCAACTTATACGAATTTACGTATGTCTAGAATACCACGCTGACGTGCGCAAACCATCACTTTATGCAGGAAAAGCACACAACTCCGATAGGTAAGAGTATTCGATAAAAGACGCAGCTCATTCACACCTTTATGCATTTTCAACGCGTGCATAATTTGCAGGCAGACTGGCATCTTTGAGTGACTCCATACAAGCTGTAGTCAATTTTGTGCATATGCAATATCTATTAGCTTTACCCTGCGACAGTAGCTACCGCTTGTGATAGAGTGCTACAAACTCTGGCTTTTGCCCTACGAGTGACCAAGAGCTCGGGGGCTTTAACACAAGGAGGACCTATGCCCGAGAAGATTGAAGAGCTGGTACGCGCTGCGCTTGCTGCGGCCCAGGAGGCCGGCGACCTTTCCGCATTTGAACTTGACGATTGCGCCATCGAGCGACCGGCTGACACTTCTCATGGCGAGTGGACCTCCACCATGGCCCTGAAGTCCGCCAAGCTGGCTCACTGTGCCCCGCGCAAGATCGCCGAGGCCGTCGTTGCCCATATGCCCGAGGACCCCGCGATCGAGAAGGTCGAGATCGCCGGCCCTGGCTTCATCAACTTCTACCTTTCCGTCGCTGTCAAGAATGCCATCTTTGGCGAGGCCCGCGAGAAGGGCATGGACTTCGCTAAGTCCAACGTCGGTGGCGGCTTGAAGACCCAGGTCGAGTTCGTCTCCGCCAACCCCGTCGGCCCCATGCACATCGGCCATGGCCGCTGGGCCGCTCTGGGTGACTCCCTCTGCCGCGTTATGGATCACGCCGGTTACGACATCCAGCGTGAGTTCTACATCAATGACCACGGCTCTCAGATGAACACCTTCGGCAACTCCATCAGCACGCGCTATATGCAGCTTGCCGACATCATCGCCAAGCAGGGCGTGGATATCGACGAGGCTCACAAGCTGCTGATCGCTGACCGCGACGCCTTCGTTGCCGATGAGAACGACGAGCATCCCGAGACCCATCCGTACCAGGACAACTTTGCTGAGACCCTGGGCAAGGACTCCTACGGCGGCGACTACATCATCGATGAGGCCGCCGAGTTCTGGCGCACCGACGGCGACAAGTGGGTCGAGGCCGATCCGCAGGAGCGCATGGAGAGCTTCCGTGAGCGCGGCTACGTGAAGATGGTCGACAACATGCGCGACCTCTGCCATGCCGTCAACTGCGACTTCGATCGTTGGTACTCCGAGCGTTCGCTGTACGTGAAGGACACCGAGGGCGAGACCGCCGGCACCTCTGCCGTCGACCGCGCTTTTGAGAAGCTCGACAAGATGGGCTACCTCTATACCAAGGACGGCGCCCTGTGGTTCCGCTCCACCGACCTGGGCGATGACAAGGACCGCGTCCTGATCAAGTCCGACGGCGAGTACACCTACTTCGCCTCCGACGTTGCCTATCACTGGGATAAGTTCCAGCGCGTCGACCACGTCATCGACATCTGGGGCGCCGACCACCACGGCTACATCGAGCGCGTCCGCTGCGTCTGCGACGCTCTTGGCTATCCCGGCAAGTTTGAGGTTCTGCTGGGCCAGCTCGTCAACCTGCTGCGTAACGGCAAGCCCGTCCGTATGTCCAAGCGCAAGGGCACCATGGTGACCCTGCAGGAGCTCGTCGACGAGGTCGGCTCCGATGCCGCTCGCTACACGCTCATCTCCAAGAGCTCCAACCAGATGGTCGACTTCGATATTGAGGCCGTTAAGAAGCGCGACAACTCCAACCCGGTCTATTACGTGCAGTATGCTCACGCCCGCGTATGCTCCATCCTGCGCCGTGCCGCTGACGTTACGCCCGAGCAGGCTGACGAGATGGGCATGAAGGCCGTTGCCGCCAAGGCCATCGGTGAGAACGTCGATTACTCGCTGCTGACCGACCCGACCGAGCTCGCCCTTTCGCGTAAGCTCAACGAGCTCACCGACCTCATCGCCAGCTGCGCTCGCGACCGCGCCCCGTTCCGTCTGACGCACTTTGCCGAGGAACTCGCCGGCGACTTCCACAGCTTCTACGCTGCCTGTCAGGTGCTGCCGAGCGAGGGCCGTCCCGTCGACCCCGAGCTTTCGCGCGCCCGTCTGGCCGCTTGCGATGCCGTCCGCGTGACGCTCGCCCTGGTGCTCACCCTCGTTGGCGTTTCCGCTCCCGAGCAGATGTAAGCTACGGATCATTTGACCGTGTAGGTTCGGCTTTGCTGAGCCCTATAAGCCCGATCTCCATGCGGAGGTCGGGCTTTTTGCGTTTGGTGAGACTATTTGGTTTGCTGGGAAATGCTACCAAATCGCAACTATACCGGTTTACGGGGCTGAATCGCCAACTGGCGACCATGGTGCCAATAGTGAAATTAAACCCGCAGGTAGATGGCTTATTGTTTCTTGATAATGCAGGGTATGGTTGGCTTGCAGCATCCTGGCCCCGTAATCCGGCGTAGTTTTGAAAATTGTCCCTTGGGGACGGAGGAAAACGGATCATTTTTGTCTCGAAGAGGGGTGGCGGGATACCGTCCGTCACGAATTGGGCTCATCTCCTACGTTTGGACGCATATCCCGAACCATGCCGAAAAGTACGATATTAAAACCGCAGGTAGCAGACTCGTTGTTTTTGAAAAAACAAGGGTATGGTCAGGGGCTCGGGGCAAACGTAGCAGATGGGCGCGATTCGTGGCGCGGCTATTCCAGGTGCCACGGCTTCACTCCTCTGGCGCGACATTTCAAGGCGCTTTTGAGGAGGAGTGTCCCTGATGACTGGGCGTTTAAGAACGTCCCCAATGACTAAGTTGCAGGTGGCGGCGGTTGTGTTACACTAACGCTGCGTAATTGACGCAATCATCTCGATACAGATCAATGATGTCCGTCGGTATTTGACGGAGCTAGACTGTTTGGCCGCCCTGAAGGTTTATGCAGGGAGCATGTGATCACAGGGCTTGAAAAGAAAGTTGAGCAAACACTGTGTCTGATCAACAGCAAGAAAACGAAATAACTACGACGCAGGCCGCTCCCGCTGCACCGGTTGCGTCGGACCAGGTCGCGGTGCCCGCGCAAGCCTCGGCTCCTGAGACGCCTAAGGCTGCTTCGACGCCTATGCCTGCAACGGCTGAGAAGGCCGTGCCTGCAACTGGTGAGGAGGCTGCTCCGGCAAAGCCCAAGCGCACGCGCCGCACGGCCAAGTCTGCCGCTGACGGCGAGGAGGTCGCCAAGCCCAAGCGCCGCACCACGCGCACGACTCGCGCCAAGCGCACCGTTGCGGCTGACTCCTCGGCGCCGATTTCCGATGAGGTCGCGCAGGCGCGTGCGTTGGCGCAGATTAGCGAGGCTCAGGTGGTGCGCGCCCGCCGTCGTGCTGCCGAGCGAGAGGCCGCGGCTCTGACCGAGCTTGCAGCTCCGTCTGTGCCCGAGACGCCTGCCGCCACCGAGACGCCTGCCGCCGACCTGCCGACCGAGAAGCCGGCGCCGCGCACACGCCGTCGCACGGCTGCTAAGGCCGAGCAGGTTGCTGAACAGGTAACCCCCGAGCTCACCGAGGCTTCGGTTCGTTCCGCGGCAGGGGAGGGCGCATCGCCTGCTGAGCCCGCTGCGCCTGTCGAGGCCAGCGAAGTTCCCGTTGTCGATCCGGCTTTGCGCCCGCACCGTCGCGGTCGCAAGCCCAAGGCCTTCGTCGAGGCAGAGAAGGCCGCAGCCGCAGCTGCAGCCGCTCGGGATGCTGCGGCGACCGCCGAGTCTGCAACCGCTGCCGATGCACCCGTCCAGGATGCTACGACTTCCGAGGCCGTTTCTGCCGATGTCGAGCCCGCCGACGTCCGTCCTGGTCGCAGCCATCGTACTGCTGCTAAGCGCACGTCCAAGGCTAAGGCTGCCAAGAAGGGTGCGTCCGAGGATTCCGACGAGACGACCGCCGATGCATCGACTGATGCCGCCGAGCCCCAAGACGTCGAACAGCCTGCGTCCGAGAAGCCCAAGCGCGGTTGTAAGAAGTCCGCTAAGGCCAAGGCGTCCGAGCATCAGGCTGATGTCGAAGCGCAGGTCGATTCTGGCGCCGAGGCCAATGAAGCCGCTGCGGTCAATGCCGACGCCGCCGCAACCGATGGCGCCGCGCCCGCCGAGGCCGAAGACGGCACTCGTTCCAACCGTCGCCAGCACAAGCGCAACGAGGAACGCAACGAGCGCAACAACGACCGTCGCAACCGTCAGCGCGACCGCAAGCAGCGCAATAAGGAGCGCAATGCCGCTCCGACTGAGCCCACGCTTTCGCGCGAGGAGCTCGCGGCCATGAAGGTCGCCGAGCTGCGCGAGAAGGCCAAGGAGTTCGAGATTGAGACGACCGGCAAGAAGAAGGCCGAACTCGTCGAAGAGATCTACACCACCGCCGCGAAGGCCGAGGGCTTCCGCGACATCAAGGGCATTCTGCAGATTCGCCCGGACAGCTCCGGCATCATCCACGCCCATGGCTACATGAAGTCCAACGACGACGCCTTCGTGCCCGCCTACCTCATCCGCTCCGCGCGTCTGCGCACGGGCGACGTCATCGAGGGCTCGCTTCGTCCTTCGCGCGGCGGCGACAAGCGCGCCGGCCTCGCCAAAATCACGACCGTCAACGGTCTAGACCCCGAGCAGATTCGCAACCGCCCCAAGTTCGGTGACCTCACCCCGGTCTATCCCAACGAGCCGCTGCGCATGGAGCATGGCAAGGACTCCATTACCGGTCGCGCCATCGACATCGTGTCGCCGATCGGCAAGGGTCAGCGTGGCTTGATCGTGTCCCCGCCCAAGGCCGGCAAGACCACAATCCTCAAGAAGATCTGCCAGTCTATCTCGATTAACAACCCCGAGGTGCACCTCATCTGCCTGCTCGTCGACGAGCGCCCCGAAGAGGTTACCGATATGCAGCGTTCCATCAAGGGCGAGGTTGTGGCGTCGACCTTCGATATGCCCGCCGACAACCACACTCGTGTGGCAGAGCTCGTCATCGAGCGCGCCAAGCGCATCGTGGAGCTGGGCGGCGATGTCGTGGTGGTGCTCGACTCCATCACGCGTCTTGCCCGCGCCTACAACTTGGCGGCGCCCGCCTCAGGCCGCATCCTTTCGGGCGGCGTCGATTCGGCGGCACTGTATCCGCCCAAGCGCTTCCTGGGCGCAGCCCGCAATATCGAGAACGGTGGCTCGCTCACCATCCTGGCCTCTGCCCTCATCGACACCGGCTCCAAGATGGACGAGGTCATCTTTGAGGAGTTCAAGGGCACCGGCAACATGGAGCTCAAGCTCGACCGCGACCTGGCCGACCGCCGCATCTTCCCGGCTATCGACCCCGTTGCCTCCGGTACGCGTAACGAGGACCTGTTGGTTGACGAGCAGATGCGTCCGTTTGTCTTTGGCCTGCGTCGCATTCTTGCCGGCATGAACAACACCGAGCGCGCAGCTGCGTCGTTTATCAAGGGTCTTAAGGGCACCAACACCAACCAGGAGTTCCTGGTGCGTTCGGCCAAAAAGCACAGCGACTACGAGCAGACGTTCTAGGTTGTCATCCACACGCAGCGATAGTCATCAATGCAATAAAGGGTCGGGGCTTTGAGCCTCGGCCCTTTTCTATATCGCCGCTCCGCGCTTATTTTTGACCATAAGACTGGCAAGCAGCAGGTTTCCCGTTTCAATCCGACATCGTCGCTTGCAATCGACAGGGCGGTTTCGCATAATAGCTTTTAAGCTTCGCGACGGATAACGCAGATGAAACGAACCATATACCGTTGCTTTGGGGCATAGCCCCGCTTCATCTTCTCTCGCGCAGCCAACTGAATGATGCGATTTGGGTGCTGGAAGATGGGGAGAGCTCATGGCTTCTTCTGATGCAACACAACGAGCAGTCCTTGCCGGACTTTCGTGCGGGATCGGCCTTGCCGCTCCCGTGGTTATGTATGCCGCGACGCTGCCGTTTTCGTCTGTGAACGAGACGGTCGTGGCGGGTGCGGTTCCCTTCGCCGTGGGCGCGGTGGCGGGCGTGGGCATCTATGCCGCCTCGCTGGGTATCTCCGAGTATCGTGCGCAGCGTGAAGAGCGTCTGTTCCAGCCCGATGCCATGGGCGGTGCCGCCAATCTCAATCAGCATCAAAGCGAGTTCAAGACCGCCTCGATTTCAGCTCAGCAGCAGGATGCGACTCCTTACGCTGCGGCTTCTGATTCTCAGGCTCAGGCGGAGCAGTCTACCTCGGCATTCCTTTCCGGCCTGACTGGTGCGTTCCAGCGCCGTCATGCCGATGATGGTGTCCCTACCATCGCTCGAGCCGCAGATGCTATGGACGAGGACGAGGCTTGGTCCATGATCGACAGTATGCTCGACGACGATTCGCCGGTGAGCTGCGACCCTGCACACTCGCGCGACGTCTATCAAGTCGCCATCGACGAGCTCACCAACGGCGGGCAGACCGGCTCCTTCAATCGCGACGACATCGCCGCCGCGGCACGCGCCGTGTCTGGTTCCCAGGCCGCCCCTGCGGGCAGCACGGCGGCTTTCGTGGCACTCGTTGCCAACGCGGCAGCCAATAACGCCTACAGTGCTACCTCGGCGGACGCGAACGCTTCTGCCGACAATTCGTACGTTGATGAAGCCATGGCCGCTGACGAGGAGGCCGTTGCCGCCCGCCGTGCCGCCGAAAGCTCGCTTTGGGGCGCTCCTGCCCAGCGGCAGGCGGCTGAGGCTGCGCCGTACAATGCAAACCTCGCCAGCATGCCTATCATCTCCGGTGCCGCGGACATCGATCTCGATGACCTCGATGAGCCTGCAGCCATCACCGCATCGATTGATGCCCAAGATCGCATCGACACCGGCGACCTTCCGGACGCCTCGCTCGAGGTTGATGTTCCCATGGCCGATTACTCGGGCCACGAGGACATGTGGGCCGCCGCCACCGCGATTCTGGATGAGATTGACGAGCCCGCTCCTGTTGCAGCGCCCGCTCCCGTCGCTGCCCCTCAGCCTGCTGCCCCTCAGCCTGCTGCCCCCGCCTATGTCGGCCGTCACAGCGCTGTGTTCCCCGAGGATACCGCCCGTATCTCGCGCGAGAGCATCGAGCGGGCCGAGGCTATTGCCGCCGGCATTATGGAAAACCGTCGTCACGAGCGCGTCAATCAGATCCTCGAGGAAGAGATCGAGCGCCTGCAGTCCTCAACCGCCAAGCGTACGGGCCGTGCCTATCTGAGCGTTATCGAGGGCGGTACCGCCAGCTTCGCGCCGCTCCGCGCGGAGGCATAACTTCTGCATGGTTAAGATCAATCGAAAATGGGCGGTTGTAACCTGCCTGATGGCGCTCTTGATCTGGGGCAATTCGCTGGTTCCCGGCTCGGGGTCGGGCTCGCTGAGCCTAACGGTCATGGAAGCTATCCGCAGTTTCCTGCACGGCGTGGGACTTCCATATGAATGGGTGACCAACTTTGTTGTTCGCAAGTGCGCGCATTTTACCGAGTATATGGTGCTCGGCATCCTGGCAACGCACGCCTTTGATTTTGAGGGCCGGCGCACCTTTGACGTGCTGTTGCCCACGGCGGTGTTCCTGCTGCTGATTCCCTCGATCGACGAGACGATTCAGCTCTTTGTGCCGGGACGCGCCGGCATGATCACCGATGTGATGATCGACTGCTGTGGAGCGGCAACGGGCGTTGTGCTCCGATATCTCTTACGGTCGCTGATGTGCGCTAAAAAGGCCGCCTAGGACGTATTGTTTGGTCCTAGGCGGCCTTTTTTATTTGAGGGCTTATATGAGGCGTGGTGGCGTCGTTCCGTAGGTCGGATTTGCCGGGCGCGCCACGCCCTGTGGGTGCGTCTGCTACTGAAGCGCCTGTGCGCCCAGGGCCAGGCAGCCCATAATGCCCTGCTTGCCCTCGAGGCTGTTGTTGACGATGTAGTTATCGATGTCGTTGACCTCGGGCGTGACGATATAGCCGTTGAGCATCTCGGCACACTTTTTGCGTGCGAGCGGCACGATGGGGGTGTGGTCGGCCACACCGCCGCCGATGATGATCTTTTGCGGCGCGTAGCACAGCGTGTAGGTCATGAGCGCCTGTGCTAGATAGCCTGCGAGCAGGTCCATGGCCTCTGGGTCATCGGCCATGTCTCCGGCGCTCTTGCCATCCCAGCGCTTTTTAACGCCGGGGCCGGCGATGAGGCCCTCGAGGCAGTTGTCATGGAAGGGGCAAGCGCTATGCTCGCCGATGGTGTCGCGCGGGTCGCGCGTGACCAGGATGTGGCCGGCCTCGGGATGCATCATGCCGTGTACGAGCTTACCGCCCGAGAGCACGCCGGCGCCCACACCGGTGCCGATGGTCAGGTAGACCACGTCCGTGAGGCCCTGGGCGCAACCAAAGGTGACCTCGCCCAAGCAGGCAACGTTGACGTCGGTGTCGTAGCCGCAGGGAATATTGAGCTCGTTTTGGATGGTGCCCAGCAGGTCGAAGTAGCGCCATGCCGTTTTGGGCGTCTCCAAGATCTTGCCGTATTGGGGCGAGGCAGGGTTGACTGCGGTGGGTCCAAAGGCGCCGATGCCCAGCGCGGCGATGCCCTTGTCGGCAAACCATGCATTGACGGCCTCAACGGTCTCCTGCGGGGTCGTGGTCGCGATCTGCTCACGCTCCAGGACCGTACCGTCTGCATAGCCCGTGGCGCAGACCATCTTGGTGCCGCCGGCCTCGAGCGCTCCGATAAGCTGCTGTTCTGCCATAGTATTCCTCTCTCTGGGACGAGTTGCTCCGTGACTAAAGTATAGGGCTCTAAACCATTTAAGAAAGCGCTATAAAAAGAAGAAGCCTCGCAACGTGGCGGGCGGTGCGGGGCTTCTTTGGTTGCTTTAGTTGCCGGGCCGTCCTTACCCGCGCGGCTTGATTTTATCACGTAGCGACTTGAGGTTCTCCAGTGCCGCGTTAAGCGTCTCATCCCGCTTGGCAAAGTGGAAACGAATCAGATGGTTGACGGGCTCGCGGAAAAAGCTCGAGCCGGGCACGGCGCCCACGCCCACCTTGGATGCGAGGTCCTCGCAGAATTCGAGGTCGCTGTCATAGCCAAACTCAGAGATGTCCATCATGACGTAGTAGGCGCCCTGCGGCACGTTATGCTCAAGACCGATGCTATCGAGCCCCTGGCAGAACAAGTTGCGTTTGGCGGTGTAGAGGTCGAGGACCTCATCGTAATAGCTGTCGTCGAAGTTGAGGGCGGTGACAACGGCTTCCTGCAGGGGAGCGGCGGCACCCACGGTGAGAAAGTCGTGGACCTTCTTGATACGCTCGGTGATCTGGGCCGGGGCGATGGTGTAGCCCAGGCGCCAACCGGTGATGGAGTACGTCTTAGACAGCGAGCTGCAGCTGATGGTTCGCTCGAACATGCCGGGCAGCGTGGCCATATAGACGTGCTCGTGGGGCGCGTAGACGATGTGCTCGTATACCTCGTCGGTAATGCAGTAGGCGTCGTACTTTTTGCAGAGGTCGGCGATGAAGGTGAGCTCCTCGCGCGTAAAGACCTTGCCGCAAGGGTTGGAAGGGTTGCACAGGACGATGGCCTTGGGGTCGTTGTCGCGGAAGGCTGCCTCGAGCGTCTCGCGGTCAAAGTCGAATGTGGGCGGGTTGAGCGGCACATAGATGGGCTCGGCACCCGAGAGAATGGTGTCAGCGCCGTAGTTCTCGTAGAACGGCGAGAAGATGACGACCTTGTCTCCGGGGTTCGTAACCGTCATCATGGCGGCCATCATGGCCTCGGTGGAGCCGCAGGTGACCACGATATTCTGGTTGGGGTCGATCGGCATGCCCATAAAGTGCTCCTGTTTGGCGGCGAGCGCCTCGCGCATGGCCTGGGAGCCCCAGGTAATGGAGTACTGGTGGTAGAGCGGCTTGGGGTCGGCGGCGATGGTGCTGAGGCTGTTGAGCAGCTGCGCCGGAGGATCGAAGTCGGGGAAGCCCTGCGACAGGTTGACGGCATCGTACTTATTGGAGATGCGTGTCATGCGGCGGATGACCGAATCGGTAAATGTTGCCGTGCGGTTGGAGAGTTCTTTCATGCCGGTCCTTTCGAGGATTTGCAGTGGGGCAAGTTTACTCCTATGGAACCGGTGGGATTTGCTCGAAATGGTCTCGAAAAACTCTTTTCAAAATTCTTGAAAATTGGGGCTTGCATCGCGTGGCGTTCCTTGCAATAATAGTCGAGCGCGAAGCGCACAGGACACGGTGGGTGTAGCTCAGTTGGCTAGAGCGACGGGTTGTGGTCCCGTAGGTCGAGGGTTCGAGTCCCTTTACCCACCCCAGTTCTTGCTTCGTGTTGATATCGGGTCGTTAGCTCAGTTGGTAGAGCAGGGGACTCTTAATCCCAAGGTCCAGGGTTCGACCCCCTGACGGCCCACCACACGATATCTCCTCTAAAGTCCGCCACAACGGACTTTAGCTTTGGGTCGTTAGCTCAGTTGGTAGAGCAGGGGACTCTTAATCCCAAGGTCCAGGGTTCGACCCCCTGACGGCCCACCAAAGCATGTTAAAGCGACTGGCTTAGGCTTGTCGCTTTTTTGTTAACCTCGCATGGGGTCGAACCCGTCGGGGCGCGGAGCTGAGGAAATGCGTAAGCATTTACCAGCGTAGCGCGCAAGGCGCAAAGCGCCGTAGCGGCCGCCTGCAAAGCAGGCTGACCCCCTGACGGCCCACCAAAGCAAGTTAAGACGGTCAACTTCGGTTGGCCGTCTTTTTTGTTGACCTTGCATGGGGTCGAACCCGAAAGGGCGCGGAGCTGAGAAATCTGCACCGTGATTCCCTTAGGGAAAACACGGCTAAAGCCCCGTAGGCGTGTTCTCCTTAGAGGAATCATGCTCACAGGGCTCGATGCATGTTGAAAAGTTGTGATCAAACTCAAAGTGAGAATCGATTTAGTCTGCTCGATAGTGCGATCCGAGACTTTCGGTCCGCTTACGCATGGCTTTGACCATTTCCTGTGCTAGTCGAATCTGCGACTGTAGGCGGGCGAGGGCAGCGATTTCGCTGTCCTGGGCTTTCTGTGTGCTCAAGGTCGTTGCCTCCGTCTTCAAGCCCTCAAGCTCGTGTAGTGCTTCGGATAGGCCTGTTTCGGTGCGGTTGATCATGCAATAGGTACTCATCGTGTGCTTAAGGCTGCGGGTCAGGCGCTCGGCATCTGTTGTGGCAATGCCGTGCTGGGGGAGGGCGATATCCGCCTTCAGGGCTGTCTCAGGCTCTATCTGCGCTGCAAGGGCTGCCGATGCGCCTGCGATGCGCCCGAACACGATGCCGTTGGCGCTTGACAAGCCACCAATGCGATCGGCCCCGTGCATGCCGCCTGTCGCCTCGCCGCAAGCGTAGAGGCCCTCAACGCCCGTGTGCGCGGTCTTATCGATCTTGATGCCGCCGTTAGCGGCGTGGGCATACATCGCAACGCGCATCTCGTCAGTCGGGGCGATGCCGTGCTCGTCTTGCAGCCAGGTGGCAAAGGTCTGCACAAACTCTGGGACATCCTCGCGGGGGAAGTCGTAGTGGAGTGCCAGGCCTTCGACACCTGCCTGATCGATGACGAGATCGATAGCGCGGGAGGCCAAGCGTGACGTGAAGGGACCATATCCAGAGCGCTGCTCGAGCAGGTCGTCCAGCTTGTCGTCGGCAATATCTACCGGCTGGTCTACATGTACGTAGCGCCAGGTCTTCTCGTTAAAGACCAAGTTACGCCTGGGCTCGATGAAGCCGGGCATCATCTGCATGAACTCTATATTAGTAAGCGATGCGCCGTGCGCCAGTGCGATGGCCTGTGATGAGCTGAGCACGTCGGCGGAAGTGAGGCTTCGCTCGAACAGGCCACCCGTGCCACCGGCTGCGATGATCGTGGCTTTGGTAGCAAAGGGCACGATTCGATCTTCGGTGAGGTTGTAGAGCACGGTTCCGGTGATTCTGCCGTTCGTGTCCTCAACAAGGTCGATAAGCTCATGGCGGGGGAGCAGGCGAATGCCGAGCGACTCGATCCGGGCTGTCAGAGCGTCCTCAAGGGGCTTGCGGGTGAGGCCGCGCCACATGCGCGTTTTGTGGTCAAAGCAGGGGATAAACTGCTTTTGCTGAGCGCTCTCAGCGTTTTGCGGACGCTTGAGCTCAACGCCCAGGTCTTGCTCGAGCCATTCAATTGCCTGGGGAATGCCGTGGACAAACGTCTGGACAAGCTCGGGGTCGGCGACACCGCCGCCGACGGTCTGGATGGTGTCGATGAGGTCTTGTTCGTCGTCTTCGTTAACGGGTCCGATAAGCCCTAGGCCCCAGGTTCCAGGGAAGAAGCTCGATCCACTCATGGTCTTGCCGGCGCTTGCCACAGTGACGGTTGCACCCGTGCGTGCCGCTTCGATGGCGGCGCAAAGGCCCGCAATGCCAGATCCAATTACCAGTACGTCAGTCGATTCCATCGGATTCCTTTCTCGTCCGGCGAATTGTCGCACGGGTGATCGGCAATGGGGCCGCAAAGACCCGGCAAATCGGTAAAGGGCAAATATGGCAGGTGGGCGTCATGGACGCTCTGACACTCCATCTCATCACATCTCGTATTTCGTCCCAACTGATATATCGGCATTGGTGCCATGCGACAGCGCAAACAAAAAGAGCCGCTACCCGAGTGGATAGCGGCTCTAAAGCTCAACTATATGAGCATCGCGCGGGCGCGATTAGGCCTTGAGGGCCTCCTCGACGGCGACAGCGCAGGCGACGGTGGCACCGACCATGGGGTTGTTGCCCATGCCGATGAGACCCATCATGTCGACGTGCGCAGGCACGGAGGAAGAACCGGCGAACTGGGCGTCGGAGTGCATGCGGCCCATGGTGTCGGTCATGCCGTAAGAGGCAGGGCCGGCGCCCATGTTGTCCG
>CAUBTS010000038.1 GCA_958438955.1 uncultured Collinsella sp.
CCGCGGCTTTTCGCTCATTTGCTCGGTCGACGAAGAGGACTTTATGCGCGGCTCCGAGGCGGCCATCGATGCCGACTGGGTCGGCTCGCGCGAATGGGTGCTGGACACCGAGCCCACCGACGGACAGATTCAGGTGGCGCACAAGGATCGCACGTGGTTCGAGATCGAGATGGCCGGCGTCACGGCGCATGCGAGCCAGCCTTGGAAGGGCGCCGACGCCGTCGCCGCCATGGCCGAGGTCGTGTGCTCGCTTCGTCGCGCGTTTTCGGCGCTGCCACTGCATAAGGAGCTGGGGCCTTCGACCGTCACATTTGGACAAATCGAGGGCGGCTATCGCCCCTATGTCGTGCCCGACCACGCCAAGGTCTGGGTCGACATGCGCCTAACGCCGCCGACCGATACGGCCGCCGCGATCAACATGGTCGAGCATGCCATTGCCGCCGCCGAGGCCGCGGTTCCCGGTTGCCATGGCAGCTACGCCGTGACGGGCGACCGCCCCGCCATCGAGCGCGACCCGAACTCTCCCCTTCTAGCCGCACTCAAGCGTGCCACCGATGACGCGACGGACGCGGACACGACCGTCGGCTTCTTTACCGGCTACACCGACACCGCCGTCATTGCCGGCAAAACAGGTAACCGCAATTGTATGAGCTACGGCCCCGGCTCGTTGGCGCTCGCGCACAAGCCCAACGAGTATGTGCCCCATGCCGATATCGTTCGCTGCCAGAACGTACTCATCGCGCTTGCCGATAACACACTCTGGGACGCAAGCGGCCAAGTTGGGGCATAATAAGCCGCGAACAAACCGACTCGCGCGTTAGGACCGCCCATGAAAGCACTTCCGTTTCCCTGCATCCGCCCGGCTCAGGACCGCGTGCTCGAGGCGCTGCCTGCAATGGGCAGCATCCTGAGCGGCAACGATGCTCTGCGCGGAGCCATTGCCGATGGCCTGATGCTCAAGGACCCGGGTGCGGCGTATTACGTGTACGAATGCTCGGGCGAGCCGGGGCGCGTAACAGGTGTCGTGGCGATCTGCCCGACGAGTGTACTTGCGGGCGGCAAGGGCGTTGCCAGCGCTGACGTGGCCGCCGCTGCGCACGCGATCGCCGAACTCAAAGTTCAGCCTCGTCCCGTGTCGCTCGCCTACGAGGCCTCGCCCGTCATGGATATCATCCTGGGCGCCGCCAAAGAGGGCGCGTCGCTCTACGCCGTCACCGACCCCGCGGGCATTACGCACCGCGCGTGGGAGGTCAAGCGCGAGGACGCCGTTGGGGCCATCCGCGCTATGCTCGACCAAGCACCGGAGCCAGCACTGGTCGACGACCCTACCTACGCTGCCGCGCTGGTCAGGGCATCACAGCTCCTGACCGACGATGCCCGTGCCGCCGGAACGTACACCGGCAAGGAGCCGTTCAACTTTACCGTTGCCGTGCTCTTCCCCGCCGCGCAGGTCGGCGGCGCCGCGCCGCAAGTTCCGACAGGTCTGCTCACGCACCAGGTCGCGCGGTTCTAGCAAGACCAGACCGCGCAGCACAATAATCGGCAGCTCAACAAACAGGGGGCGGAGATGCAGCAGGTACATGCATCTCCGCCCCTTTCGCGTCGAGAAGTTATGCCGGCGACCCGTGCCGCCGCGCTCGCGTTATCCGCGCTGCGGACCCGCAGTAGCCACGAGCGGTTCAAGCCCCAGCTCGCGCGCATAATCTTCCTGCGTAAAGACTTCGACCAGCTCAAACGTACCGGCCTCGTCGTCAAACACGAAATGCAGCACCGAGCAGTTGCCCGGCACGCGATCGCGCTCATCAGCCGCCGCACCCTTCACGTGGTCCATGAACTCCTTGATGGCCGATCCGTGGCTCACCGCGAGGACGCACTCGTGGTCCGGGCGACGCATAAGATCGGTCAACGTCGCCACCATGCGCTCGCGCACCTGCATCTGGCCCTCGCCGCCAAACTGGCGATAGAAGTCGCGCCACGGGCGCTCGGGCATGAGCATCACGCGCTCGGCCTCAAAGTCGCCAAAGAACCACTCACGCAGGCCGTCCAGGCGCTCGTACGCCAAGCCCGGCCACAAGTTGGCGATAGTCTGCTCGGTGCGATGAAGCGTGGAGGTGTAGGCATGATCGGGCTCAATGCCGCGCGCACGTAAAAACATGCCGGCGCGCGCCGCCTGGTCGCAACCCAACTGCGTAAGCGGCGAGTCACTCCACCCCTGAATGATACGCTTGAGGTTGAATATCGTCTGTCCATGACGGACCAGATACAGATCTTTATTCATAGGGGTCCTTTCGTTCGTTACCAATCAAGGAGCGAAAACGCCCCGTCGCAATAGCCAAAATGAAGCACGGCGCCGTTGTCGGGTAGCTCCCCCTCGCCAGTCACATACTCAAGAAACTCCTGGCAGGCTGAGCCGTGGGAAACCGCCAGCACGCAGTCGTGCTGCGGCCTGGCCATGATGCGGGACAGCGCCGCGACCATGCGCGACTGAAGCTCACTTTCCGACTCGCCACCAAAGGCAACCGGATAATCACCCCAGGGCTGCGGCGGCATCTCGCGATTTGATGTGCCCTCCAGCGAGCCAAAATGCCACTCACGCAGGTCATCGACCAGCTCTATGGAACGGCCCTCGCCAACGATAAGCTCGGCCGTATGCCGCGCCCGGCCCAACGGCGAGGAATACACATGATCAAAGGCCACGCCACGCGCCGCAAACGCCGTACGCGCCGTCAGCGCCTGCTCGCGCCCGCGCGCCGTAAGCGACGAATCGTGCCAGCCCTGCAAAATGCTCTGCACATTGAGCTCAGTCTGCCCATGCCGCACCAAATACAGATCTGCCACACACCCTCCCCTCGTACCACCACAAAGGGGACAGGCACCTTTGTGGTGGTTTACCGCTGGATCACACCGCGGTGACACTCAACTACACCAGCACGTCGGCGAGCGAACGCTTGGGTACGCGGTGCACCTGCGCCTCGTCGCGCCAATAATTGATGGAGCCGTCGGGGTTGGAATCGATCGCATCGATCACCTGTGTCTCGGCCGGAACGCCAAACGCCATGATCAGCTTGAGCTCATATTTGTCGTTATCGAGCCCCATGGCATCGATCGCGCGGGGCGTAAAGGCCTTGAACATACAGGCTGCCACCTCAGGCGTGGCGCTGCGGGCGGCGAGCATCATCGTCTGCGCGGCAATGCCCGTGTCGACCTCGGTAATGGGAGCGGCTGGCTTGCCCGGAACGGCGCGCTCAGCCAAAATCGCGATGTAGCCGGTCGGGCGCTCACCCTCGGCAGGACCCGGCCAATCCTTAAGCGCACCGGCCCATGCAAGCTCGTCAAATACACGCGCGCAGTCCTCTGCACCGCTTACCACATGAAAACGCAGACGCTGAGCGTTGGCACCACAGGGAGTCAGGTGCGCCAGCTCCGCCAGCTCAAGCAAAAGCTCACGCGGCACGCGCATGGACTCGTCAAAGCGACGGCACGTGCGGGCGCAGCGAACCAACGCATCAAACGCGTCCAAGCCGAGCTTTTCGCAACCCTGCTTTGCCATCGACTCAGCGCTTACCGGCGCTGCGGGAACTGCTTCGTTCATAGGGACCCCCAATTTCGGGCAATTCTTCTTAGGAAAATCTAACCTAAAACGTAGGCAATAACGAACAGGGCTGCAATGTTCTACACCTGTTGAATAGAAAATCGCGACGTGGGGAACAACGGAAACAATTCGGGGCCTTTGGGTTACGTTTCGCCCTCCCCGACCCATACGCCAGCGCCTTTAGGCGATACTGGTTGTAACGATCAAGGCTTACGCCGCACGGAAAGGAGACATTATGGGCATCTTTAAGAACGATGACCAAAAATCGAGCCAGTTTGGATTTGACGAGAAAAGCATGGCAGGCAAGGCCGTCAAGGCCGTGCGCTGGATTTACGCCATCACGGGCGTCTTGGCGCTCGTCGCCGGCATCGCACTGCTGTTTGCGCCCGCCAAGTCCCTCGTCTTCCTAACGACCGTCTTGGGCTTCTACTTTGTGATCACGGCCGCGATCAGGCTGTTTACCGCTGTTTTCGAGCCACTGCTGCCCACCGGCTGGCGCGTGACGAGCATCATCTCCAACCTACTCATTATCTTGGGCGGCGTCATAATCCTGCGCAACCAGGCCTTCTCGACCGCGACGCTCACCACGATGGTGGTTATCGTGGCCGGCTTTGGCTGGATCGTCGAAGGTGTCATGTCCATTCTGGAGTCCGAGCTTTCGTCCAACCGTGCCCTCGCCATCCTGAGCGGCGCGCTCTCCATCATCGCCGGCATGTTCGTGTTTATCTATCCGCTGTGGTCGGCCAAGATGCTCGTCATCTTTAGCGGCGCCGCACTGCTGGTGTTTGGCGTAACGCTGATTGTTCGCGCTATTCAATTTGGCAAACTGGTGCACTAGATGCCGCGAACGCTCTTTATTGATGCAGACGCCTGCCCGGTCACGCGCGAGTCGATTGACTGCGCGCGGCGGGCGGGCGTCGCCGTCGTTATCGCCGGCAACAGCACACAGAACCTGGAACGCCACATTCGCCGCGACGATCCGCGCGACGTCGAGCATGCGCGACGCGGATTTTGGGTCACGACGCTCGATGTGAGCATGGGCGCCGACAGCGCCGACTTTGCCATTGTCGAACGCCTGCAGGCGGGCGATGTAGTCGTGACGCAGGACATTGGCTTGGCGAGCATGGTGCTCGGGCGCGATGCCGCCGCCATCGGCGTGCGCGGGCGCGTCTACGATAAGGCGACCATCGACATGCAACTGTTTATTCGCCACGAGGAAAAGAAGGTGCGCCGCGCCGGCGGTCGCACTCGCGGTCCGGCGGCATTTACCAGCGAAGACCGGGCCCGCTTTAAGCGCAACCTCACCGAGCTGCTGCGCTAACCAAGGTAGATTTTCGGGACATGCCCGGAAATCTACCTTTTTGTTTTGCGCGGTGTGAGCGCTCGGAATCCATGGCTCAACAAAAAACGGGCTTCAAAATGCCATGCGTCGCCGCATTGCGCAGGCGCCGAGCATGGCTATTTGAAGCCCATTTTTTAGGCCTACTTAGAGGCCGAAGGCGGATAGGATAAGGCCCCAGCCGGCGCCGATGACGTACATCATGACCAGGAACACGGCGTTTTCACGAGCGCTGCGGTTGGTGCGGAACAGGACAAGATAGCCCACGCCGGCGGAAATGAGCGTGCCGGCGAGCATCGGCGCCAGCTGTAGCGCGCCCTCCAGGTACAGCTGCGTAATGACCACGCTGGCCGAGCAGTTGGGGATCAGGCCGACGAGTGCCGAGCCCAAGACGGCGAGCGTCTCGTTGCCACGCAGGAACTGCTCGATCGCGGACTCTCCGAAGGTCTCGAGCACGGCAACTAGAATCAGCGTCACCAGGAAAATAAAAACCGAAACCTGCACGGTGTGCGAGATCGCGCTGCGGATAATCGACAGGACGGGCGCACCTTCGTGGGAGTGACCGTGGTCGTGCCCATGGCCGTGGTGGTGCTCATGCTCGCCTGCGTGACCGTGGTCATGGCTGTGTCCGTGGTCGCGCTCGTGTTCATCTTCATCATCATCGCAACCGCAATGGTCGCGCTCGCACAACTCGTGGATGTGGTCGGCGCTCACGCCCGCCTCGGCCACTTCATCAATGATGTCGCCCCCGGTATGGTCGTCGTGCGCGCAGTTCACATGAGCCGGATTGGCAGCGGTCCCCAGCACGGTACGGCGAATCGCCGCATGCGCGCGGGCATTACGACGAAGGCCGCGGATAGCCGCGTCCACGATAAAGCCCGTGACCAGCGCGATCAGTGCCTTCGAAGCCAAAAGCATCGCCATGGTCTGCACGGGCACCTGCTCGGCGAGCAACAGCGGCAGCATCTCATCGGAGGTCGAGAGGAACACGGCGACCAGCGTGCCCAGCGTCACGACACGGCCGGCGTACAGCGTTGCTGCCATGGCCGAAAATCCGCACTGCGGCACAATGCCCAGCAGCGAGCCAGCCACGGGACCCGCAGCGCCGGCGCGCTTGATAGCGCCGTTGACGCGGTCGCCCGCAACGTGCTCAAGTGTATCGAGAGCAAGATACGTCACCAACAAAAACGGCGCCAGCGAGAGCGTGTCCTTGCCGGCGTCGAGCAGAATATCAATCAGCAAATCCATGACGGATGGAACCTTTCATGTCTTTCGGCAGCATTGTAAAAGTCCTAGCGGTCAACTAGGGTATTGTAGTTGTCCTAGGCGCGATGCCAATAGTTGCCCATGGTAAACTATCATCTCGCCATAACTCAATGCCACCGAGCCGCGCGACACGGCCCGTCCAAGGAGCAGTTATATGAACGTTTCACAAGCACTCGAATACGAGCGCCAGCCGTTTATTCCCATGTTTATCTATGGCGATCACGGCGCCATGGAGTCCGAGCGTCAGAAGGGCGAGGAGGCCCTTAAGGTGCTCGAAACCGAGTACTTTACCGCCGAGGGCGACCCCAGCTTCGACTTTGCCACCGTGCGCGACCTGGCTGACCGCAACCGCGACCTGTGCGACCAGATTGGCGAGGCGCGCCTGCGCAACGTGACGCCCGCGACGCTTTCGCGCGGCCTGTCCGATGCCGACACCTGCGCTGCCATCGGCAAGATGCAAAAGCGCACCGCCGCGTCCGTTATGCGCGAAATCCGCGGCGACCGCGACGCGCTCGGCGTGGCCTACGCCCGCAAGCCCATCCAGGGCACCGTGCTCGGTATCGACATCGAGACCACCGGCCGTGCACCCGAGCGCGGCTATATCATCAACGTGGGCTGGGAGATCATGGAGCTCACCAGCGACGCCGTCCCGCATGACGCCGAGGCACACTACTGCGGCCTGCCCGACATCTACCGCGGCGAGGATGTGCCGCTATCGAACATCCATCACATTACCTGGGACGACATCGACGGCAAAAAACCATTCCGCGAGAACAAGGAACTGCAGAAGCAGCTGCTCAAACTTATGAAGAAGTACCCGTACATGGCGCATAACGCCGCGTTCGAAGACAGTTGGTTCAAGATCCACCTGGACGGTTACGCCGAGGCACGCCGCGCCGGCAAGATCATCGTCATCGACTCGCGCCAGATCTGCCGCAGCCTGGATGCCGACGTCCGCTCGCTCCCCCGCGAGTCCGCGCCCGCCGCGCTCGAGAACTGGGCGCGCCGCCGTGGCACCCTCGCCGCCGACGCCAACGAGCAGCACCTGGGCCTCGACGACACCGACCTCATGCTCCGCACGGTTCAGGCCGAGTTCAACCTCAAGAACCTATTCGCGAAATAACCGATCCATCTGCGGGAGCGCCTGCCAGGCACAGCGCAATCCGTCTGGGCACACCGACACGCAGTAAACTAGGGCGCAGCCTTATGGCTGCACCCTAGTTTTCATCAAAACGAGCAAATACGCGTGCTTCACATAGTCGGCAGGTTGGCCCACCTACATTTTTCGAGTTGTTCGGCCAGCTGAACCACTAGTCAAGGCCCCTTGAACCGCAATCGAAGCTAAAATCGCCTTAATTTCGCAACCAAGCCCCATAAATCTACCTGAATCAATTCGAATAGGACGTTGCGATCGCACCATTTGTATAGGATAAGGCCGAATAACTCAAATTATGTTGGTGAGGCATCTGAGCGGTCGGCAAAAACGCTTAGAAGCTACGAATCCGCAACTAAAGTTCATCAAAAAGGGGCAGCCGGCAGAAACCTCCCCAGCCAAAGCTGCTCCCTCAATACGACAGCTCAAAAACCCACCGTTCGCAGAAGATAAGCCGCGCCCCAATACCGTTGCCCGAAGTTTCGGGCGTATGCGGCGTCCGCTATGCCATCATGCGCGTATGGGAATCATTCTGTCACATACCACGGCACGCGCTGTATACCAAACAGCCAACTCGCTCGCAAGCTACGCGACCGGTCCCATACCTATGGAAAAGATCAGGGTGTCTGCGCCGACCACGTCCGACCTGGAAGCGGCACGAGCATGGCTCAACAGAAAGAATGTCGATTCTGAACGTATCCATGTGCTGACGTTTTCCAATAATGCCAAAAGGCACCGCAAGGGCTGCATCTGCCACTGCACGCGCTATACGTTTGATGCAGAAAGCTACCTAGAACTCGAGCCGAACGTCTACATCGTCGATATCAAGCTGTGCGCGTTAGAAGCAACAGCCGACCTCAACCTTTCGGAGCTCGTTGAGTATTACTTTGAAATCTGCGGCTCCTACGCGCTTGGAACGTCCGACGAAACTCAATATCGCGAGCGCCCAGCCCTAACCAGCGTTGAAGAGCTCAGAGCCTTCTTTTCAGAGGCACCGGGGTATCGTGGATCTAATAAAGCACTTAAGGCACTTTCTTATGTACACGAAGGCTGTCGCTCCCCACTCGAAACGGCGTTTGTCATGATGCTGACAATGCCCAAGTCAATGGGTGGCTTAGCCATACGCGCTATCAAAACGGATTATCCGATCCCAGTCCCCAAAAGATACGCCGCCCTAACGCGACGGACGGTTTTCTACCTCGACGCGCTGCTCGAAAATTCGATGACCGATATCGAATACAACGGCTTTTACCACGACGAACCCGAGCAGCAATCAATTGACGAGGAGCGACGAAACACGCTGCGAAACATGGGATATGCCGTTATCACAGTTAATCGTCATTCGTTTTTCAAGCAGTCCGCTTTTAAACGGGTCATGGAAGCGATTCGCATTCGCGAGAAGATATGGCCCGGTCGACTCCCGGATAACTTCGCCATCCTGCAAGAAACTCTTCGTCAATTTGTCTTGCGGCGCTACTTCGAATACGGTCGCCGCGTCCTGGAGACACTCAAAGAAGAAGAGGCCGCCAAGCGCGAAATTGCAAGCCAATATCCGCAAGCTGATGACCCGAGCATCAACGATGTGCCCGAACCCGACGACATGCAACACGTCGGGGCCCTTGCTGAGGAAATCAATGAGGCTTGGGAATGCGACATGTTCGCAAAAATCGATGAAAACCGCACGGAAGACGACACGATTATTGATCTAATTGAGAATTCGCTCTTCTAAAGGCGATCTCTGCGGATGTCCACCTACATTTTTCGACTTATTCGGCCACCGATGTGCCAGATTGGCTGCAGCAATGCTCAATATAACTTTAGATAAAACTGATTCTGCAGAAACTCCCGTAGAGGAAGAACTGATTCTCGCGGTATTTGACACGATAAAGTACAAATATGAACAGTTCTAATGCTTCTCAAGGTGGCTTTCTTAGCATGCTAGCCGAACATCTCGAAATATGTTGGCGAGCATTGCGTCGATGTCTCCCAACCCACAGAAAATCGCAGAGGCGGCAAGCAGTCATCGAAATTAACGCAAATTGTATTGACATATGAACATACACTCATATAATCGAAAGCAAGTTATATGAGCGCATGTTCATATGAAAGGATATTGCAATGAGCATCCGCGTTGATGAAACGAAACCCGACATCGAGGCCACCGAACCCGCGATCCCCACCACCTGCTCGCCCGAGGACCTTCCCGACGAGGAGCTTCTCTACGACCTCGCCGACCTGTTCAAGGTCTTCAGCGACACCACGCGCATCAAGATCCTTTACGCCCTCATGGGCCGCGAGCTCTGCGTGGCAGACATCGCCGAAGCGACCGAAACCTCGCAGTCCGCGGTGTCGCACCAGCTGCGCACACTCAAGCAGTCGCACCTGGTTAAATTCCGGCGCGACGGGCGCAATATCCTATACTCGCTCGCCGACGACCACGTCTACACCATGCTCAACCAGGGCATGAGCCACATCTGCGAATAGCAGCCAACCACGGTACCAGCGCGGCCTGCACCCAAGCCGCAAAAACGGGAAAGGAACCCACCATGAAAAAGCAGTACAAGCTCGATGAGATCGATTGCGCCAACTGTGCGCGCGAGCTTCAGGACGAGCTGGCCAAGCTCGAGGGCGTCAAATCCGTGTCCGTCAACTTTATGACCCAGAAGCTGACGCTCGAGGCCGATGACGCCGAGTTCGACGAGGTCCTCGACCGCGTTGTGGAGTTCACCGCCGACGCCGAGCCGGACTGCGAGATCATTCTCTAGCCAAGGTTTACGCCAACCTGCAAGGCCGCGCTTGCTGCGGCCTTTGCTCGCGAAATTATATGAGCGAGTGTTCATACATTCAAATGGGAGGTTTGAATCATGGCAGCTGCCGATCCCAAAAAGAAAAAGAAGAAGCGCAAGAAGAAGGAGTCCCTTGAGCATAAGCGCAACCGTATCCTGGTAGCGCTAGGCATATTTGCGGTGGTGTACGCCCTCGACGAGCTCGGTACCCTTACCGCCGCATTCGGCACCCCGGGTGACGTCTATGCCAGCCTCGTGCTGTTCCTGGTGCCGTTCCTAATTGCCGGCTACGACGTACTCCAGAAGGCGTTCAGCAACATCCGCCGCGGCAAGGCGTTCGACGAGAGCTTCCTCATGGCCGTCGCGACCATCGGCGCGTTTGCCATGGTGCTCTTCCCCGATACCGACCCGCACATGGCCGAAGGCGCCGCCGTCATGCTGTTCTACCAGGTCGGCGAGCTGTTTCAGGCGTACGCCGTGGGCAAGAGCCGCAAGTCGATCAGTGCCATGATGGACATCGCGCCCGACTACGCTAACGTCGAGCAGCCCGACGGCACACTCGAGCAGGTCTTCCCCGATGACATCGCCGTCGGCACCGTGATCGTGGTCAAGCCCGGTGAGCGCGTGCCTATCGACGGCGTCATCGTCGAGGGCGAAACCCAGCTCGACACCGCCGCTCTCACGGGCGAGTCAATCCCCCGCCCCGCCAAGTCCGGCGACGACATCATCAGCGGCTGCATCAACATGACGGGCCTCATCCACGTGCGCACCACCAAGCCCTTTGGCGAGTCCACCGTCGCACGCGTCCTGGAGCTCGTGGAAAATGCCAGCGAAAAGAAGGCGCGCACCGAGAACTTTATCACGCGCTTCGCCCGCGTCTACACGCCCGCCGTCACCGGCGCTGCCGCGGTACTCGCGCTCGGCGGCGGCTTGGTCACCGGCGCCTGGTCCGACTGGATCCTGCGCGGCCTGACCTTCCTGGTCGTCAGCTGCCCGTGCGCGCTCGTGATTAGCGTCCCGCTCAGCTTCTTTGGCGGCATTGGCGGCGCATCCAAGCTGGGCATCCTCATCAAGGGTTCTAACTACCTCGAGACGCTCGCCGATGTGGACACCGTCGTCTTTGACAAGACCGGCACGCTCACCAACGGCACGTTCTCGGTGGTCGCGGTGCACCCCGAGGCTGGCTATACCGAGCAGTCGCTGCTTGAAGTCGCAGCTCTTGCGGAGTCGTTCTCCGATCACCCCATCGCGCAGTCCGTGCGTGTCGCCTACCAGGGCGAGGTCGACCCCAAGCGCGTTAGCAACTCCGCCAACGACGCGGGCCACGGCGTGACGGCAACCATCGACGGCAAGCACGTCGTCGTTGGCAACGCAAAAATGCTCGCCGCGACCGGAGTCGAAGCGCCCGATTGCAAGGTCGTCGGTACGATCCTTCACGTGCTGGTCGATGGCATCTATGCCGGCCACATTGTAATTGCCGACACCGTCAAGGCCGATGCCGAGCAGACGATCAGCGACCTGCACGCCGCCGGCGTCAAGCGCACCGTCATGCTCACGGGCGACCGCGAGGAGGTTGCGGCGTCTGTGGCCAAGCAACTCAGTCTCGACGAGTTCCACGCGCAGCTGCTGCCGGGCGATAAGGTCGAGCGTGTTGAGGCGTTGCTCGCGGCCGAAAGCGGCAAGGGCAAGCTCGCCTTTGTCGGCGACGGTATCAACGACGCACCTGTGCTTACGCGCGCCGATGTGGGCATTGCCATGGGCGCTATGGGTTCCGACGCCGCGATTGAGGCCGCCGACGTGGTGCTCATGGATGACAAGCCGTCCAACATTTCCCGCGCGATCCGCGTGGCGCGCAAGACCATGGCGATTGTTTGGCAGAACATCATCTTTGCGCTGGGCATTAAGCTGCTGATTCTAGTGCTGGCAGCACTCGGCATTGCCAACATGTGGCTTGCTGTGTTCGGCGACGTAGGCGTGGCGATCATCGCCATCCTGAACGCCATGCGCGCGATGGGTGTCAAGAACCTGTAGCGTTCGTGGGCTGTCCGGCCGGGACCGGGCTTGGTTTTGAAAACGTCCTCGCGCATGAGGCCGGCGTTTCGGGGTCCACGGTAGCACGGTAATGGCGGGCCTCGCGCTGCGGAGTGTTTTCAAAACCAAGCCCGGTCCCGGCCTGCGGTAACATCGCAGGCGGTTCTTGAGCATCGCTTGCTGGCAGGGTTCCTTTGCTGAAATGGACTTGGCCGAAAGAGCCGCTGGTCCCAGTCGCTGGTTCGCGCTTTGCGTGAACTCCGCGCTACTGTGGGACAGTTAGGCTTCTGTTGTTGGACCCGCTACATCTTCCCGTCCCAACATCGCCCGTAGCTTCTCAAAGCTTTCCTCGCTCAGGCAGTGCTCCATGTGGCAGCCCTCTTGCGACGCGACCTCAGCCGAAACACCCGCATCCTCCAGCAGCCCCACGAAAAAGCAGTGACGCTCCCACATTTGACGAGCGACCTCCAGCCCTCGCTCTGTCAGATGAACGTCGCGCTTGCCCATTTCGACATAGCCGTTGCTTTCCAGCGTCGCCATGGCCTTGGAAACGCTCGCCTTGGTTACGCCGAGGTACTCCGCAACGTCGATCGAGCGCACGATGCCCTGACGTTCCGACAGAACGTAGATCGATTCGAGATAGTCTTCTCCGGATTCACGTAGGGCCATGGGCCGCCTTTCGGGATGATTGCTAGTTAGCCTTTGGATACTTTCCACGACTAACTTTACCGCAGAAGTTGCCCATGTCTTACTACTTTGTCTAAAAGTTAGCCGTGTTTCACAAAACGTGCGGGACGAAAACAAAATAGGGACGCCCCGCAAGGAGTGTCCCCAGACGCCGGGTGCCGCCCCGCAGTTACATCAATCCAAAGTGCTTTGCGGCGTTGTAGATGCCGTCGTCGTCCACGGCGGTCGTTACGTAGGTCGCCGCGGCCTTCACCGTGTCCTGCGCATTACCCATGGCCACGCTCGTGCCCACAGCGGCAAACATCGACAGGTCGTTCTCGCCGTCGCCAAAGGCAATCGCCTCGCTCGCGTCGATGCCCAGGCGCTCCAGCGTCGCCGCCACGCCCAGGTCCTTGCCGCCGTTAGCGGGAATAATGTCGCAGAACAGGTCACACCAGCGCGTGGTGAGCGAATGCGACACGGCGTCGGTCACGATATGTTCGTCGGCCGGGTCCACAAAGGCGCAGAACTGATAGACCGGCGCGTCAAAGGCGTGCTCAAACGGCTCCTCGTGGTAGACGATCCCCGCGTTGCTGCCAGCCGTCACCACGCGCTCGGACAGGCGGTTCACAAACGAGTTCTCGCCCTGCATGCACAGCGAATCGTAGCGCCCCTGTGCCACCTGGTCCACGATCACCGCGACGTCGTCCGGATCGATCGGGCAGCTGCGGTAAACCCCCTCGGCATCAAAGCAGTGCTGGCCCGAGAGCGTAATGTACGCATCCCAGCCCAGGTCGAACAGCCAGTCCGGCATCTGGTAGGTCGGACGGCCCGTGGCGATCACGCACGCAATCCCCTGCTCGCGAAAGCTGTCGAGCACCTGCTGCGCCGACGCCGGAATCCGGTGGGTCTTAAAGCTCAGCAGCGTACCGTCGATATCGAAAAACGCGGCTTTGATCATCCTCGTCTACTCCTCGCCTTCGAGCTTTTCGCTCGCCTCAAGCCACGCCATCTCCAGCTCGTCCATGGCGGCGTGAGCCTCGTCGATCTTTGCCTGCTGCTCGCCGAGCGCCGTGTAGTTGGTGGGATCGACCTGGGCCATCGCGGCCTCGGCCTCCTCAACGCGAGCGCGCTGCGTCTCCATCTTGCGCTCGAGCGAGCTCACCTCGCGGCGGAGCTTCTGACGCTCGGCGTTGGACAGGCCGTTGGGCTGACCGCTCGACTTGGGCTTTTCGGCCGCAGCTGCCGCGGCACCGGTGTCGAACGTGCCGGTCTTGGCGCTCGGTGCGCCCACGGGCTCGCCCTCGGCGGTAGCGTTGCACAGGCGCAGGTACTGGTCGACGCCGCCGGGCATATGCGTCAGGTGGCCGTCGAGCAGCGCCCACTGCTGGTCGGTCACGCGCTCCATCAAAAAGCGGTCGTGCGTCACCAGGATCAGCGTGCCGGGCCAGCCGTCCAGCAGATCCTCGACAATCGCGAGCATGTCGGTATCCAGGTCGTTGCCCGGCTCGTCCAGGATGAGCACGTTGGGCTCGTCCAGAATCGTCAGCAACAGCGACAGGCGACGGCGCTGACCGCCCGAAAGATCGCCGATGCGGCTCCAGAGCTGCTGCGTCGTAAAGCCCAGACGCTCGCAGAGCTTCTCGGGCGAAGTCTCCTTGCCGTCGATGACGTAGTACTTCTTATAGTTGCCGAGCACCTCGCGGATCGTGTCGCCCATGTAGGGCTTGAGCTCCTCGAGCTGCTGCGACAGCACGCCAAAGCGCACTGTCTGGCCAATCTTCACGCGGCCGCGCGTGGGTTCAATCTTGCCCTGGATCACGTCAAGCAGCGTCGACTTGCCAGCGCCATTCTCACCCAAAAGACCATAGCGGTCGCCCGCACCAATGAGCCAGGTCACATCGGAGAGCACCTGCTTGGGCGCGCCGCCGGCATCCGCATAGCCGGCGTCCACGTCGACCACGTCGATAACCTGCTTGCCTAGGCGGCTCACGGCGAGGCGCTTGAGCTCCAGCTCGTCACGCACGGGCGGCACGTCGGCGATCAGCTCGCGAGCGGCATCAACACGAAACTTGGGCTTGGTGGAACGCGCCTGGGCGCCGCGGCTCAGCCACGCGAGCTCCTTGCGCGCCATGTTGCGACGGCGCTCCTCGGTAACCGCGGCCATGCGGTCGCGCTCCACGCGCTGCAGGATATATGCGGAGTAACCGCCCTCGAAGGGATCGACCTGGCCGTCGTGGACCTCCCACATACTGGTGCAGACCTCGTCCAAGAACCAGCGGTCGTGCGTGACCACGAGCATCGCGCCCTGGCCGCGCTGCCAGCGGGCCTTTAAGTGACGCGCGAGCCAGTTGATGGTGCGCATGTCCAGGTGGTTGGTGGGCTCGTCGAGCATGAGCACGTCATAGTCGCCGATCAGCAGGCGCGCGAGGTCCACGCGACGGCGCTGGCCGCCCGAAAGCTCGCCCACCGTGCCCTCCCAGGGCACATCGCTAATAAGGCCGGCCAGAATCTGGCGCGTACGCGGGCTCGAGGCCCACTCGTATTCAGGCGTGTCACCGACGACGGCATGATGCACGGTGTCGGTATCGACCAGGTTATCCTTTTGGCCGAGCAATCCAATCGTCGTGCCGCGGCGGTGCGTCACGCGTCCGTCATCGGGCTCCAGCGTGCCGGCGAGCACGCTCAGCAGCGTCGACTTGCCGTCGCCGTTTTTACCGACAATACCAATGCGGTCACCCTCGCCCACGCCGAGCGTCACGCTATCGAAAATATGCTTGGTGGGAAACTCTAGGCTGATGGAATCGCATCCCAAAAGAATCGCCATATGCCCTGCTCCTTCGTAGAAATTCAACGTTGTCCATGATAGCAGCGAAAAGGCGGGCCGCACACGACACAAAAAGGCGGGCCATCTCCCACAAGAGATGACCCGCCTCTCCAATCAGTCCCGTGGCGACCGTGGCCACCGCGGGCCTCAAGCATGTCCCGGACTAGGAGAACATGCCGGTGAGGTAATCATTCAGCCGCTTGTCCTTGGGCCGTTGGAAAATCTCGTCAGTCTCGTCGTACTCGACCATATCGCCCATGTAGAAGAACGCCGTGCGGTTGGACACACGCGACGCCTGCTCCATGTTGTGCGTCACGATGACGATGGCGCGGTCGGCAACGATCGACGACATGAGGTCCTCGATCGCCAGCGTCGAGATGGGGTCGAGCGCCGAGCAGGGCTCGTCGAACAAGATCACGTCGGGGTTGAGCGCCAGCGTGCGCGCGATGCACAGGCGCTGCTGCTGACCGCCCGAAAGCGCATGGGCGCTCTTGTCGAGCTTGTCCTTGACCTCGTCCCACAGCGCCGCGCCGCGCAGGCTCTCCTCGACCATGCGGTCGAGCTCGTCGCGGTCGGTGATGCCGTGGCGCTTAGGCGCAAACGTGATGTTGTCGCGAATGGACTTGCGGAACGGGTTGGGCTGCTGGAACACCATGCCAATGGAACGGCGCAACTCGTAGGTGTTTTCGGTCTTGGTGTTCACGTTGCGCCCGCGATAGTTGATCTCGCCCTCCACGCGGCAGCCGCGAATCTCGCGATTCATGAGGTTGAGGCTACGCAAGAAGGTCGACTTACCGCAGCCCGAAGGCCCAATGAGCGCCGTGATCTCGCCCTTGTGGAAGTCGAGCGACGTATTGTGCAGTGCATGGTGGTCGCCATAGTACACGTTGACGTCCTTGGTGGAGAGCACGACCTCGTCGCTCACGGCCTTGCCGCTCACGCGCACGCGCTTCTCGCTCTCCCCCACGCTCGACAGGAAGTCCTGGGTCTCGGACGATGCCGCTTCGGTTGCGGGCGTTGCATTCATCTCGCTCATTCGGCCGTCATCCTTCTTGCCAGTTGCTTGCCCACGATACGGGCGACTACGTTAAACAGCAGCACGCAAATCATCAGCAGCGCCGCGGTGCCCCAAACAATCTGCTGGGCCTCGGGGCTGCCCTCGCCATAGATCTTGTAGATGTGCACGGCGAGCGACTCGCCGGGACGGAACACGTTCCAAGCGCAGGTGGGGCTCGACAGGTTAAAGCTCAAGAAGTTCA
>CAUBTS010000039.1 GCA_958438955.1 uncultured Collinsella sp.
AGAACATCCAGGAATTCCTGGGCGTCGCTGCCGAATTTGAGGAGACGCACGAGGACATCGAGGGTACGCTCGAGAGCTTGGAAGAGCTGCGCGCAGCTGGTGTTGCCGACGTGCCTGCCGGCGCCGAGCCCGTCGTGGTGAGCGCGCCCGCGCCCGAACCGGGGCCATTTGCCCCGGCATCCTCGTTTGAGGCACTCGTCGGCGCGCGCGATGCCGCAGGTTCCAATCCGCTCGATAGCCTAGCCGCCCCGGCGCTCTCGCCGCAGGATGCCCTGGCCGCCGCCATCGCGGGCAACGCGTATGCCGCGCCGACGGGGATGCCGGCGGGTGCCGTGCATGCCGACGAGATTGAGCGCACCTACGGTCCGCTCACCTGTAAGGCGCTACCGGCACTCATGGAGTGGCTGGCCCTGCGCTCCGACTTGGATTCCCTGGCCGGCGAGACGCATGCCATCACCATGATGACCATCCACTCCGCCAAGGGCCTGGAGTTCCCGGCGGTGTTCGTGGCCGGCATGGAGGAGGGCATCTTCCCGCACGTGCACGACTTTGGCGGTAGTGACGATCCGGGCAAGCTCGAGGAGGAGCGTCGCTTGGCCTACGTCGCCATCACGCGTGCTCGCAAGCGCCTGTTCCTGACCTATGCGGCCACGCGTCGCACCTACGGCTCGACCTCTGCCAACCCGCGCTCGCGCTTCCTCAACGAGATTCCGTTTGAGGATATCGAGTTTAGCGGTATCGGTTCTGCCGGTTTTGAAGGCACGGGTTGGGAGAAGCGCGGCGACCGTCACGGCACCTTTGGCTCGGGCATGGGTTCGGATATGTACGGCGGCAAGGTATTTGGTTCGCATACGCGCTCGACTGGCGGTTCCGGTTCGCGCGGCGGATCGAGCTTTGACGATTTCTTTGGTGGCAGCAGCTACGGGACCGAGCGCCATCGTGGGGTCTCGCCCGACGCTGGCCGTGTTGCCTCGACCTTTGGCTCGGGCGCACCGCGAGCCAAAAAGCCGTCGTCTAAGGTGTCGCCGACGGTGGAGCGTAAGGTCGATCGTGCCAGCGCATCGCAGGACTTTGCTGCGGGCGATACCGTGAGCCACAAGACCTTTGGCACGGGTACCGTGATCTCGGTCGCTGGAGACATGATCGAGGTCCAATTCGAAAAGACCGGCCAGACCAAAAAGCTGATGAAGGGTTTTGCACCGATTGTTAAGCTGAATGCCTAACTGCGAGGTTGACCGGGCGTGCCGGGGGCTTTGGTCGCCTGCTCGGACAGTCCTGCTCGCACGGAGAGCACATTAAGTGCTCTCCGGCTCGTGCGGAACTCGCGATCGACCAAAGCCCCCGGCGCGCCCTCTTCCTTGTGGCGTTTTGGCCTGCAGCTTGCGAACGTTGCTTTGCTCGTTCGCTTTTTGATCTGGAGAGCCGGGTGGGCTGATATGTAGATACGAGTAGGGGCTCCTCCGTTGATGAACGGGGGAGCCCCTTGTTGCGTTTGGGTTGTTGTTGCGATCTAGAGGTGGCTGATAATCAGTTCCATCTTGCCTTCGAGGTCGATGGAGCTGACGGTGCTCGGGGCCAGCAGGTGGCTTCCCTTGTGGACGGGGTCGCCGCAGACGGTGCCTTCGCCGTCGATGACCGACAGGCACATGAAGGGCCAGCGCTGGTCGAGGGTCTTGCTGCCGTTGACGCGCACACGATCGACGGTGTAGCAGGGGTTGGACTCGAGCTCGGTCACGCCGTCCACCTCGGGCGCGGTCACCGTGCCGTCGGTCGGAGCCTGAGCATCAAAGTCGATGCAGTCGAGGCTCTGCTCAATGTGCAGCGGGCGCAGGTTGCCGTCAGTGCCGGGACGGTCGTAGTCGTACAGACGATACGTCACGTCGCTCGACTGCTGCGTCTCCAAAATGAGCGTGCCGGTCTTGATGGCGTGCACGGTACCGGAATCAATCTGGAAAAAGTCGCCCTTGTGAATCGGCAACACGTTGAGCATGTCGTCCCAACGTCCTTCCTCGATCATTTGTGCGGCCTCGGTGCGGTCTTTAGCACGCTGGCCGACGATGATCGTGGCGTCGGGCTCGCAGTCCAGCACATACCAACACTCGGTTTTGCCCAGGCTACCGTTCTCGTGCTCGGCAGCGTACTCGTCGTTGGGATGAATCTGGATCGAAAGGTCGTCCTTGGCGTCCAGAATCTTAATGAGCAGCGGGAACTCCTTGCCCTCGCAGTTGCCAAAGAGCTCGCGATGCTCGGCCCACAGCCACGACAGCGTGTGGCCGGCATACGGGCCCTCCGCAATCTGGCAGTCGCCGTTGGGGTGGGCCGAGATGGCCCAGCACTCACCGATGGGGCCATCGGGAATGTCGTAGCCAAATACGGTTTCGAGCTGGCGGCCGCCCCAGATCTTCTCGTGGAAGATCGGCGTCAGCTTAATCAAATCGGACATGTTCATACCCCCATTGTGTTGCGCGGGCGCTGCGTAAAACTGTTCAAAGCGAGCGCCCGGATGACTACAAAAACCTATGCCAACGTTGCGTTGTGCAACTCAAAGCGGTCGCCAACGTTGCGCGAGACCGAATACTCAAAGGCGGCGCCGCTGTCCAAAAAGCCAATCTGGGTGAGCTCGAGCAGGGGAGAGCCAGGTTTGGTGTCCAGGCGATCGGCTTCTTCCTCGGTTGCTGCCACGGCGCGAATGGTACGGTGGAAGCTCGAAATTTTCAGCCCGCATTGCTCGCGGACAAAGCGGTAGACCGATCCGTACAGGTCCTTCTTTTTAAGGCCCGGAATCAGCTCGAGGGGCATGTAGGTGTACTCGATAACGATGGGCTTCTCGTCGGCCTGACGCACGCGCACGATGTGATAGGCAAAGTCATCCTCGGCGATTCCCAGCTGGGCTGCGATGTCCGCTGGTGGATTAACAATCGAGAAATCGTAGACCACCGAGGTCACCTTCTCCCCGCGGTGCTCATATGAAAAGCCCTGGGCACGGTCGTTTTTGCTCTGGAAAAACGCCTGGCCGGGAAGTCCCGCCGTGTCCTTAACGTAGGTACCCGATCCACGACGGCTGGTAATAAGACCTTCCTCGGTGATTTGCTCGATAGCTCGTTTGACGGTGATTTTGGAAACGCTATAGAGCTCGCAGAACTCAACGACGGTGGGAAGCTTGTCGCCCGGTTTAAGAGCGCCATCCTCGATACTTCGACGAATATCTGCAGCTATCGCCTCGTATTTGGGAATCATGGAACCTCCTTTCCAACTTGATTGAGTATAAAAGAAAGTATAGTTAACACCTAAGTATCTCTATTTTGAGTTATTGAAAAGTTCGAGAAAGATAAAATCAAAAGTCGCCCCGCTTGTAAAATCAGAGCGTTCTAAATGATAAACATCTGAGTAGTGTCGTGTTGAGGAATGATCGGTCCGAGGACGGGACCGAACCGATATAGCGGCCAGCGAACCGAATCTCGTACTCTGCGTTTCCCCAGATAAAACCTGTCAAAACAAACCTGTCCCTTTTTGGTAGGTTTTTGCCTTGGGAGCGGTACCATACAGGCAATGTTTAAACGAGAAAGGTGGGCTCCCATGGAACCTAAGCAGTATTACATCGGCATCGACGTCGGCGGCACTTCGGTTAAGGAGGGTCTGTTCGATGAGGACGGCAACCTGCTGGCCAAGGCCAGCGTGCCTACGCCTCCTATCGTTGACGCTGCGGGCTTTGCCGCGGTGACCGAGGCTATCGACCAGGTGGTCGCCAAGGCACAGATTCCGCATGCCTTTGTGGCGGGCATTGGCCTGGCCGTTCCGTGTCCTATCCCGGCGTCGGGCGATGCCAAGGTCAAGGCCAACATTGCCATTAACCTGCCCGAACTGAGGATTGCCATTCAAAAGCACTGCCCCGACGCGATCGTTAAATACGAGAACGATGCCAACGCCGCTGCCATGGGCGAGGCCTGGCTCGGCTCTGCCAAGGGCGTGCAGAACGTGGTGATGGTCACCATCGGTACCGGCGTGGGCGGCGGCGTTATCGTTAACGGCGACGTGGTATCGGGTGTTGTGGGCGCCGGCGGCGAGATTGGCCACATGTGCCTGAACCCGGCCGAGGAGCGCACCTGTGGCTGTGGCGGCCATGGCCATCTGGAGCAGTATTCCAGCGCCACCGGCGTGGTGAGCAACTACCTTGCCGAGTGCAAGAAGGCGGGCGTCGAGCCCATTGAGCTCACCGGCCCCTCCGATTCCAAGGACGTGTTCCAGGCCTGCCGCGAGGGCGACAAACTCGCGCTGGCAGCTGCCGATGCCATGGCTGACTATCTCGGCCGTGCTCTGGCACTTATCGCCAACGTGGTCGACCCCGAGATGTTCCTGATCGGTGGCGGCGCGTCCGCTTCGGCCGATGTCTACCTCGATAAGGTTCGCGAGCACTTTAAGCAATACGCGCTTTCCGCCTCGCGCGAGACGCCCATTAAGGTCGCTTCGCTCGGCAACGACGCCGGCATCATCGGTGCCGCATACGTAGCCCTGCGCGCCGCCGGTAAATAGCTGGTGCAAGGGGGTCAGGTTACTTTGCACCAACATGGTGCAAAAGGGACGGCCTTGGCCCCCATGCCTGCCCCAAATTGTGCCGTGCCCCTTCCGTCTGCGAAGGCTCGGCGCCAGCGTGCTACCATAGCTACGTCCAAGTACACATATCAAGTGGAGGATATCCATGGCAAACGTTCTTGTCTTTGGTCACCAGAACCCCGATAACGACGCCATCATGAGCGCCGTCGTCCTGTCCCAGCTGCTCAACCAGGTTGAGTATGCCGGCAACACCTACGAGGCCTGCGCCCTTGGTCAGCTTCCGGCGGAGTCCGCCAAGCTGCTCGTCGACGCCGGCATTGCCGAGCCCCGCGTGATTGAGTCCGTCGAGGCCGGTCAGCTCGTCGTCCTCACCGACCACAACGAGTCCGCCCAGTCCGTCGCCGGCCTTAAGGACGCCACGGTCTTTGGCGTCGTCGATCATCACCGCATCGGCGATTTCGAGACCGCCGGCCCGCTGCACTACATCTGCCTGCCCTGGGGCTCCAGCTGCACCATCGTCACCAAGCTCGCCGACGTGCTCGGCGTTGAGCTTTCCGACGTCCAGGCCAAGCTGCTGCTCTCGGCCATGATGACCGACACGCTCATGCTCAAGAGCCCCACCACCACCGATGTCGACCGCGCCGTCGCCGCCAAGCTCGGCGAGCAGGTGGGCGTCGACCCGGTCAAGTTTGGCATGGAGGTCTTCCTTACCCGCCCGTCCGGCTCCTTCACCGCTGCCGAGATGGTCGGCAACGACATCAAGATGTTCGAGCCCGCCGGCAAGAAGCTGCTCATCGGCCAGTACGAGACCGTCGACAAGAGCCGTGCGCTTGGCATGATTGACGAGATCCGCGAGGCCATGCGCGCCTACGCCGCCGAGAAGGGTGCCGACGGCATTGTCCTGTGCATCACCGACATCATGGAGGAGGGCTCGCAGGTCCTGCTCGAGGGCGAGACCGAGGCTGCTCAGAAGGGCCTGGGCATTGCCGACGAGCACGACGGCGTCTGGATGCCGGGCGTCCTCTCCCGTAAGAAGCAGGTCGCTGCCCCCATCATGGCCGCCTGCTAGGTTTAGTTGACCAAACGCCACGACCGGATCGCGGACGCCCCGCGCTCCGGTCGTTTTTTGTGCATGCGCCGCGTCGTCTCTTGGACAGGCGTGCCCGTGCCGTTGAGCAAATAATGTTCAACCTGTGGTTCCGCTTTTCGGCCACGCCTGCGTGCTTGTCGTGCAGGGTAGGCTAGATGCAAGCGTAATACGTTAGAGCGCGGCGCCGCCACTTGGGCGGGCCGTGCTTTTTTAAGACGGGAGCTTTCCCGTGAAAGGAGCCGCCCATGGCAGCAACCGAGCAGCTGTTCAACGTCCGTGAGCGCAAGCGCTTTGAACGCCACGACATTTGGGAGCGCATCGCCGAGAACGGCACGATTTCCGCCGCGGTTATGGTCATCGCCGCCATCGCCGCCGTCATTTGCGCCAATACCGATGCCTACGAGGCCATCCATCACTTTTTGGAGACCCCGCTGTATGTGGGTCTGGGCAACCTTACGGCCGGTCTTACCGTTGAACTTTTCGTCAACGACTTCCTCATGGCGATTTTCTTTTTGTTGGTGGGCATTGAGCTTAAGTACGAGATGACGGTCGGCGAGCTCAAGAATCCGCGTCAGGCCATGCTTCCCATGCTGGCGGCCGTGGGCGGCGTTGTCGTTCCCGCCTGCATCTACCTGATCTTTAACCATGCCGGCGCCCGCAACGGTTGGGCCATCCCCATGGCAACCGATATTGCCTTTGCGCTGGGCGTGCTGTCGCTTTTGGGCAACCGCGTGCCCAACGGCGTGCGCGTGTTCTTCTCGACGCTCGCCATCGCCGACGACCTTATCTCCATCGCCGCCATCGCCATCTTCTACGGTCAGAGCCCCAATCCGTTTTGGTTGGGCGCCGCCGCGCTTGTGACCTGCGCGCTCGTGTGGCTCAACAAGACGCAGCATTACCGCCTTGCCCCGTATTCGGTACTGGGTCTGCTGTTGTGGTTCTGCATGTTCAAGAGCGGCGTACATGCCACGCTTGCTGGCGTCATCTTGGCCTTTACCATCCCGGCCAAGTGTGGTGTCAAGCTCGATAGCCTCACCGATTGGTTGGGCGAGTGCCTGCCGCTGCTCGATGACCGCTACGACGACGAGGCACACATCCTGGGCCAGCATGACTTTACCGTCTCGACCACCAGGGTCGAGCGCGTCATGCACCGCGTGACCCCGCCGCTCATCCGCATGGAGCGTCTGATCTCCACGCCGGTCAACTTTGTGATTCTGCCGATCTTTGCGTTCGTGAACGCACAGGTTCGCCTAGTGGGCGTGGACATGAGCACGCTGCTCACCGACCCGGTGACGCTCGGCGTGTACTTTGGCATGCTGCTGGGCAAGCCGATTGGTATCTTTGGCATGACGTTTGCCCTGGTTAAGTTTAGGGTCTGCGAGCTGCCGCATAACGTTAACTGGCACATGATTGCCGGTGTGGGCATTCTGGGCGGCATCGGCTTCACCATGTCGATTCTCATCAGCGGCCTTGCCTTCCCGACGGCCCAGTTTGAGGTTCTGGCTGCCAAGGCCGCCATTCTTGCCGGCTCTGTCACCGCTGCCGTGCTCGGTATGATCTACATGAGCGTGGTCTGCAAACACCCCGCGCCCAAGGACGAGTAAAGGCACATACAAGTTTGAAAACGCCGCCTGTGAAGACCATCACAAGCGGCGTTTTGGTCATTGGGGACGTTCTTAAGTGACTAGGTTTATTCCACCGTTCCGTAGACGGCGCCCCAGCCGTGGGCGGCAAGGGCGGAGTTGAGCTGGTCGCAAAGTGACTGGCGGTCGTAATAGCCGGGCGGTAGCAGGTTGACGATTTCCATGAGATCGGGCGCCAGGTCCAAGATTTCGGCCTGCACGATCAGATCCAGGCGATCGATGGCGCGACGGTCGTAAAACAGCCCGTCGACCAGGCGCTGCAGGTCGCCGAATTCCTCGGCCTGGAACGATCCGTACTCCATAGTGCCTCCTTGGGCGCCCCACGCCGGCATGCGCGGCGATTCGTAAATCATTGCGATGAACTTAATCTATCACGGCTTCATGCCGTTGCGGCGGTGGCGGTCTATACTTAGACGAACTGCAACGTCCCGCTTCGCGAAAGGTCGCACCCATGCAGACGATCTACCAGAAGATGGAAATCACCGAACTCGATGCCGCCATCGAGGCGCTCAAAGCCGAGGTCGCCGAGGTCAAGGCCAAGGGCCTGGCGCTCGACATGGCCCGCGGCAAGCCGTCGCCCTCCCAGGTGGACATCTCTCGACCCATGCTCGATATCCTCAATGCCGATGCCGATCTGCACGACGGCAACGTCGACTGCTCAAACTACGGTTGCTTTGAGGGCATTCCCTCGGCGCGCAAACTGGCGGGGGAGTTCCTGGGTTGCCCTGCCGAGCAGACGCTCGTACTGGGTTCGTCGAGCCTTCTGATCGAGCACGATATCGCCGGCATGTTTTGGCGCTGCGGTTCGTGCGGCAGCGAGCCTTGGGAGGCTTACGAGGCCGCGCACGACGGCAAGAAAGTCAAGTTCCTGTGCCCTGTTCCCGGCTACGACCGTCACTTTGGCATCACCGCCGACCTGGGTATCGAGAATGTCCCCGTCGCGATGACCGACAACGGCCCCGACATGGACGAGATCGAGCGCTTGGTTGCCGCCGACGACTCCATCAAGGGCATCTGGTGCGTGCCCAAGTATTCCAACCCCACGGGTATCACCTTTAGCGATGACACTGTGCGCCGCCTGGTCGAGATGCCCACGGCCGCGCCCGATTTCCGCATCTTCTGGGACAACGCCTACTGCGTGCACGACCTGTACGACGAGACCGACGAGCTCGCCAACATCTTCGATCTTGCCCGCGCGGCGGGCACCGAGGATCGCGTGGTGGCCTTCGCCTCGACGTCCAAGATCACCTTCCCGGGCGCCGGCATCGGCTTTATCGGTGCGAGCCCCGCGGTTATCGCCGAGTTCTCCAAGCGCCTGAAGGCAGGCCTTATCAGTGCCGACAAGCTCAACCAGCTGCGTCACGTGCGTTTCCTTCCCACCATCGAGGCGGTCAAGGAGCACATGAAAAAGCATGCCGAGTTCTTGCGCCCACGCTTTGAGGCCGTTGAGCGCAAACTCACTGAGGGTCTGGGCGATACGGGTTGCGCCACTTGGACGCATCCCCGCGGCGGCTACTTTGTGAGCTTTGATGGTCCCGAGGGCTCTGCCCAGAAGGTCGCCGCGCTTTGTGCCGACCTGGGCGTCAAGCTTACGCCGGCCGGTGCTACCTGGCCCTATGGCAAGGACCCGCGCGACACCAACATCCGCATCGCGCCGAGCTATCCCACGGTCGAGGACCTGGAGGCCGCGCTCGATGTGCTGGTGCTGGCTGTGAAGCTCGTCGCTGCCGAGCTTGCGCGCGCCGAGCGCGCCTAACGCGCGGCTTCCCGTACTATCCGCACTTTCGATACGTAAAGGAGCGTATACATGGATTTGGGTATTTCCACCAACCCCACGCCGGAGATCTACACCATTAAGGTAACCGGCGAGATCGATATCTCTAACGCCGATAGCCTGCGCAATGCTATCGACCTGGCGCTCGAGCAGCCCACTGAGGCCGTTGAGCTCGATTTTGCCCAGGTGAGCTACATCGATTCGACGGGCATTGGCGTGCTCGTGGGCGCCGCGCACCACGCGGTCGACCACGGTAAGCGCTTTAGCTGCACTAATGTGCAGCCCCAGGTGATGCGCGTGGTTCAGCTGCTGGGCGTCGACCAGGAGATTTCGATCACGGCGGCATAATCTTTGCCCCCAAAAGGGCGTGCCGTTTGGCATATGTTTGTGATGCGCTCGGACGTTTTGGCGTCCGGGCGCTATACTTGACCGAATGAATAGACGAGTTCCGGCCGAATGGCGCGGTGCGGGCTCGACTCACATCGAGCCTTGGAGGTATGTGTGTTTGGTATTGGAGAGGGTGAGCTCGCGATCATCGTGGTCTTCGGCTTTTTGCTGTTTGGCCCGGATAAGCTCCCACAGATGGGCCGCACGATCGGCCGTGCCATTCGTCAGTTCCGCGAGACGCAGGAAAAGATGACGGCCGTTGTTCAGTCCGAGATCATCGATCCGGTAAGCGAGGCTGCTTCGGCTCCGGTCAAGCCCAAGAAGGCTGCCGTCGATGACGATTCCGATGCGGACGAGGATGCCGTCGAGACGGCCGCGCCCGCAAAGAAGGAGACCTTTGCGGAGCGCCGCGCCCGCCTTGCCGCCGAGAAGGCCGCAAGTGAGGGTGCCACCGAGGACGAAGGTATTGCCGAGGAGGCCAAGGGTGCAGAGCCTGCCGCCGCTGCTGCTGCCGCAGCCGAGCCCGAGCCTGCTGCAGAGCCGGAGCCCGAGCCCGAGCCGGCAGAGCCCACGACGGCTGACCTCTACGCTCGTCGTCCCCGCAAGCGCAAGGCCGTCGTCGACCAGCTCGCTCGCGAGCTCGAGGCCGAGGACGACGCCGCTGCCGCCGACGCCCCGAAGGGAGGCGATGAGTAATGCCTATCGGACCTGCGCGTATGCCGCTCTTCGATCACCTGGGCGAGCTCCGTCGCCGCCTGACCATCGTGGTCGTGTCGGTGTTTGCTGCCGCCATCGTGCTGTATTTCGCCACGCCCGTGGTGCTCGACATCTTGGAAGACCCCATCCGCTCCTTTGTGCCGGACGGTAAGTTCTACATCACCACCACGCTCGGCGGCTTTGGCCTGCGCTTCTCGTTGGCCATCAAGATGGCCGTGGTCATGTGCACGCCCATGATCATCTGGCAGATTCTGGCGTTTTTCCTGCCGGCGCTTCGCCCTAACGAGCGCAAGTGGGTCGTGCCCACGGTGCTCGCCTCGACGGTGCTGTTCTTCCTGGGCGCAATCTTTTGCTATTTCATCATCATCCCTGCAGGCTTTGAGTGGCTCATCGGCGAGACCTCGGCCGTCGCCACGGCGCTGCCCGATCTGGAGAACTACGTCAACATGGAGCTGCTCTTTATGATCGGCTTTGGCGTGGCGTTTGAGCTGCCGCTCATCATCTTTTACCTGTCCGTCTTCCATATCGTGTCCTACGCGGCCTTCCGCAGCGCCTGGCGTTACGTATACGTTGGCCTGCTTGTGGGCTCGGCTGTGATTACGCCCGACGGCTCGCCCGTTACGCTGGGCCTCATGTATGGCGCCCTGCTCTCGCTCTACGAGATTTCGCTCGCCATCGCCCGTGTGGTCATTACCGCGCGCGAGGGCAAGGAGGGCTTGTTCGTGAGTCGTCTGGACCTGTTCTCGGACGATGAGGACGACGAGGAGTAAATCGGTATGCACGAGGTTGGCATTGTCAACGGCATACTCGATACAGTGATTCGTGCGGCGCGTGGGGCGGGGGCCTCGCGCGCCGTTTTGGTAACGCTGCGTATCGGGGATATGACCGAGGTCGTGCGCGAGGCGCTTGACTTTGCGTGGGAGACGTTTCGTGACGAGGACCCGCTCACGCAAGGTTGCGAGCTTGTGGTAGAGGAGGTCCATCCGCAAAGCGAGTGTCTGGACTGCGGTGAGGTTTTCGATCATGACCGCTTCCACTGCCGCTGCCCCCAGTGCGGCGGCGCCAATGTGCGCCTACTGCACGGCCGCGAGCTCGACATCGCAAGTATCGAAATCGAGACCCCCGACGATTAGCCCATCAGCCATCTGGGGACGGGGTATAAAGGGGCAGAAGTAAGGAGTGCCGAATATGGCCGAGAAAACGATTGATATCGCGTCGCCGATTCTGTCGCGCAACGAGCGCCTGGCAGATCAGCTGCGTGAGCGATTTAAAGAGACAAACACCTACGTGATTAACGTGCTGTCGAGCCCCGGCTCGGGCAAGACCACCACGATCCTGGGCACCAACGAGCGCCTGCGCGACAAGGCTGGCCTGCGCTGCGCCGTCATCGAGGGCGATATTGCCTCGGATGTCGACGCCATTACCATGAAGGAAGCCGGCATGCCCGCCATCCAGATCAACACGGGCGGCCTGTGCCACCTCGAGGGCAACATGATCATGGAGGCCGTTGACGCGTTCGACCAGGCGGTGGGTCTGGAAAACATTGACGTCATCTTTATCGAAAACGTGGGTAACCTGGTCTGCCCAGTCGACTTTGACCTGGGCGAGAACCTGTCCATCATGATCCTCTCGGTGCCCGAGGGCGACGACAAACCCATCAAGTACCCGGGCATCTTCCAACACGCCGGCGCACAGCTGCTCAACAAGGTCGACGTGGCTCCGGCTTTCGATTTTGACATGGATAGGTATACTAAGACACTCGATGACCTCAATCCGCAGGCGCCGCGGTTTGCCGTGAGCGCGCGCAAGGGCGAGGGCATGGATGCCTGGTGCGATTGGCTCATCGGGCAGATTGAGCAAGCAAGGGCGTAAGTCGGCCGCCATACGGGCGGGCGTAGCCGCAGAGACATGAGATAGGAGCCTCTTTTGAAGCTCATCATCGCCGAGAAAAACGACGCCGCGCGTCAGATCGCCGAGCGGCTGTCCACGGGTAAGCCTAAAAAGGACAAGGTGTACAACACCGCCATCTACCGTTTTGAGTGGAAGGGCGAGGAGTGCGTGACCATCGGCCTTGCCGGTCACATCCTTGCGCCCGATTTTTGCGACAGCGTGCTGTTCGATAAAAAGCTGGGTTGGTATTCGGTGACCGAGGACGGTGAGATGTTGCCGGCCGATATGCCCGATGGCCTGGCGCGTCCGCCCTATGACACCAAGCGTAAGCCGTTCCTTGCCGATGGCATCTCCATCAAGGGTTGGAAGCTCGAGAGCCTGCCTTACCTCACCTGGGCGCCCGTCATTAAGCTGCCGGCCGAGAAGGAGCTCATTCGCTCGCTCAAGAACCTCGCTAAAAAGTCCGACAGCGTCATTATTGCCACGGACTTCGACCGCGAGGGCGAGCTGATCGGCTCGGACGCTCTCAACAAGGTGCGCGAGGTTGCGCCGGACTTGCCGGTTGCCCGCGCCCAATACTCTTCGTTTACCAAGGCCGAGATTACGCACGCCTTCGATAATCTCGTCTCGCTCGACCAGAATCTGGCCGACGCCGGCGAGAGTCGCCAACACATCGACCTCATTTGGGGCGCGGTGCTCACGCGTTACCTGACGCTCGCCAAGTTTGGCGGCTTTGGTAACGTGCGCTCCGCCGGCCGCGTGCAGACGCCGACGCTCGCCCTGGTGGTCGAGCGCGAGCGCGAGCGCATGGCGTTTGTGCCCGAGGACTATTGGCAGATTCGCGGCATGGGTGCCGCGCAGGGCGCTGCCGAGGACGACCGCTTTAAGATCGCGCACAAGACGGCGCGTTTTACCGACAAGGATGCTGCCGAGACGGCGTACGGCCATGTCGACGGCGTTACGACGGCAACCGTCGCCGCGGTGACCAAACGCTCGCGCAAGCAGCAGCCGCCCACGCCGTTTGCGACCACCTCGCTGCAGGCTGCCGCCGCGGCCGAGGGCATCTCGCCTGCGCGTACGATGCGCATCGCCGAGTCCCTCTACATGGCCGGTCTCATCAGCTACCCGCGTGTCGACAATACCGTGTACCCTGCGACGCTCGATCTGGGCGCCGTGGTGAGCGACCTGGCAAAGATCAACCCGGCGCTGGCGCCCGTGTGCAAAAAGGTGCTTGCCGGTCCTATGAAGCCCACGCGCGGCAAGGTCGAGACCACCGACCACCCGCCTATCTATCCCACGGGCGAGGGCGACCCATCCACGCTCGACGGCGGCCAGCGCAAGCTCTACGACCTCATCGCCCGTCGCTTCCTGGCAACGCTTATGGGTCCCGCGACCATCGAAAACACTAAGCTCGAGCTCGACGTGAACGGTGAGCCGTTCGTGGCTTCGGGCGATGTGCTCGTGACCCCGGGTTTCCGCGAGGCGTACCCGTATGGACTCAAGCGCGACGAGCAGATGCCGCCGCTGGAGCAGGGCGATACGGTCGACGTGTTCGACATTAAGCTCGAGGCCAAGCAGACCGAGCCGCCCGCGCGCTACAGCCAGGGCAAGCTCGTGCAGGAGATGGAAAAGCGCGGCCTGGGCACCAAGTCCACGCGCGCGAGCATCATCGAGCGCCTGTACGCCGTGCGCTATCTCAAAAACGATCCCGTGGAGCCGAGTCAGCTGGGCATCGCCATTATCGATGCACTGTCGCAGTTTGCCCCGCGCATCACGAGCCCCGATATGACCAGCGAGCTCGATGGCGACATGACCCGTGTGGAGCGCGGCGAGGATACCGAAGAGCATGTCGTGACGCACTCGCGCGCGCTGCTGGCTGGCGTGCTCGACGAGCTGCTCAAGCACACGCAGGAGCTGGGCGACGCCATCAGCGACGCCGTCACGGCCGATGCGCGCGTGGGCGCTTGCCCCAAGTGCGGCAAGGACCTGGTTATGAAGACGAGCGCCAAGACCCGCGGCAGCTTTATCGGCTGCATGGGCTGGCCCGACTGCGATGTGACCTATCCGGTGCCGAGCGGCGTCAAGGTAGGCCCGCTCGAGGGCGAGGCGGCCGTGTGCCCCGAGTGCGGCGCGCCGCGCATTAAGTGCCAGCCGTTCCGCCAGAAGGCCTTCGAGATTTGCGTGAACCCCACGTGCCCCACCAACTACGAGCCTGACCTTAAGGTGGGCGAGTGCAAGGTGTGCGCCGAGGCCGGACGCCATGGCGACCTGATCGCGCACAAGAGCGAGAAGAGCGGCAAGCGCTTTATCCGCTGCACCAACTACGATGACTGCGGCGTGAGCTATCCTCTGCCGGCGCGCGGTAAGCTCGAGGCGACGGGTGAGACCTGCCCCGAGTGCGGCGCCCCCATCGTGGTGGTCAACACGGCGCGCGGTCCGTGGCGCATCTGCGTGAACATGGACTGCCCGACCAAGGAGAAGAAGCCCGCCCGCGGCCGCAAGACCACGACTAAGGCGAGCACGGCCAAGAAGACGACGGCGGCAAAGAAGACTGCTGCCAAGAAGACGACCGCCAAAAAGACGACGGCCAAGAAGTCGACTACCAAAAAGACCGCTGCCGACAAGTAGCCGCACGGTCGAGACATCACCTAAAACAAAAACGAGCGAGGACCTCAAAATCCTCGCTCGTTTTTTTATCTGGCAGTTAGGGACGTTCCTTTTCTGCCGGCAGTTTAGGAACGTCCCTAACTGCCGGCTCGGGAACGACAAAGCGCTAGTTCACTTCGACGGGTTTGGCGCCGGGGTAGCGCTCCTCAAAGTCTAGGCGGTACTTATTGTCATTGGTGCCCGCCACGTTGTCGCGCGACAGCGGCGCCACGATCTCATTCTTGTGATCCGCAGGCTTGGCGTATTTCAGGCTGATCTCCCAGGCATCACAGATTGCGTCAATGCGGTGATCCAGGTCGTCATACAGGGCAACGATGTCTTTCCAGGAACTGTAGTTCTTAGAGCTCGTCGGGACGTCCAGGTCCTCGACGATGTCGTAATACTGCTCGATGGTGTCCTCTGTGCGCTCGGCGACGTCGGCGAGATTTTGACGGGTGGTGCGATCTTCTTCCAGATAGCTGCCGTTGAAGTTCTGCGCGCAGCCACGGACGTAGTTGTCGAGGTCTTCGAGCAAGTCGTAGTATTCGCTCAGTCGGCGGTAGAGGTTCTGCTCGGAGAGCGTTGCTTCGCCGCCATCCTCGTCGTCATCGTCATCATCGTCGTACAGGCTGTTGGGATCGCCGAGAGGCTTTAGGTCATCTTCGTCGACGTCATGGTGCAGCTTAGCTACCTCGGCAGCCGTCTGCGTGGCGGCGTTGTCGAAAGGTCTGATTGCAAAGAAGATGACCAGGGCGATGATGATTGCCACCAGCACAACGATAACGGCGATAAGCGGCCCGGTGCCGCTCTTTTTGGGGGCGGGGGTCTGTGGCGAAGCGGGCGCGTATGCGGGAGCCGGCTCCTGTTGGGACGAGCCGCTCGCGACGGGTATGCGCTGCGTGGTCTCGACGGCCGCGGGGCCTGCGGCGGGGTCGGGGCGATAGGCGAGGGGGTCGTCCGCCTTGGCTTGCGGCGTATCGAGGGAACCGGTCTGCTCGAAAGCGGGCTGGCTATCGCTCGCGGCTGTTTGCTCAACGGGTGCACCGCACGAGGTGCAGAACTTGGCATTATCTGCAAGAAGCTTGCCGCACGAGGCGCAATACCGAGACATTGCCACTCCTTTCGCCACATTTCAATGCAATACGACGATTATACCCAGCGTCCAAAATTCTCCATCATAAGTTGCGGTGAAATAGGGACTGTTTGGCGGTCTCAGAGCTTCAATCAGTCCCTATTTCACCGCAACTTCGGGGATGCCTCGATGGCTAGGTTGGATTTGGGGCGCGCCGAGCACTGGGGTATCATGGCTTGGTTGCTATAACTCGCATTTACGCGCCTTGTAGGAAGGGGCTGCGCCCATGGCTTTTGAGCCCGCTCAACATAGCTTTATCACGCTCGAGGGCGTCGATGGCGCCGGCAAGTCCACGCAGGCGCGCCTGCTTGCCCGCGCTCTTGAACTCGCTGGCTACCAGGTTGTGAGCCTGCGCGAGCCGGGCGGTACCGCCATCAGCGAAAAGATCCGTGCTCTGCTGCTCGACCCCGCCAATACAGCGATGGGCGACACCTGCGAGTTGTTGCTCTACGAGGCGGCGCGCGCTCAGTTGGTGCACGAGGTCATCGTGCCCGCCCTTGCTGTCGGTAAGGTGGTCCTGTGCGATCGCTTCTACGATTCCACGACCTGCTACCAGGCGTTTGCCGATGGCCTCGATCGCCAGATAGTACGCGACGCCAACAACCTGGCCGTCGCGGGTACGCACCCGGCGCTCACGCTCGTCTATCACATCACGCCCGAGCAGGCGGCGCTGCGCATGGCCGACCGCGGTGCGGCCGACCGCATGGAGGCCAAGGGCATGGCCTTCCAAGAGCGCGTCTACCAGGGATTTTGCGCCATTGCCGCCGAGGAACCAAACCGCGTAAAGCTCATCGACGCCACCGCGCCGATCGAGGATGTCTTCGAGAAGTCGGTCGAGCAGGTTCGCGCCTACTGCCTC
>CAUBTS010000040.1 GCA_958438955.1 uncultured Collinsella sp.
GTACCGAAGGCTTGGCGAATGCCGCGCTGCTTATAGGTTGCGAACGGCCACATGATGCGGCTGCGCTCCAGCCCCAGATCGCGCTCCGGTCCGCCCGGGTCGAGCGTAATGTGACAGGGCTGGCTCGAAGCAACCACGTTGAGCTTGCGCAGGCGATCGATGTCCTGAGGCAGCAAATTCTCCAGATGCTCGAGTGTGTTATGGCCGTGCTGGGGCAGGCCGTACAGGTCGGCGGCCTCCTCGAAGATATCCAGCGCGGCATGAATCGCACCGTCGCCGATAACGTGGATGCGCACGGTGTGGCCACGCTCGGCTGCCGCCAGAACCAACTTGCGCATGCGCTCGACAGGAACCGTCAGACGGCCCTGGTCGCCCGGGAAGCGCGGATTGGTATAGGGCTCGGTGAGATATGCCGTGTGTTCGCTCGACACGCCGTCGAAGAACTGCTTAAAACCCGGCGCCGAAAGCAGCGCGTTGTTCGCATAACGTACCTGCAGCTCTTCCAGACGCGACTGGTCATCCAGCAGCGTGGGGAACAGATGGGCACGAATGCCCAGCTTGCCGGTCGTCTGCAGTTTGTCGTAGACATCGTCGCGGATAAAATCGCAGCCCGGCATGGGCATGAGCGACATATCGCAGATTGAGGTGATGCCTTGCTCGGCCATACGCTTCATCTGGTCGGCGTAAGCGCTCGCGATGCGGTCCTCGCCCAGCCACTCAAGACAGAGCGGCAGCAGCTGCATGGCCGCAGCCTCGTGGGCAATACCCGTAAGCTCACCGTTTGAGTCTTTGTCGTAACTGCCACCCGCCGGAGGCTCACTGTCGCGTGTCACGCCAAGGGCTTCGAGTGCACGGCTGTTGAGCCACAGGGTATGCCCATCGCCCGAATACATAACACAGGGGCGATCGGGGAAGGCGGCGTCGAGGGAAGCCTTGGTAGGGTGCTCGGGCGGATCCCAGCGGTAATCGCGCCAGCCCTGGGTCACGACCCAGGCGTCATCGGGCAAGCCTTGGGAAAACTCGAGCGCATGCTGCACCAGTGCCGCCTCTGACGTGCCCATATCCATGAGCATGTACGGCGAGGAACCGACCGAGGTATGGAAGAAGTGCAGATGAGCGTCATGGAAACCGGGGCAGATGAATTGCTCGCCGTAGTCGACCACCGGCGTGGCGGCAGGGGCGGCGGCAACCACGTCATCGGGCGTGCCGACTGCGACGATGCGATCGCCTGCAATGGCGATCGCCAGCTCGCGGGCGGTATCGATGCCGTCCTGGGCGGTAAAAACGTTCTTGGAGCGGATAATCCGATCGATATGTTGCATGGGCATCCCCATCTCTGGCAGGAAATTCAACACCCCCGAGTGTACTCCCCCGCCCTTGCAACAAAACCCCAAGCGGCAAACGGCAACTTTACCAGCCCTAGCGGCAGGTGGCATACTGGAGAGAGCCTGTACGATTTTGCGATCGAGCCAACAAGGAGCAAATCGACCATGACGAAGACCAAGGCACAGCAGATTATGGCGGCAACCGAGGTTCGCGCGGCAGACGACGTCACCGCGGCCATCCAGGATATCGCCGCCGAGTTTGAACCCTACATCATCAAGCAGCGCCGGCACTTCCATAAGCACCCGGAGCTGAGCCTTGCCGAGGAGCGCACGACTTCCGACATCGCCAACCAGCTCGACGCCATGAATATCCCCTACGAGCGTCCGCTCAAGACGGGCCTGGTGGCGACGCTCCGCGGTACCGCGCCCGATGCCTACCGCGAGGACGGCACGCCGCGCCGCCGTATCCTGCTGCGCGCCGATATCGACGCCCTGCCTGTCACCGAGCAGACCGGCGAGGAGTTCGCCAGCGTCAACGAGGGCTGCATGCACGCCTGCGGTCACGACTGCCATATCGCCATGATGCTCGGCACGCTGCAGATTCTGCGCCACATGACCGATGACATCCACGGCGAGATTCGCATCGTATTCCAGCCCAGCGAGGAAAACGGCCAGGGTGCCAAGCTCATGATCGGCACGGGCGTACTCGATGGCGTCGACGGCGCCTATGCCGCGCACATCTGGAGCGAGGTCGATGCCGGCACCGTGAGCTGCGAGCCCGGTCCGCGCATGGCAAACACCGACTGGTTCCGCATCGATGTCCGCGGCACCTCGTGCCATGGCGCCATGCCCCAGCGCGGACACGACGCCGTTATGGTTGCCGCCGAAATCGTCAACGCCCTGCAGACCATCGTCTCGCGCGAGATCAGCCCCTACGAACCCGCCGTCATCACCGTCGGCGAACTGCATGGCGGCACCGCGCGCAACGTTATCGCCGGCACGGCGTACCTCGCCGGCACGGTGCGCACCTATGGCGACAAGACGCATGAAGAGATGCCCGAGCTTATGCGCCGCATCGTGGAGCACACCGCAGCAGCACTAGGCGCCGAGGCCGAACTCACCGACTACACCATTGCCAACTACAAGGTCGAAAACGATGCCGCCTCGAGCGAGCGCTGCCGCCAAGCTGTGCTCAAGTGCTTGGGCCCCGCGGGCGAGGGCCATTACCGCGGCACGCTTTCGGGCGAGGACTTCTCGGAGTATCTGCGCCGCGTACCGGGCGTGCTCGCCTTTGTTGGCACGCGCAACCCCCAGATTGGCGCCACCTATGCCCAGCACTCCTGCTTCTATAAGATCGACGAGAGCGTGCTCGCCAAGGGCTCCATGGTAGCCGCTCAGTATGCCATCGACTTTTTGGCCGAGCCCACGCAAGAAGAGCTCGACGGCCCCACGATCGCCGCGGTTGCCGAGACCAATCCCGACCTGGCAGCCAAGCTGCGCTCTGCCAAGGCAACGGCCGCCGAGGCCCGCGACGCCGTGCACGACGCCCGCACCGCCCGCCATGCCGCCATCAAGGGCATTCACGATGCCCGTGCCGCCGCTCGCCACGAGGAGAAGCGCGACGAGTAGCCGTCACGCCCACCCATAACAACCTAGCTAGAGCAAAGCGGGGGCGAACGTTATCTCAACGTTCGCCCCCGCTTATGTGTCGACCGCTTTTCTAGCGCGTCCTCCGTCACGACAGGTAAGAGTGAAGAATGGTGAGCCAGCGTGGGGTTTCGAAGTGGATGATATCGGTGGGAACTCCGGCGGGAGCGTGACCACCAAAGAGCAGGCCCGCGTCTGCCGGGTTGATAAGGCGCACGATCCATACGGCAACGACCAGCACGCACAGAACAATAACCGCAATGTCGATGCCGCGCTTTAGCTTGCTCGACGTCACTTCCTCGCGCACGAACGCGAGCACAAACGCAATCGGCACCACCCAAAACAGTGGATGATAAGCGAAGGCCGCCGCAAAATCGAGGCGCAGTGCTGCCAGCCAGGCCCTCGTCATGCCACATCCCGGACAAGGGATGCCCGTCATCAGGCGAAACACGCAGCCAATATCGAGCAGGTAGAGTGCGAGCCAGGCGACAAAGAGCACACCGATGCAAGAAAGGGCGCGGCGAATGAGTTCCGCCGCGCCCTTATGTCCCTGGGAGCTGTTCACGCCGCTCTTATCGTTAGGCACGAGCGCCAAGACGGACGTTGTAAGCCGTTGCCATGGCATTGGTATTCTTGATGATGATGTTCATGGCAAAGATGGGGCCAAGGCCGCACAGCAGCGCGCCGACGATCTGCCACATAAGAACGGTGGTACCGTTCTCCTGGAACATCAGACCATAGCGAGGAGCATTAGCCTGCAGGCGGTTACCGATCTTGTAGTACCAGTAGAGTGCGTAGAAGCCGCAGGTCACGAACGACAGCAGGATAAATGCTGCCAGACCCGGCGTGGAATCGCCGTCATCCTGGCACATGACATTGATGTCGCGGGCGAGGCAATAGAGGAAGTAATACGAATAGATGCCGCAGGTCACGATGGAAAGCAGGAGCCAGCCGATCACGCCACGGTCGGTTTTAATCGGAGTATAGCCCATCGGGGCAGGCGCAGGCTGCTGAGCATACTGCTGCTGACCGGTGTACTGCTGCTGCCCGGCGTACTGCTGCTGAGGCTGAGGCTGAACTGCCTGAACCGGAGTGGGCTGAATCTGCGTGGGCTGCGGAGCAGGCTGGGGCTGAGGTGCAGGCTGCGGCGCGGGCTGCGGAGCAGGAGCAGCGGAAGCGGCACCGACGGCAGAACCGCAGACAGGGCAGAATTTGGCATCATCCGAAATGGGAGAACCACAAGTGGGACAGAACATAAGCTTCTCCTTTTCCTAAGGCGTTGCACGCCTTCAAACCTTACACGACTATGTTCTCAACAATAGCCGCGACGTTGTTGCGCAACATTGATCAATTTCCGAGAAATATTGCTGCAACCGTTTTCCCAGGCATTTTCTTGCTTTCGCAGTAGAAAAAGGCGCCCCGGGCTCAGTTGCCCAGGGCGCCTCGACCGACTATTCGGTTTGATTGTTTTCGGCAGCAGGATTATCGCCCGGCTCATCCGCCGGCGTGGCAAGGGCATCCCAATCGGGCTCCGCAGGCGTCGCCTCGGGCGCAGGTGCAGGCGCCGGGGCAGGTGCCGGGGCAGGTGCCGGGGCAGGTGCGGGCGCGGGTGCCGGAGCAGGGGCAGGTGCGGGTGCCGGTGCAGGGGCTGCACCAGTGGCGGCCGTGGGATTGAATCCCGCAGGAGCAGGCTTCTTCTCACCCGGAAGCACAAACGTCAGAACATCGTCGGCATCCTCATCGGCCCACTCGCTGGCATAGCGCGCGGCCCAGTAGCCAACGGCGCGATACTTGAGCATCTTGCCAAACACAGTCAGGAACACCGTGACAAAGGCAACGATCATCAAGAACAGGATGAGCGTAATGCCGCCGCCCTCGATGATTGCCTCAAGACCCGTGGGGCGATAGTAATAGCTATACATACCAAACGTAGCAATGGCGCCAAAGATGGCGGTGAAAATCCAAGTGATGATATTGGAAACAATGCCCGTCAAAAACTCGGGGAGAATCGATGCGCAGAACAACTTGCCCAGGTTGGCCTTATAGGACTTCCAAACCTTCTCGAGCGAAAACGCGCTCTCCACGCGGCCGGCGACTGCAAAGTGCATCACAGCGGCATCGCCAAACATCTTAAAGAAGATGCCCAGTACCACCGACACGATCATGGCAAAGACGAGCAGGCCCATCGAGCCGAAGAGTGCGGCCTCGAGACCGCTCGAACCATTGAAATAATATGAACCGACGGCACCGATCACAGCGCTCTCAAGCACCGAGAACACCACACCGATCACCGGAATAATGGCTATGAGCCGGAGCACGTTCGTAATGACAGACGAGAAAATGCCCAATCCAAACGAGGTCGAGCGCAACAGCGGACGCTCCATGCCGTTATCATCCTTGAGCGACAGGTCACGACCCCACTCGATAGCAAAGCCGGCACCGCACACGCTTGCCACGTACGCAAGCAAAAAGCCAATGGCCGCCGCAATGCCACCGATAACGGGGATAAACAGCACAAGCACCGACACGACGCAGATCAGCGCCGGCAAAAAGGCGATTTGGCATACGCGAACCAAGGCGCCGGGAACCTTGAGCATGTCGTTGAAGGCCTGAGCCATGCAACCCTTGGGCGCGTTCATAGCCGGCTGGGGCGCAACGAACGGCTGCGGCTGGGCAAACGGCTGACCCTGCGGCTGAGGTTGAGCTTGCGGAGCGGGACCGGCGGCCTTAACCTCGGTATTAGGGGCACCGCACACGCCGCAGAACTTGTCGTTATCGCCCATGGGGGCGCCACACTGCGAACAGAACATCGAAATCATCCCTTCGTATCTAGAGCGAATCACCTGGATCGCAAACGATGTCTTTGGCATCATTATCGCCCAATGTGGGGACAAATACCCCAAGATGACCGATTTGCAACGCAGCCGGTTAATTCAATGATTCGAAGCGCGCACCAGGGCTAGTTCGTGCCGCGGAAGCCCTTGCCGACGATTTCGGAGCTATCGACGATGGTGATGAAGGCATCAGGGTCAATCTCGCGGGTATAGCGGCGCAGTTGCACTGCCTCGCGACGGCTCAGCACGCTCATAATCACCGTGACGCACTTGCCCGAAAAGGCGCCGTAGCCACGGCTGATCGTTGCCGTGCGGTTGAGATGCTTGACGATAAACTCCTCGACCTTAAGGGGCTTGGAGCAAATGATCGTGCAGACCTTACGAAGGTGAATGCTCTCGATAGCCTTGTCGACCACGAGCGTCTTGGCAAACAGACCGAGCACGCAGTACAGGCCGACGCGCGGGCCATACAGGAAAGCCGCGATGGTCACGATGCCGATATCGACCAGTAACAGGGCACGGCCGATCTCAAGTGTCGTACGGCGTTTGAGAATCATGGCAAGGATGTCGGTGCCGCCCGTCGAGGCGCCAATGTCAAAGACAATGGCACTGCCCAGCGCCGGCAAGATGACGGCAAAACACAGGTCGAGCCACATATCGCCCGTCATCGAAACATCCGTCGGAATGAAGAGCTCAAACAGCGAGACGTAGGCCGAAAGCGCAAACGAGGCAAAGACGCTCCAAAGGATTGCCTTGCGCTCCAAAAAGATAAAACCCAGGATGACCAGGACCGCGTTGATAATCCACATAAAGACGCCGACGGGCAGAGTCGGGAACAGCGTGGAAAGAATGACCGACACGCCCGAGGTGCCGCCGAAGGCAAAGTGATTGGGAGTTTTAAAGGCCACGATGGCAAACGCCGTGAGGATCAGGCCCAGATTGAGCTCGGCAAAAAAGCGCGGAAAGCCGGGCTCCTGGCTGCGCTTGCGGCCGGCGCGCTCGCCACGTTCGATATCCTCGCGACCGACAACGCGCTCCATCGGCACCACCGGAGGACGATGCATCTCCTCGGCGGCACGCGACGCCGCCTCTGCCGCAGCGGCTTCAATTGCCCATGCCTTGCTTTCGGTCTCGTGTTCGTCGGCCATTACGGCAACCCCTCGTTAACAATTTGGAAACAATGCGCCCATTAGGGTAACGCGGAACGCGAAGATTGCAACCCTTAGTTAGACGAGCGGTATGCCTGCGTCGGGGGCATATAGAAAACGGTCGACCGCACTTTTGCTTGCGCGGTCGACCGTTTAGCGTTTTCGCAGGTAAAACCTATCGAAACAAACCTGTCCCTATTTGGTAGGTTACTCGTGCTGGCTGGTGCGGTGCTCGTACTCCTCGGGAGTGATGACATCCTCGATGCGCAGGTTGACGCCTGCCACCTCAAGGCCGGTCATCGCGGCCAGACGCTCGGTGACGCGCGCCTTAACGTCGTCAAAGATCGCAGGCGCATAGGCGCCGTACTCGATGATGACTGAGATGTTGACGACCACGCGGTTGTCGTCGGTGACCTCGACCGTCACGCCCTTGGTCAGGTTCTCGGCACCAAACTGTTCCTGCACAAAGTGCATAAGGTTGCCCTTCATGCCCAGGACGTGCGGCACCTCGCGGGTGGCCATGGCGACGATCTTCTCGATCACGCCGTTGGAATAGGTCAGCGAGTCCTCGGACTCGTCCGTCTCCTCGTTGTCCTCGTCCGCATCGGACTCGGCCTCGACGAGCGCCTCGTCCTCGAGCGTTACGTCCTCCGCCTCGGCGGCGACGGCCTCATTCGCCTCGAGCTCGGTATCGGCTACATCGACCTTCGTGTTAAAAGCCATGGTTCCTCCTTATGCCTGCCGCAGATGCGACAGTCGAATACATATTAGCGGCCGCTAAACAGACGGCCGAAGAAGTTGACGATACCGTTCTCACCGTCGCGAATCTGGCCGATCACGGCGCCGATCAGAACAAAGAATGCGATGACGAGCGTGTCCCACAGGCCCAACGTAAGTACCAGCACGGCGAGGATAAAGCCTGCCAAGGCGCCGAGCGTAGTGTTGGGGTGGCGCACGGCATAGCTCCAGATAGCAGCGCCCGTACCTTTGATGAGACCCATAGCCTCGTCAAAGTCGTTGGCGGCGCTGTCGTGCTGCTCGCCGGCCTCGGGCTTGGTGTCGGCGGACTCGCCTGCCGGCGTAGCGTTCTGGTCGATCGTCAGGCGCGGCGTACGGGCGGTCTTGTCTTGGTTGGTATCACTCACCGGAAACCTCCACGGTCTGGACGGTAGTCTTGGACGGCAAAAAACGGACGCGCGCGTTCGTGCCCGGCGTGCCGAGCATGGTGTCGCAGGCCTTCTCGATGCGCTGCTGCATCGAGGTGGCAAGAGCTGCAACGTCCTTGTCATCGAGGGCGATGGCCTCGACCTTAAAACGAACGCGCGACTCGTCGGGACCTTGAACGCGCGCCTCGATATGCTCAACCATCACGCGATCATCGCACTCTGCCGCGGCACGGGCGCACGAGGAAAGCGCTGCGAGGGTGACCTCGATATTGCGCTCCCCCGCCGGATGCACGCAGGACGGCTCGCGACGCGCGAACATCAGGCGGAAAAACCCGATGAGCACGCCAAGTGCCACAATGGCGGCGCACACCGTAACGACGACGCGAGGCATGGTGTCACGCAACAGTAGCATAAAGCGATACGTATACGGTCCCCAGAACTGGCAGACAAGCGTACCCAGCGCCACGATGGCGGCGGCAAGATACACGATCGCTAGGGCTCGTTTGAGTACGCGCACGCGTGCTCCCTTCAGGTTTCGATCCACAGAATGCAAAACGGTTCGCATCATTATAAAAGAGCCGGGTCCGGTGCTCTACGCACGCGGATCCGGCTCATCTATTCCACGAGGCTTGCATGCTCGCTTCATTATGCCCAGATATGCACGGCTTAACCCGTGTGGGCGCTACTCCTCCTCGAGGGCAGCGATGACCTCGTCGGTCATGTCCATGGTGCTGTAGACGTCCTGGACGTCGTCGAGCTCCTCGAGGCGGTCGATAAGGCGCTGGACCTTCTTGGCGTCGGTACCGGAGACCTCGGTCGGGGTGGTCGGGACCATGGTGGTCTCGGAGCCCTTGACCTGGACGCCCTGCTCCTCGAGCGCCTTGGAAACAGCCATGACGTCGTTAGCAGCGGTCCAGACGATCCACTCCTCGCCGGCGTCCTCGTAGTCCTCGCCACCGGCCTCGGCGATGGCCATCATGAACTCATCCTCGTCACCGGCAGGACCGTTGGCGATCATGGTCTCCTTCTTGGCGTTCTCGTCCAGGATCTCCTTGGCGACGACGATCTGGCCCTTGCGCTCAAACTGGAAGGCGACGGAGCCCGAGGTGCCCAGGTTACCACCAGCGTGGGAGAAGGCGGAACGGACATCAGCGGCGGTACGGTTGCGGTTGTCGGTCAGGCAGTCAACGTACACGGCGACACCGGCGGGACCGTAGCCCTCGTACACGATGTTCTCGTAGACAGCGGCGTCGGCACCCGAACCGAAGGCCTTGTCGATAGCGGACTTGATCTTGTCCTTGGGCATGGACTGAGCCTTGGCCTTAGCAACAGCAGCAGCGAGGCTGGCGTTGTTCTCAGGCAGCGGGTCGCCGCCGAGACGGGCAGCAACGGTGATGTTGCGGCTCAGCTTGGAGAAGAGGGCGGAACGCTTGGCGTCCTGCGCGCCCTTACGATGCTTGGTTGTGGCCCACTTAGAGTGTCCGGACATACGTGTCTCCTATCGGTTTCGACCTAAAGCCCAGCGCAGATGCTCGGGCAATATAAACAAACGTCGTTATGATATACCTACTGGCCTGCGAGATAAACCCCAAAATGAAGGCGTCGTGATGATACAGCCCCTTGGTGCAAAGTAACCTGTCCCCTTTGCACCAAATTAGGACCAGAGGAGGTCGCTGCGGGTGATGGTGGCGCCGATGGCAAAGGGCATGCAGGCGATGACCGGATACAGGTAGCGCATGTAGGTCGAGCCGTTGCAGGGACCGATCAGGCACACGGCGAGCACGCCCAGCAGCGGCACCCAAATGGCCAGCCCGCGCCACGAATGACGACGTAGCAGATAGACCACCACGGCGATCATGATCCACACATAGGTGGCCGAGCTCATGGTGAGCGAGATAAACGGGATGCGCTGCACCGCCACGCGGTACAGGTTGATCAGGTGGTCGCACCAGCGCACAACCTTGCTATCGACCGGATGGAAGTCGAAGTACTTGAGGTTATCGGGCTTTGCCATTATCTCGGCACTGCGCGCCGTGCTGTAGACCCAGGCATCGCGCGCGCTCGGATAAAAATAACCATAGTAGTTATTGATAAGCGCCGAAATATAGCACTCGGGATCCTTCTTAAACATCTGGGCCCATACCTCAAAATAGGCATCGATGTCCTCCTGCGAGGCGTACTCGTTAAAGCAGTTCTTGACGGCATCGGACTTGTCGGGGTTGTAGCGGCGGCCCAGGTTCTCGTACTTGAGTACGCGATCGATCACGGCACGCTCTTCGTCGGTCACCGAACCGTCGCAAGGAGCCTCCACGATGGTGCCGTCCTCCTTAACCGTAGGGTTGACGCCCGAGTTGAGACCGTCGTGCTTTTGGACGAAACGAGCCGTCTGCTGGAACGGAATCGAGAGGATTTCGCGCTTGGAACCAGGCGTGATATCGTGCGCCGGCATAAAGACCTTGGTGAAGTACATATTAGAGGCAAGGCAGAGCGCGAGCACCGCGAGAACGCCAACCCAGCGGAAACGCGGGATGGCGCCCGAAGGCGCAGCACCAGTCTGCTTGGCTGCACGACGAGCCACATGCACGTCCCATACGCAAAACGCCGCCGCGATTACGCATGCCGCCAGGGGAAACACCAGGCCGCCGTTGCGCAGAAACGTGGAACCCATGGCGCCCAGAGCGAGCAGCAGCCAGTCGTGGCGCGCAAAGAGCACGGGCCTCTGTTCGCCCGCACGCTCGACATTGGCATCGCGACGGGGCAGGCCGCAGGCCACGAGCTTCACGGTCTGCACCAACAGCACTAAAAACGCGTCGGCAAAGAGCACGTCTTTGGTGAGCAACGCCGCATAGTTAGAGAACATCGGCATAAACGCAAAGAACAGCAGGATCGCACCGCGAACCGGCAGGCTCACGCCCAGTTTGCGCAGCGACGAAATGGAATAGGCCATGCAGGCGGCCGTGATGACAAATTGAGCGCAGGTATAGATGATGAGGCCCGCGTTAGCGCTGTTGAACAGTGAAAGCCCCAGCTGGACGCACGAACCGATGATAGCCGTGTGCACCACGGGGTGATGTCCGTTGAGCAACACATTGGGATTGAGCAGACGCAGGTAGTCACTCGTGCCGTTGGGGTAGTTGAACCACTGGCGAATCTGCGCACCCGTATCTCCCATAAAAAGACCGGGCAGCGAAGCGATGAGCGTGGGCGCCCAGGCGATCATAAGCACCAGGAAGGGCCCGGCAAAGGGATGGGCCGAGAGCACGGCGTGAGTCACACGCCATACGCGGCCAAAGTGCGCTTCGGAAAACGGAATGCGCCGAGAGCTCAGCCAATCTAGACACTCAAAGGCAAGGTAGAAGGCAACGACCGCCAAGAGCATCCAGCCCGCGCCGCCAATCCAGGCGCAGATGATGCGGGCTTTGTCGCCAAGGACAATCTCGGCCGAGTCGGTGAGATCGTAGCTGCGGCCGAACACCATGCAGATGGCGAAGAACAGCGACGGCAGAATGATCGATGGACGCCAGGTGTCGCCACGGCCAAAGAACACGTAGCGAAACGGCAAGGTGAGCAGGCAGGCAAGTGCAAGCAACATGACCGCGTCGGTATGGCCGGCAAACGAGAGGAGCACCTCGTAGCACACGTACAGCATGCCCGAGGCTTTGGGGTCAATCGCCAAGACTGCGTTGCTCGACACCGGGGCGGGATCGATGGAAAACGCCGTGGTCGCCAACAGCGCGAGCAAAAATGCGATGAGCGTCTGCTTGGCGGGGTAGCGCTTAAACCAGACGATGCGGGCAGCGTCGCGCGCAGCCGTTGTGGAGAGATCGGAATCCTTCACAGTCCAAAGAGCCTTTCTAGAAACCTGCCAAAAAGGGACAGGTTTATTTTGGCAGGTTTTATCTGGGGAAACGTTACGGTTCTGTCATCGTTGCCCAGCGAATCACCACAAAGGTGCCTGTCCCCTTTGTGGTAGTTAGGCGTCGAGGTAGATGCGCTGGGGCCGGTTGCGGCGACGAGCAAAGATGATGAGCGCCAGGCCCGCGATTACGAGCGGCAGGCTCAGCAGCTGGCCCATGGTGATGACGCCGCCAAGCAGATAGCCCAGCTGGGCATCGGGCACGCGCACAAACTCAATGAGGAAGCGGACGATGCCGTAACCCATCACAAACACGCCCATAAACGTGCCTTGGGGCAGTAGCGGCTTTTTGCGGCTGAGCACCTGCAGAATGCAAAAGAGCACGATGCCCTCAAGAAATGCCTCGTAGAGCTGGGAGGGGTGACGCGGCATATCGCCCGCGGTGCCACCGAAGACCACGCCCCAGGGCAGATCGGTCGGCTTGCCCCACAGCTCACCGTTGACAAAGTTGGCACAACGGCCCAAGCACAAGGCCAGCGGCGCGCCTATGACGGCAAGGTCTGCCAAAGTCCAGGCATCGAGCTTATACATGCGGCACACGAGCACGCCGCCGATGATGCCGCCCACCAGGCCGCCATGGAAACTCATGCCGCCCTCGTTGGTGGCAAAGATCTCGAGCGGATGCGCCCAGTAGTAGCCGTCGCCGTAAAAGATGACATAGAACAGGCGGGCGCCAATGATAAGGCCAAAGACCACGCCGACCACGACACTCGTCAGGTCGTCGACCGTAATGTCAAAACCCCAACGGCGCTGCGTGCGGTACATGACGACCGCCGTGAGCAGGGCGCCGACCACGTAGGCCAGGCCGTACCAGTAGATGGTGATGGGGCCCGCCGAGATCGCGACAGGATCAAGCATATGGTAGAAGTCGTTGAGCATGTCGACCCTCCTGCTCCCTACATACAAATGCGGCCGCGGGCCTTGCGCTCGTAGCCGCATATTTGGGCGTAACGTCTATGCGGAGTATACCGTCCGCAGCTTTCGCATCTTAAAACGGCGCGTACTCGTCGTACAGGTCCTCGGCCTCGCCGGAAGCATTGACCTGTTCAACGCGGGTAACGCCAGGCACGTGCTCCTTCAGAATGCGCTCGATGCCCATAGACAGGGTCAGCGAGCTCATGGGGCAGCCGGCGCAGGCGCCCTGCAGCTCCAGCTTGACAACACCCTCGTCGTCGACGCCCACATACTCCATATCGCCGCCATCGGCCTGCAGGTTGGGGCGGATCTCTTCAAGAACCTTCTTAAGCAGCTCTTCGTTAACAGCCACAGGGGCTCCTTTCTCACAATAACGCGGGCACGCCCGCGGACAGGGGCTATGTTACTACAGCCATGTACCCGCTTAGGCGCCAGCCATGCGTGCGGACACGACTTTCACGAGTAGTCAATTTAGGACAGGGCTCTTTGAGCTGCTTTTGCCGACACCCGGCGCTAGCACACATTGCCGCTACTGCTGAGTTTGTTCCCCGGTGCCAATGTGGACGTCGACGATAACCTGGCGGTAGCTAATGCCGCAGGAGTCGAGAATACGGCGACTGATGCGGCCGTCGTCGGTGTCGGCGTACTTATTGTCCAGGTAGACGACCTCGCCCACGCCCACCTGCGCCAGGATCTTGGCGCAGTCGTGGCACGGGAACAGCGTGACGTAGACCGTGGAACCCTCAAGGTCTTTGAGCGAGCCGCGATAGTTGAGCACGGCGTTGGCCTCGGCATGGACTACGTAGTTATGCTTGTCCTGCAGCGGGTCATCGCTCGTGCCCCACGGGAAAAAGTCATCGTTGAGCGCCGAGGGCGTACCGTTGTAGCCCACCGAAAGGATGCGGTGGTTGGTGCTGGCGATGCACGCGCCCACCTGCGTGTTGGGGTCCTTGCTGCGGCGCTGCGCGGCGATGGCCACGCTCATAAAGAACTCGTCCCAGCTAATAACGTCGCGGCGCTTGCCCGACGCGGTTTGATGAAGATCGTCCGACATGGCAGACACCTCCGAAATCGCAATAGTTTGACCCATTGTAGCAGGTGAAAGGTGGGGCTGTTTCCTCTCACGCCGACGTCCTCGGCTTTATGCGCGACGAAGCTTTTGGTTGATGCGGTACAGCTCGGCGAGACCCCGCAGCGTCAGCGCGTCGTCTACCGTCAGACTGTGGCCGACCAACGCCGCGAGCGCCTCGGCATCGTCGCCGGTGATGACAATGGGCACGCTGCCCTCCCCCGCCGCCTTGGTCGCGCGCATCTCGGCAAGCACCATGTCGAGCATGCCGTCGATACGGGCCACCTCGCCCAAGACCACGCCCGAGCGCATGGCCTCGCGCGTGTTGCGACCGATCACATGCGTGGGTGCCGAGGGCTCAACCTGGGGTAGGCGCGCTGCTGCCGCCGAAAGCGAGCGGGCGCCAAGTGCCAGACCCGGCGCGATGACGCCGCCGACAAAGGTTCCGCGCGCATCGATGACCTCGATATTGGTCGTAGTGCCCAGGTCGATCACGATGCACGGCGAGCCGTAGACAGCGCGGGCAGCCACGGCGTCGGCGATGCGGTCGGGACCGATCTCGGCCGGGTCATCGTAGTGCACGGGTATGCCGGTCTTGAGACCCGGCCCCACGGTGAGCACGCGCCCCGTGCAGGTACGGGAAAGCGCTGCCTTCCACGGGCGCTCGAGCGCCGGGACCACACAGCTCAGCACGGCCGCGGCGGGTACAAGCGCACCCGGCATGCCCGCATCGGCCGCCAGTGCGGCCATGACCTGCACGAGACGCATGCGCACCTCGTCTGCCGTGATGCTCGACGGCGTGGTGATCTCGCACGTCGCAAGCGGACATTCCTGCGCCGCGGCCGAATCCTCGGCAAACAGACCAAAGCGAATGAACGTGTTACCCACGTCGACCGTCAATATGTATGCGCACCCATTAAGCATCGTCGGCGCTCCTTTCGTCTGCCCAGCAGTATATCGCCTACCTAAACCAGTCATCCCAAAATGACTAGCTTGCGGCTATACTGGTGCGCGGTCGCGCGCGAGCTCACGCGGCGGCCCTTGGTAACCCGACTTCCCGCGCCGTATCCGTAACGGCGCTCCCGGGGGAAGCGGATATACGCAAAGGAGTTTTATATGAGCAATCCCTCGAACCGCGCTTCGATGCGCGGGCAACTCACGCTGCGCGGCGTCGTCATCGGCGTCCTTGGCTGCGTGATCATCACGGCAAGCTCGGCCTATACCGCCCTCAAGATGGGTGCGCTCCCCTGGCCGATCATTTTCGCTGCCGTCATTTCGCTGTTCTTCCTTAAGCTCATGGGCAACGCCAGCCTCAACGAGGCAAACGTCACCCACACCATCATGTCCGCAGGCGCCATGGTCGCCGGCGGTCTGGCGTTTACCATCCCGGGCGCCTGGATGCTGGGCTATGCCGACCAGATCAGCTGGCTCGACATGTTTATCGTGGCACTCGCCGGCACCATCTTGGGCCTTCTGGCGACAGCACTCATCCACCGTCACTTTATCGTGGACGCCGCGCTTGAGTTCCCCACCGGCAACGCCGCAGCTCAAACCCTGCGTGCTACCGAGGCCGGCGGCAAGACCGGCAAGCAGCTCTTTGGCTCCATGGCCATCGCCGGCATATACAGCGTGCTGCGCGACGCCCTGGGCGTGGTTCCCAGCATGCTGTGCACGCTCAATATCCCCGGCGTGACCTTTGCCATCTACAACTCGCCCATGTTGCTGTCCATCGGCTTTTTGGTGGGCTTCGCCCCCGTCGCGTTCTGGTTTGCCGGCGCGCTGCTGGGCAACTTTGGCATCATTGTCGGCGGCACCGCTGCCGGTCTGTTTGACGTTATGACCGCACAGGGCATTGTTAAGTCCCTGGGTATGGGCCTCATGATGGGCTTTGGCGTCGCCGTCGTCCTCAAGGACATCCTGCCGCAGGTCGCCGGCATCGTCCGCGGTCTTGCCGCCGACAGCTCCACCGACACCGACGAGCAATCGCTCATCTCGGGCTCCCTTAAGCTCGACGCCGGCATCATCGGCCTGGGCGCTGCCGCCATCGCCGTGATCGTCGCCATCGTGCTTGACCTTGGTCCCGTCCCGGCCGTCATCGTGACGCTGTTCACCTTTGTCACCACCATCATGAGCGCACAGAGCTGCGGCCAGACGGGCATCGACCCCATGGAGATCTTTGGCCTCATCGTTATGCTCATCGTGGCTGCCTTTGCACAGATCGCTCAGGTCAAGCTGTTCTTTATCGCCGGCATCGTAGCCGTGGCGTGCGGCCTTGCGGGCGACGTCATGAACGACTTTAAGGCCGGCGCCGTGCTGGGCACCAA
>CAUBTS010000041.1 GCA_958438955.1 uncultured Collinsella sp.
CGTAGGTGCCGTCCTCCTGCTGCAGCGACTCGGCCAGCGTCACGCCGTCGGACGTGATGATGGAGCCGCGCTGGATGTACTTGGAGCGGGCGATGGTGTGGTTGTTGGTCGGCATGTCCTGATAGTCCTTGGCCTTAATGACCTGGACATAGGTGAGGTTGCCGATAAGGATGGCGAACAGCGCCGTAAAGGCGAGCACCGCGCGGGTTAGACGGTTGGCGAGCGCAACGCGGCCGAGCACACCGGATTCAGGCGTGTCGAGCAGGCGACGGCGCATGCGCGAGCCGACGGAATGGCTGCCGCTGCCGTAGGAAGACGAGGTGGCAAAGCGCGTGCCCGTCGGGGCGGCGGCCGATGCGACCTGATCATCGGTGATGGCGGCCATGGTGCCGGTGCCGGTAAGCTCGGCCTCGCGTCCGGTCGCCTCGTCACCGGCGCGCAGCAGGAGCGCGACGATGATAAAGCTTGCCAGCAGCGAGGAGCCGCCCTGGCTCATAAAGGGCAGAGTGACGCCGGTCAGCGGGATCAGGCGGGTGACGCCGCCCACGATCAAGAAGGCCTGGAAGCTGATGGCTGCCGTAAGACCGGTGGCGCTAAAGGCGGCGAGGTCGGATTTAGCGCGGGCAGCTGTGGTGAGGCCACGCACGGCAAAGAGCATAAACAGGATGAGCACGGCGCCGCCGCCCAAAAGGCCCATCTCCTCGCCAATGGCCGAGAAGATAAAGTCGGACTCGACGACAGGGATGTTGTTGGCCATGCCGTTGCCGATGCCAACACCGACCAGGCCGCCATCGGCAAGCGAGAAGAGCGACTGGACGATCTGGTAGCCCTGGCCCTGGGCGTCCTTAAACGGATCGACCCAAACCTGGAAACGCACCTGAACGTGCGACAGGAACTTGTAGGCGCCCACGGCTCCGACAGCTAAGAGCGCAAGGCCGATAACGACATACGAAAAGCGCCCCGTGGCAACGTAGAGCATCAGCAAGAAGATGGTGTAGAACAGCACGGCCGAACCCAGGTCGCGTTCGAAGACGACGACGAGCAGGCACACACCCCACACGGCAAACAGCGGCAGCAGCAGTCGCAGGCGAGGGATCTTAAAGCCCAGAATCTTGCGGTTGGAGATGGAGAGCAGCTCGCGGTTCTCGGCCAGGTAGCCGGCCAGGAACAGGACGATAAAGACCTTGGCGAACTCGCCGGGCTGGATGGTAAAGCCCGCGATGCGAATCCACAGCTTGGAGCCCGAGATCGTGGTGCCGATAAAGATAGGCAGCATCAGCAGAATGATGCCGATGATGCCAAAGGTGTACTTGTAGCGCATGACCACGTCGAGGTTTTTGACTAGTGCAAGCGTTCCCACCATGAGCGCCACCGAGACAAACAGGATGATGAGCTGTGAGATGGCGAGAGCGGGGGCGAGACGCGTCACGAACGTGATGCCGATGCCCGAAAGTATAAATACGATGGGCAGGATGGCGGGGTCGGCACCGGGCGCCAAGATGCGCACGGCAATGTGGGCCGCGGCAAAGGCGGCAAAGAGGCCGATCGGTACGGCGAGCGTCTCAAAGGAGATGGCAGCGCCCGCGGTGAGGACGTACATCGCATACAGCAGGATGACGGGGAACGCCGAGGCGATGAGCAAGAGCAGCTCGGTGTTGCGGCGACTCATAAGCGGCACTCCCTTTCTAATTCTTATCGGAGGCTTCGGCCTCGGCGGACTGTTCGGCGGTTTTCTCGGAATCTGATTCGGAGGTCGATCCCTGATTGGTGTTGTCGCGAATCGTTTGCGCGTCGATCACCTGGCGGGTCTGCTCCTCGTCGATCTGGTGGCGGTACTTGGATATCGTGTCCTGCGCATCGTCGACACTTGTTTGCGGAATGCCCGCCTTGAGGCGGTTTTGCGTGTCTTCGGGCAGGTCGGACAGCTTGATGCTGGTTTCGCTTTCGAGCCAGTGGAGCTTGAGTCCGAGTGGCTTGCCGGGCAGGCCGCGCCAGACGGCGACATTGCCCTGGTAGGTACCCAGGTAGTACGAGCCGGTGACACCCGTGTAGGCCCAGATGCCAGCTGCCAGCACAAAGACGAGGGCCAGGATGGCGGCGATAGTAATGTTGCGGCGACGCACGCGTTGCGCCTCGCGCATAACGCCATCGTCAACCAGGTCAACGACTACTACGGTCACGTTGTCGTGGCCGCCGGCGGCAAGCGCCGCGTCCACTAGGTTGTCGACGCAGATTTGCGCGGTTGAGGACTGCGTGGCGATGTTCTCGATATCGCTATCGGGAATCATGCTCGAAAGGCCGTCGGAGCACAGGATCAGGCGGTCGCCTTCCTCGATATGCAGAGTGAAGTGGTCGGCATACATAGCGGGGTCCGAGCCCAGCGCGCGGGTGATGACCGAACGGTTGGGGTGGACGCGAGCCTCGTCTGCCGTGATTTCGCCGGCGTCCACGAGCTCCTCCACGTAGGAGTGGTCGCGGGTCACGCGGATGAGCGTGCCCTCGTGGAGCAGGTAGGCGCGAGAGTCACCCACGTGAGCGATGGCGAGCGTGTCGTTTTCGATATAGGCGCAGGTGGCTGTGCAGCCCATGCCGGGCTTGCCCAGGCCATTCAGGGCCGCCTCGATTACGGCGGCGTTGGCTGCCTCGACGGCTGCGGCCAGGCGTGCTGCGTCGGCAGACTGCGGGGCCGTCTTGGCAATAGTCTCGACGGCGATAGAAGAGGCCACCTCGCCGGCGGCGTGACCACCCATGCCGTCGCATACGCAAAAGAGCGGCGACTGCACCAGGTAGGAATCCTCATTGTGCGGACGCACGCAGCCAACGTCGGAGCGGGCGCCCCACATGAGTTGCGTGGTGGTGCCGGCATCATAGGTCGAGTCGGTCTCGATGCGCTCCTCGGTCAGGGGCTCAAAGCTCATGGTCGAGCCGGGGTCTTTGAGCTTGGCCTCAACGGCGGCAACGTCGATCTCGGCGGTGTCACCGGGAGAGACGGTGTCGGTCTCGGCGTTTGATTCGGAATCGCCGGTGTCCGGGGAGTCGGGCTCCTCGGACACGCGGGCGGTCGACTCGTCGTCTTGCGGGCTGACGTCTATAGACTCGGGCGTCGCAAAGTGCGACGGCGCGGGCGTGTTTTTCGACTGGGCGGCGGGCTCGGCCACGGCATCGGACTCGCTTGCGGGCGCAGGCTGCGGGGTCTTGGGTGCAGGGCCGTCCTCGGGGGATGGCCCTGCCTCGGGCGCCGGCGTAGACGCGGGCGCAACCTCGGATGCCGGGGCTATGGGAAACGCCGGCGCGGCGGGCTCGGGTGCCGCAAACACCGCAGCGCTCTCGTTGATTGCCGCGGCGACGGGCTCTGCAAAGTGAGCCGGCGCCGGGGTTGCTTCGGGCGCTGTGGGCTGTTCCGCAGCATGTGCGCCGATGGGCGCCGCTACGGCATCCTCTTCGTCCTCGTTATCGGCTAGATCCGAAATATCATGCGTTACATGCGAAAGAGGCAGGGAGAACACGGTGTCCTCGGGCTCCACGGGTGCGGAGCCCGCCGGAGCGGCGTGGGCCGGCGCAGCTGTGGCGGCGGCCGGTGCCTCGGTCATAGTTGCGGACTTGTTCTCCTCGTCGATCATCGACGGTTCACCTTCATGACCACGTCGCCAATCTGGACTTCGTCGCCCTCACGCAGCGTCGCGGGCTCCACGAGCTGGCGGCCGTTGACGAGCGTGCCGTTAAGCGAGTTGAGGTCCTCGATGATGAGCGCCGGGCCCTGCAGCGAAAAGCGCGCATGCGAGGCCGAGACAAACGGCTCGTTGATGCAGATGTCCGAAGACGGCGAGCGACCGACGATGACGGGGCCGAGCATGTCAACGTGGATGCCGCGGATACCGCGCGGACCCTTGTCCACATCGATCGTCCAGATAGCCGAGTCGCGGCGCTGTCCGCGCACAAGTCCCACGCCGGTCTTCATGACGGCGAATAGGAAGATATAGAGCAGGGCGACCAGGACGATGCGGCCTGCAAAAAGGACGATATCGATGTTCATAAGCGACTATCCCCTAAATTCAAAGGTACTCAGGCCAAACGTCAGCAGATCGCCGTTGCGCAGCGGGCAGCGCGTAATGCGGCGGTTGTTGACGAGCGTGCCGTTGGTGGAATTGAGATCCTCGATCGACCAATCCGAGCCCGTAAAGGTGAGCTGGGCGTGGCGGCGCGACACGTTGGGGTCGCGCAGGGCAATGTCGGAAACTGAGCGCTCGCGACCGATGGTCACCTGTGCGGAGGTGATGCTATGGCTCTCGCCGCTCACGACGTCGACGAGCTGGGCGAGCGGGCGCTGCGGGGCGCGAGTGCTCGCCATGTTGGAAGCGATGCCGGCTGCGGCGCCTAGGCCCACGGCGGCACCGGTCGCGGCGGCTCCGCCCATGCCGGCAAGCGCGTCGCGCGAGACGGTCTGCGGCACCGGGATGGGTGCGGCGGCGGGGTCGGGGACGCTAGGCGCGAAGGGGTCTGCCACGGCAAGCGGGTCGGGAGCGGCGGCGCGAGGCGTCGGCTGCTGCTGGGGCATGGCGGCGGGGCGCTGCTGCTGCGGGGCGGCAAACTGCTGCTGGCCGGCGCGCGGGGCGCTGGCGGCGCGGCTTGCGGCCGAGTTGTTCTGTCCCAGGCCGTTTTGGTAGGCGCGCTCTTCCTCGTACAGGCGGCCGAGCGTGGGCGCATCGACGTTCTCAGCAAAGACCGAGAACTTGCCGGCGCGCAGCTGCGGATCGATCATAAAACGCACGAGGGGCTCGCCGACAAAGACATAGCGGCGCTTTTCGGCCTGCGCCTTCACGAACTCGCGGACCTCGCGCGAAAGCTCGGGGTAGAACGGGGCGAGCATGGGATCGTCGTCGGCGGCGATAAGGATGGTATAGAGTGCCGGCGCCGTGTTGACGCCGTTGATCACCAGAGTCTGATCCTCCATGTCGCGAGCGGCCTGCTTGGCAAGCTTCTTAAAGGAGAACGGGGCACGGGTGGCACCGAAGATGCCGGCCACGTGGTCCTCGAAGATGTTCAGGAAGTTCACGAAAGATCACTCTCCGTATAGGTTCTTTGGTATCCGAGCAAATATAGGCATATCCCAACGATTATAGAGGATAGGGTTCCCGCAACCGCCGCCTTGGCGATGACCGCGGCTGCAAGGCTGGCAATTTCCATATGGTGTGCAAGACAGGACGCCGCTGCGCAGCCGATGCCGGTGACAGCGATGGCGGCGATTGCGACAAGGTTTGAGCCCTGATCGGCACGCTTGGCATGGGTATTGAGCAGCGCAGATGACGCTGCGGCAGTTGCCGCGACCAGCACAAAGGCAGCCCAAAGGAGCGGGTCTCCCAGCGCTGCGGCAACGTTACCGAGCCCCAGCACGCCTCCGGCTGAAAGCGCGACCGTGGCCAGACGGGCAAAAAGCGCGCCCATGCCCGTTGCCGCGGCGGCGCTTGCCGGGCCGAGCCAAAATGACGCGACGCCGGCGGCGACCCCAGCTGCCAGGAAGGTATTGCCGGTCAGACAGCCAAGCGCGAGTGCACAGGTGAGCGCGGCGCTCGCGGCAGCCTCGGTGCGACCCCAGGCGATCCACCAACCGGACATGGCGGCGGCAAAGATCACCGCGACGGGCAACATCGACAAGATGCCCTGCGCCTGCATGGTGGCGTTGGCCATGAGCACCAAAAAGCCCACAGCCGAGATGGCCGAGCCAATCTGGGGGGCCAGGCCAGCCGCCGCTCCGATCGCGATGGCCGCAATGACCAGGCCGGGAAGCGCCGCGACCCCGGCCGTTTGCATCAGCAAAAAGCTATAGGTGCCGCACGTTAGCGCCGAGATAGTGCGCATGGTGTAGTCGCGCGCATGGCTCCAGCGCGTGCCCGCCCAGCCGAGTGCGGGGTCGACCTCGATGGCGTCGTCCTCGTAGTGCGACGGCTCGATATCGTCGAGCTCCTGCTCGTCATCCGAAAGTTCGCCAACCATTTGCTCCAGGCTGCGACGGCCCTCGCGCACGCTGCCCAGACCGGCAAGGAGCTGGTCGCAAAATGCCTCGATGCTGTTGGGGCGGTCCTGCGGCATGGGGGAGAGCGCGCTCATGAGCGCGGCCTCGGCTCCCGGGGGAAAGTGTGGTATCAGCTCGCTGGGATAGGTGGCGCCGCCGATGATGCGGCCGAGCGAGCCGGCGGGCGTGGCCGCCATAAAGGGAGCGCTGCCGCACAGGCCCTCGTAGATCACACAGGCGAGGGCAAAGACATCGGCGCGCTCGTCGACCGTGCCGGTCTCGATATCGAGCTGCTCGGGCGGCATGTAGCCGATGGTGCCGCCGCGCGAGCCGCCAAAGCCGCCGGCAGACGACAGCCGCGCCATGCCAAAGTCGGTGAGCTTTACATTGCCCGAATGGTCGATAAGCACATTGGCGGGCTTTATGTCCAGATGAAGCACGCCGTTTGCATGGGCAAAGGTGAGTGCCTGACCCAGCGCGTCGGCAATGGCCGCGGCCTCGTCAAAGGTGAGCGAGTGGCCGTCCACGCGATGCAAAAACTCGGCCAGCGACATGCCGTCGACATACTCCATGACCAGGTAGGCATAGGCGGTGTCGTGCGTAAAGTCGATAACCTGCACGATATTGGGATGTTGAAGCATGGCGGCGGTATGCGCCTCGCGCAGCACGTCCATGATGTCGCTGGCGGGCATGCCGGCGCCGTTGATAAGGGGAATGCGCTTAATGGCCACGCGACGGCGCAGATGCGTGTCGCGGCAAATCTCGATGGAGCCAAAACCGCCGGTCGCAAGCGTCTCGAGCGGCTGGTACCGCTTGAGCAGCTCGCGAGAGCTAGTGCCCTCCAAGGGAACGTCCGGCGAGAACCGGGCGGTATGTTGCGAGAAAAGCGGCATGGCCAACCCTCGTGCGTTTAAAGTTCGTTTGCGAGTGGCGGGCACGGGGCCGAGCCATTCGCGGTGGCATAGATGCTGCTAGTGTAGCACGCTCGGGTGCATGGGGAGGATAGCGGGATGCGAGGCTGCCTGTCTGGCTTGGCCTTAGCGCTTCTTCTTGTTCTTCTTCTGCTTGCGCTGCCTGCCCTTGGCCTCCTGGGGCTTGTCGCTCTGCTTGGCCTCGGCGGCGGCCTTCTCGGCCTTCATCTTCTTGCGCTTGGTCTCGATGCGGAGTTTTTTGTTGATGCGCGCCTTAAGGAAGGGGCCGAACTGTTCGGCATCGCCACGGACGAAGGTGTCCTTGGGGATCGTCACGCCCTGGTCGGCGAACATGGCCACAAAGATGCGCTCGCCGTCGAGTACGTGGTCGAGCTTGTCAAACGGGAAGAACTGTGACTTACCGCTCTTGCCCCAAACCATCAGGCCGTCCTCGTTGGCGGCGACGCGGCGATAGCGGCCACCCATTGACTCGTCGGCCTCAACGGCGTCGATAAAGTCGCGGGCGAGGGTGTGGTGCAGGTTTTTGCTCCACCAGGCCAAAAAGGCGCCGAATACGATCAGGACGACGCCAAACTTGATCCAGTTGCCGCCGGCCACCAGCATGCCGATGCCGATGAGCGCGGCAATTGCCGCGGCGACATACAGCGAGCCGCGACGCCTGGGCGAGGCGACCAGACGGGCGAAGTCGGTGACCAGGTCGTTTTCGTACTGGTACTCGTTGAGGTACAGGATGCCGTCGTCGGCTGCGGCCTGCTTCTCGAGCGCGACCTCGACCTGGTCGGCTGCTTCGGAGGGAACGAGGTTGCTCTCTGCGTCTGCCATGCTCTTTGGACTCCTATCGCGGCGGGCTCGCCGTACGGGTTATTATGAATGCAGTATGCCGTGCGACCGCATGGCCGCCGCGGCAACAAGACTCAGTATACCCGGGGGAGCACCCATGGAATCGTTGTACCGAAAGTATCGCCCGCTCACCTTTGACTCCGTGGTGGGCCAGCAGCATATCGTCTCGACGCTCGAGCACGCCATCACCGAGGGGCGCCTGTCCCACGCCTACCTGTTCTGCGGACCGCGCGGCACGGGCAAGACCACCATGGCGCGCATTCTGGCCAAGGCGCTGCTGTGCCGCAATGCCGAGGCGGCGCGCGCCGAGGGTGCAAGCGGCTGCATGCCCGACGGTACTTGCGAGGAGTGCGAGCTCATCGCCGAGGGCAACCACCCCGATGTCTACGAGCTCGATGCCGCCTCCCGCACGGGCGTGGACAATGTGCGCGAGGAGATCATCAACTCCGTCAACTTTGCCCCGGTGCGCGGCAAGTACAAGATCTATATCATCGACGAGGTCCACATGCTCACGACGGCGGCGTTCAACGCGCTGCTCAAGACGCTTGAGGAGCCGCCGGCGCACGTGATCTTTGTGCTGTGCACCACCGACCCGCAAAAGATTCTGGAGACCATCCTCTCGCGCTGCCAGCGCTTCGATTTCCACCGCATCGGCAACGAGGATATCGAGCATCGCCTGGCATACGTATGCGAGCAGGAGGGCTTCGATTACGACGACGAGGCGCTCGCCATCGTGGCGCGCCATGCCAAGGGCGGCATGCGCGACGCGCTCTCCACGCTGGAGCAGCTGAGCGTTTTTGGCAACGGCGCCGTGCATGCGGACGATGCCCGCTCGCTTTTGGGCGAGGTTTCGGACCAGATCCTGGGCGAGTTTGCCCGCGCCATCGCCGAACGTGATATTGCTGAACTCTATGGGCTCATTCGTGCACAGGTCGAGGAAGGAAACGACCTGCTGGAGCTGACGCGCGACCTGGTGGCGCACGTGCGCGACGTGTATGTTGCCTGCGTTGCCGGTGCCCGTGCCGAGTTGTTTGAGGGCGGTGCTGAGCAGGCCGAGGCGCTTGCTGCCGAGGCCGCTGCCTTTGGCGAGCATCCTGCCGACCGCCTGGCCCGTGTGCTGACGGTGCTCGACGATGCCGCACTGGAGATGAGGGGCGCGAGCGACGTGCGCCTGGTGCTCGAGATCGCCTGCACGCGCCTGGCACGTCCCGAGGCCGATTTAACGATTGAGGCATTGGCCGAGCGCGTGGCACGCCTGGAGGCCATGGTTGCCAATGCCGCCGTGCCGGCGAGCGTGGCGGCTGCTCAGGCCGCCGCGCCTGCAGCATCCGTACCCGCTGCTGCCCAGCAGCCGACGCTAATTTCGGGCGCCCGTGCTGCTGCTCCTGCGGCGACCGCCGCCCCCGCTGCTACGTCCGCGCATCAGGGTGGCATGCCTTGGGACCGCGGCGCTGCTGTTCCGGCTGCCCAGCCTGCGCCCAAGTCCGCGGCTCCTGCGCCGGCGCCTAAACCTGTAACGCCTGCACCTCAGCCCGTTGCGGCTCCGGCTCCCGCGCCTGCTGCATCGACCGTGCCGGTGTCCAAGCCCAACAACGCCGCCCAGGTTGCCGCCGCCGGTGCCGCCGAGACGCCCGCGGTCGAGGATGCCGGAGAGCTGCAGCGCAAATGGGCCGAGGTTGTCGAGCGTGTCAAGGCGCGTCAGGCTTCCTACGCAGGGCTTTTGCTCAACGCCCGCGCCACGGCCGACGACGGCTCCAAGCTCACGGTCTCGTTCCCCGCGGGTTCGACTTTTGCCATTAAGATGCTCGGTCGCGCCGATACGCAGTCGGTGGTCCTGCCGACGGTCTGCGCGGTCTTCGGTCGTCGTACCGTCGACTATGTCCTGGATGGGGGTGGCACGCCGGCTCCTCAACATGAGGAGCATTCTCCATCTGCACGGGCTGCGGCATCTGCGGACCCGCAACCCGTGTCCTCGGCGGCCCCTGTATCCTCGAGCGCCAGTGCGCCGCAGCAGCAAGCGGCGCCGGTAGCGGCATCGACCCCGTCGGCGCCTAAGCCCGCAGCGCCCAAACCGGCTGCTCCGACACCCGCGCCCAAGCCCGTCTCGCCCGCGCCCAAGTCGTCTGACCTGGGCAAAGCCCCCTGGCTACGCTCCGACAACCCCGCCGGCGCTCCTGCCACGGGTAAGCTCCCGACCGAGCCCGCGCCCCGAGCGCCCGAGCGCGCGTCCGCTCCCAAGGCTCAGCCTTTCGCGCCGTGGGAATCCGAGCAGGTGCCCTACGACGACGCTATGGTCGGCGGCTTCGCCGGCGATGCGAGCGGGGACGATCTGCCTCCGTTCGACGTGCCGGGTGCGACGCCCGCGCCCAAGCCCGCTGCGGCGGCACCCGCGGCCCCTACAGGCGACGACGTCCCCGCGACTCCTTGGGAGTCCAACCCCGGTGCGGGCAGCCCCTTCGGCCATCAGGGTGCAGCCCCGAGCATCCCGCAGACCGAGGACGAGGCCAAAGACCTCATCCGCAGCGTCTTCGGTCAGGCCACCATCTTCAAGCCGGTGGAGTAGCCGTACGGGCGGGTATACTGCTCAAGAAGAGAACCCCTTGCCCGGGCGCATTTGTATTTCGGACATGTGTAGTGTGGTGCCGCTTATATCGCATTCGAGCAGACAGGTACGCGACGGTCGTCCTAGGGTGCTGAGGTCGACACGATACGTCGCACGACTGTCTGTGTACTCGACTTGCATGTCGTTGGCAACTGCTCCGATTGTCAAAAAAGAGCCTGGCTCGGCATCAACAATCTTGGAATCTTTTATCTTGACCTTGAGCTCTTGGTAAAGGGACGGGCTGTTGTAGTAAACGGTCCGGGTCCCGTCGGTGCACTCATCGGTCGTCTCCCATTTGACGATGGGCTGGTCCGAGCTGACTATCAGCAGTTCTGCTCCAAAGGCTATAGCATGGGTGATGACAACCAGCAATGCCCAGCCGACAAAGAGATAGAGAACCAAATATGCAACGGGGTGTTTTGAGCGGATGTTTTGGAGCGCGTCGGGGGCATTCATGGGGTACCTCCAAATTGCTATCTATAGCAATCAAATTATACCCCACCGCCATGTGCGCCGCCTCGAGTAGTGGCTCGGCATTTAGCCATTTAGTGGTACGCAGAAAATGTCGGATTCCGGCTCTACAAGATTTAGCTTTCAATATTATGCAGATGCGAATTATTCAACTTCGCATAATCTTTGAGTGCGGCTTGCACTCCAGGACATGTATATCGACTGAGGGCGCGTGTCCGCCCCGCTTGCTTGCCCCGCGCCGTGGTACGATTTTTGAGTTTGAAAGTCCCGCCGTGCTCCGGCTGCCCTTGCAGCTTGTCGCGCGGCCGCACGTAAAGGAGCCATCATGGCCGGTATGAACATGCAGCAGATGATGAAGCAGGCTCGCAAGATGCAGGAGCAGCTTGCCGCCGCGCAGGAGAACCTCAAGTCCCAGACCGTCGACGCCTCTGCCGGCGGCGGTATGGTCAAGGTGACCGTCAATGGCGAGATGGAGCTCGTCAACCTCACCATCGACCCCGATGCCCTCGATCCCGAGGACGTCGATATGCTGCAGGACATGATCATGGCTGCCGTCAACGAGGCCGTCCGCGGCGTCAACGAGCTCGCCAACAAGCAGATGGGCGCCATCACCGGCGGCCTCAACATCCCGGGTATGCCGTTCTAAGACACGCATATATATGAGTGCGAATCACAGTCTGCAAAAACTGCTCGATGAGCTGGGCCGTCTGCCGGGCATTGGTCCCAAGTCGGCCCAGCGCATCGCCTATTACCTGCTCGAGGCCGATGCCGAGGAGGCCCGCCGCCTGGCCGAGGCCATCCTGGAGGTCAAGCAGGAGGTCCACTTTTGCAGCCGTTGCTTTAACTACGCCACGGCCGATGAGTGCTCCATCTGCCAGGACCCGATGCGCGACACCACCCGCATCTGCGTGGTGGGTGAGCCGCGCGATGTCCAGGCGATTGAGCGCACGGGCAGCTACCACGGCCTCTACCACGTATTGGGCGGCGTGATCAGTCCCATGGACAAGATTGGCCCCGAGCAGCTGCACATCCGCGAGCTGCTGGCGCGTCTGGGCCACGAGGATATCCATGAGGTCATCATCGCCACCAACCCCAACATCGAGGGCGAGACCACGGCGAGCTATCTGGCCCGTACCATCAAGCCGTTGGGCGTCGAGGTATCGCGCCTGGCAAGCGGCCTTCCCGTGGGCGGCGACTTGGAGTATGCCGACGAGCTTACGCTTGGCCGCGCCATCGAGGCCCGTCGCGCGATTTAGGTGGCGAGCCTGCTCCTGCCGTATGTTTTCCTCGCGACGCACGGGGTAGTCATAATTTCCTCGTGCGACTGTGGGTTTGTTGTGCAACAAAGATGCTTCGTATCCGCTTATCGCATGGATGCTTCCGCTCGCATCCTTAATTTGCCCATTCGTTGCGCAACCTTTTGGGTTCGCTGATACACTCAAATATGGATTTGAATGAATGCGCCGCTTCTGAGCGGCGTGTTTTTCTTGGAGGAGAACGCATGCGGCCCGGTGGCACTCAGACAAAGCGCGGCGCCGCGGTGCGCATGCGACGCCGACTGGGCTTGGCACCGCGGGCGTACGCACTGCTGTCCTGCTCGCTGGTGCTGGTCATAGCTGGCGTTTCTGCCTATGGCATGACCGTGCCGTCCATGATGCAGGCGCATACCGCACGCGAACCGCACGTGGGGCATGAGGTCAAAAGTGATCTGGGTACCACGACTGGATATGCTTGGGCAAGTGTAGTCGCGCATATTGTGTTTGGCACTGACGATGCGGACGGCGCCGAGGCCCCGGACAACGAAGTCACGCTTGCCAATGGCAAAACCATCGTGCTCACCAACACCAAGATCATCGATCGGTTGTCCAACAATAGCGTGGCGGCAACGGTGAATAAGGTCGAGCAGCAGAAGGAGCAGGACGCCCAGCAGTCCGGAAAGCCCGGTAGCTCGGATACTTCTGGCTCCGGCTCGGATTCATCGAGTTCGGGCGGCGGCTCTGGGCCGGGTTCCTCTACCGGAGGGTCTGGAAACGGCGGCTCGACGGGCGGCAACACTGACAACGATACAAACTCCGGTGGCCTTTCCGCTGCTGAGGAAGAGAGCATTCACAGTTGGCTTGTGACCAAGTACAACATGCTCGACGGCTATGTTTCTCGTGCCAATGACGTGGTCTCGACCTATAACTCTACGGGAGATCCCAGGCCGTGCGACAGCCTGGTCGGGGAGATGTTTGTCATTCGAGCCGAGTTCGGTCGTCAGACATTCTCGCCCCGGTCAAAGTGGTATCAGCAGTATGCCAATCTGTGGGGCTGTTACACCAACCTATGTCAATGGGTCGGCCATTACGGCGATGATGACGTCGCGCTCGGTAACTTCAACAATAACGTGGCGGCGCTTGCCCTATGATGACCGATCTTGCATCCACCACACCACAATCGCTCGGTCGCGATCCCATGGTCGGCCTGCGCCTGGCGCGTGTCGACGGGTTTGAGCCGGCCATTGCGCTCGGTCAGGACGAACTGCCTGCCTATCTGCGTCGTTTTACGATGCTGTTTGCCGACGATGCCACCATGCGCCGTGGCGGTATCGGCCGCGTGACGCGTGCCGTCAACGCCCAAGGCGAGGCCGTGGCACTCAAACAGCTCATCTTGCCGGCGCGCGATGAGTTTGACGACGATGCCGCTCACGAGGCGTTGGTCGCCAAGTTCAAGGCGGCGTTTCGCGAGGAATACGAATGCCATCGCGCCCTTTCGGGCCTTAAGGGCTTCCCCCGCCTCTATGGCTGGGGCGAGGTCGACGGTGTGCCTGCAATTGTCATGGAATGGGTCGAGGGCGAGACGCTTGCCCGCTTGCGTTCGCGACTCGCCGTGGACGACGCCGGACGCCTGTCGCCGCTTGCGGCGGCGCGTCTGGGTCGCGACCTGTTCGATCTGCTCTGCCGTATGAGCCTGGTGGGTGAGGGCTTTGTCCATCGCGATATCTCGCCCGCTAATATTATGGTGCGTACGGCGCGTCTACCGCTTGACCGGCAGCTTGCCGAGGGCACCTTTGACCTGTGCCTGATCGACTTTGGCTCGTCGCTGGCGCTTGAGCCTGCGTCGGCCGTGGCCGGTACCGGCGGCAAGGCGTCGTTTACGGAGCGTTATGCCACGCTGCGTCGCGCGACGGTTGCCTATGCCCCGCCCGAGATGCTCACCGACGATATTCCCGACCTGCGCGCTTTGCGTATGTCACCGGCGATTGACGTCTATGCCGCGGCAAGTACGGTTTACGAGCTCATTGCCGGCGTCGCGCCATACGAAGCCGCGCCGAGCACTTCGGGCACCTCGGGTTCGCGCAAAAAGACGCGCGACATCGCGAGCCCCTACCGTCTCAAGATGGACACACGGCCCGACTATCCCATTGGTGCCCATGCGCCCGGTTGTGATTTGACTCAGCTGCTCCGTCGTGAGCCCGATGTGGCGCTCGCCGCGGCCGAGCAGGCCCAGCAGCTAGGGCTTGAGCCGGATTCCGAAGAGCTACGCGATGCGCTGGCGTTTGTCGATGCCCAGCTGTTCGACGTGGTGATGGCCTGTCTGTCCAGCCATCAAAAAGATCGTCCCGAGCCGGCGGCGGTCGAGGCGGCGCTCTCGGCGTTTTGTGACCACTATGCGCAAAATGTCGGTCGTTCGCTCCGCGGCGAGCCGCTCACGCCGTGCCCCATGGATGCGTCTGGCCGCGCGGTTCGTCGCGCGGCGATGATCGGTGCGGCGGTCGTCTGTGGCGTGGTTTGGGCTGTGGTCGTGGTTTCGGCCGCGCTGCTGGCGTCGGGCGCTCGCGTGACGGCGACTTTGGGATCGCTCGTGTGGTCTGGGTCGCTACCGGGTATTATTGCCGCACTGGCGTTGGCGCTGCCAGGCATAGCCGGCGTTGCCGCGGGGGCACTTGCGCGCGATCGGCGCTCGGGCTTCCTGCAGGGCGTGCTTGCGCTTTCTGCCTGCGAGGTTCCGGTGCTGGTTGTGGCTGCATGTAGCGTATTTTCCCAACGCGCCGTGATGGGCGGCCTTGTTGCCGCTCTGGTTGCAACCTATACGCTTACGTGGTTTTTGCTTGCGATGGGCTTTGCCTTTGAACTTCCCGTTTCGGCACCACGACGCACAAAAGCCCAGATGGCGACTCCGCTTGCCGGTGGAGCCGCAGCTGCCCGTACTTTTGGCGGACCTGTCGAAGTATCGTCCGATTCTATTTCTACGACCAAGGAGGCCTAGGTCATGGCATCTCAAGTTGAGCTCACCCCATGCGGGGCCATGTTTGACATCTTTAAGCGCGCGGCGCATCTGAGCCATATCGAGCTGTGCGGCCTGGTGCTTTCGTCCCGTCCGCTCGCCGACGGCCGCAGCCCGCAGAGCCGAGCCGCCGATCGCTCTTGGGTTTCCCGCTTTATCGTTCGCGCGCCGGTCGGCACGCTTCAGCAGCGCTACTTTGCCGAATACGGTACCTCGGCTGCGCGTATTATGTCGCAACTGGCCCTGCGCCAGCGAAATCCCATGGACTCCACGGCTGTGATCAATATGGTGTGCGGTCCTGCAGGTGAACCGATGGTACGCGCGCTCGAAGAGTGTCACCAGGACACGAATCTCTATCGCAACGCGCTCGATCGCCTGTCCCAGGCGGCGGAACTCATGCCCGCCGAGCGCGCTGAGGCCGTGCTGGTGCTGTTTGTCGCCGTCGGTTGTTCGGCGGATGTGCGGTCCTCGGTGAACTATGCCATCGACTACGCGCACGCGACCTGTGGCGGAGGCACCTCCACGCCGCGTTCGCTTGGCATGTCGATGACCGCGGGCGAGCGCGAACCCGCCCCGGCGCACCCCTTGGGCTTGCTGCGCGTACAAAACAGTTTTGTCGTGAGCGCCCCGCGCTGGATTCAGCCGAGCGAGCAGGGTGTTGAGATTGGCGCGCTGGCCACTGGTGAGGGCGATATTACCGACGTCGGCGACGATGTCTCGGCCCGCCATGCCCATATCTGGTGCGATGCTCAAAATATCTGGCACGTCGAGGACTTGTCGTCCACCAACGGAACCGTGGTGGTAAACGGGGCCACGCGCGTCTGCATTCAGGTCGAGCCCGGTCGTTCCGCCCAACTCAATCCCGGCGACGAACTCAAGCTCGGCGAATCCACTACCTACGCCATTCTCTTCGGTGCCCTCTAGCCAGTCCTGCCAAATGATCCCTCCGTCCCCAAGGGATCATTTTGCTCCCGGCAGTCACCCAAGGTAAACCTTTACCGCCCGCCTATATTTGCCGAAATTACACTTGACGGCGGGGTACAATAAACCCGCATGCGGATTTCCGTTGCGGGCGCTTCCCATCGC
>CAUBTS010000042.1 GCA_958438955.1 uncultured Collinsella sp.
TTCACATCTACCTGGCCACCAAGCTCGAGTTCGATGCACCCAACCCCGATGATGACGAGTTTGTCAACGTGGACCTCGTGCCGCTGCACGAGCTGATCGACGCCGTGCTCGACGGCAAGATCGAAGACGCCAAGACCGTCGTGGGCGCGCTTGCCTGCGACAGCATCGCACACCGCCTTGGGGGCACGGAGCTTTAACGAGTGGGGATAGCCCTGGGACAAGTACTACTGATTGCTTTGTTCCAGGGCCTTACGTTGCTGATATTTCTTTGAGGATCACATGTTGAAGAGGTTTCTTTCGTATTACAAGCCCCAGATGGGGCTTTTTGTTGCTGATACTGTTTGTGCTCTGGTGCTTGCCGCCATTGACCTGGCGTTCCCCATTATCCTGCGCAATTTGACCGGTGGGCTATTTACTCAGGGTCAGGCTGCCATTATGCAGACGCTCGGCATGATCGCGGTGGGCTTGGTGCTGATGTATGCCGTCCGCTGCGCCTGCCGCTACTTTGTGAGCTATTGGGGTCACGTGATGGGCGCGCGCATGGAGTCCAAAATGCGCGAGGACCTGTTCGACCAGTATGAGCGCTTTAGCTTTGCGTACTTCGACCGCAACAGCTCGGGCGACATGATGAGCCGCGTGGTCAACGACCTGTTCGATATCTGCGAGGCGGCGCATCACGTACCCGAGTGGATCATCATCTGCGGTATCGAGATTATCGGCTCGTTTGTGATCCTCTTTACCATCGCTCCGGTGCTGGCGCTTGCCATGGCCGTGGTGACGGCGGCGTTTGCGGTCGTCATGTTTTGGCAGAACATGCGCATGCGCGAGGTCTTTAGCGACAACCGCAAGAAGATCAGCGGCATTAATGCACAGCTGCAGGATTCTCTGGCGGGCATGCGCGTGGTCAAGAGCTTTGCCAACGAGGAGACCGAGCGTGCCAAGTTCCGTGCCTCTAACGACCGCTACCTTTTGTCCAAGGAGAACATGTATCACGCCATGGGCGTCTATACCGCGACGTATGGCCTGCTCTCGGGTGTGCTCTATGTGATCGTAGTGCTGCTGGGCGGATGGCTGGTCGCCCAGGGACAGCTACAGGCGGTCGATATGGCGACCTTTGCACTCTATATTTCGCTGTTCTGCACGCCGCTCGAGACGCTCGTCAATTCGGCCGAAACGTATCAGAAGGCTATCGCCGGCTTTAAACGTATGGACGAGGTGCTCTCGACCGCGCCGGATATCCAGGACAAGCCGGGCGCTACGGATCTGCAGGTGACTGCCGGCGCCGTGGAGTATCACGACGTGTGCTTTAACTACGAGGATGTCGAGCTGGGCGAGGGCTATGCCGACGAGCGTCCCGTTATCGACCATATGAATCTGTCCATCAAGCCCGGGCAGACCATCGCGCTGGTTGGCCCTTCGGGCGGTGGCAAGTCCACGACCTGTTCGCTGCTGCCGCGCTTTTATGACGTGGCTACCGGATCCATTAGCATCGACGGTCAGGACGTGCGCGATGTGACGCAGCAGAGCCTGCGCCGCGCCATCGGCCTGGTGCAGCAGGATGTCTACCTGTTTGACGGTACGATTGGCGAGAACATCGCCTACGGCAAGCCGGGTGCTACGGCAGAAGAGATCTCCGAGGCGGCCCGTCGCGCCAATATCGATACCTTTATCGAATCGCTTCCGCAGGGCTACGACACCGTGGTGGGCGAGCGCGGCAGCCGTCTTTCGGGTGGTCAAAAGCAGCGCGTTGCCATCGCGCGCGTGTTTCTCAAGAACCCCAAGATCCTGATTTTGGACGAGGCGACGAGTGCTTTGGATAACGAGAGCGAGGAGGCGGTGCAGGAGTCACTCGAAGAGCTGGCACGCGGCCGCACCACGATTATCATCGCCCACCGTCTTTCGACCATTAAGCATGCCGATGAGATTGCGACCGTTGAGCATGGTCGCGTTGTGGAGCGTGGCACGCACGAGGAGCTTCTCGCCCGTGGCGGCACCTATGCCCGTTACTATCGAATGCAGTTCGAAGGTGCGCGTGCGCACGAGCTCGACTGATTGATATGACAGGAAGATCATGGCTGATAAGAACCCTTTGACTCCGGAAGAAGTGACGGAGTTATTCTCCGAAATCGATGCATCCGGCGTCTTGGATCCTACGCTTGCCAAAAAGCGTACCGAGCGCATGCGCGAGAAAGAGGCCGCCGTCAAGCGCGGTGACAAAGCGGCGCTAGCGCAGCTGCGCAGCGAGGACCGCGCGAGCCAGGCAAAACATATCGACCCGCTGTCCGAGGACGATCCTTCGGGCTCGCAGGTGAGCCATACCATTACGAAGACCGCGATGGCCGTGGTCATCGGTATTTTGGTGCTGATCGTGGGCATGCAGATTGGCTACGGCGTGATGCGTCGTCTGAACACCGCCAACCTGTCCGAGAGCGTTTCGGTCGATACCGTTTCGACCGCGCTGAAGGGCGGCCTTGAGTGGGGCAATGGCTTTACGCAGTTCCCGCTCGATTTTACCGTCGATGAAGCCGATGAACGCACGGGCACGGTCGAGGTGACGGTGTTGGACACATCGTCTGCCAACGAGCTCGAGCTGCTGTCCAACGGGCAGATTCAGGCCGCGGCGCTTGCGACCAACGCGTTGCTCAACGATAAGATCGACCGCGTGGTGTATAACGTTCACGCCTATATCGACGAGGATAGCAACATTCAGCACGATTCCTTCTTTGGCATGTTCCCCGCGCGCGGCCACCAGAGCGCCATTTTGACGTTCGTGTGGACCAAGAGCTCATCCAACGCCACGAGTATCGACTGGAAGATGCGCATCGTGAGTATGGATGACACCATCGCCGAGCGCATTCAGAAGCAGGTGAACTCGGTGTCGTCGTTGATTGAGGACCCGGTGGTGAACCAGACCAAGATTGACGAGGAAAAGGCCGAACGTGACCTGGAGCATCGTCTGCATGGCCGCGAGATTTTCCGCGGCGGCAAGCCCGATCGCTCACCGTCCGATCTGCTGGAACAGGACAAGAAAAAGTAAGACGCCATCATCCTGCGTGAGCCACAAGCCCCGCGGGATGATTTTTCTGGGACGGGGATTAAAAAATCATTATGCATAGAAAGTCATAATTATCATTTCGTAAACATTTCGATGAAATTAACGCCATGAGGCATGCTTGCGGTTACAATACCGCGAGGCCTAACTACACACCTTTAAGCCGGTCCTGTGAGACCGGGAAGGAGAATTATGGCGAACAACCATACCGCGGGCGCTGCCGCCCGCACCTTCGCGCCCAGCGAGCTTTGCCAGCGTATGCTGGCCAAAACCAGCAAGGGCACCTGCGGTCCCTGCATCCTGTATCTTGAGGATGGGACCATTTTTTATGGACGTGCATGCGGCGCTGAGGGCACCGCGACCGGCGAAGTCTGCTTCAACACCTCGCTCGAGGGCTACTTTGAGGTCATGACCGACCCGAGCTATGCCGGCCAAATCGTAACCATGACCTATCCGCAGATCGGCAACTACGGTATCGACGAGACCGACGTCCAGTCGGCCTTCCCCGGCGACGCCGTGCGCCCTGCGAGCGCTCCGGCTATGCGCGGCATGATCGTTCGCGATATGTGCGCCACGCCTTCTAACTGGCGCTCGGCCGTCAGCGTGCCGGAGTATCTGCGCGCCCACGGCATCGTCGCTATCGAGGGCGTCGACACCCGCGCTCTGGTACGCCACCTGCGCGACAATGGTTCCAAGATGGGCATTATCTCGACCGAGATCTTCGACGTCGACGAGCTTGCCGAGCGTCTGGCCGCAGCGCCCACGCTGGTAGGCGAGAACCTGGTCAAGACCGTAAGTTGCCCCGCGCCTCACGAGTTTGCCGCCGTCGACCTGCCTGCCACGCATGACTTTGCGCTTTCGGCTGCCGCTCCTGCCCGTCACAAAGTGGTCGCCTACGACTGCGGTGTGAAGCGCGGCATTCTGGAGGGGCTGGTCCGCGCCGGCTGCGACCTTACCGTCGTGCCGTGGGACACGCCCGCGAGTGAGGTGCTCGACATGAATCCCGACGGCGTCTTTTTGTCCAACGGCCCCGGCGACCCCGACGCCGTGGTGGAGACCTACGAGCAGGTGCAGCAGCTGATCGGCAAGGTGCCGGTCTTTGGTATTTGTCTTGGTCACCAGATGATCAGCCTGGCCTGCGGCGCCCAGATGGAAAAGCTTAAGTTCGGTCACCGCGGCGGCAACCAGCCGGTCATGAACCTGGTGAGCCGTCGCGTGGAGATCACCGCGCAAAACCATGGCTTTGGCCTGCTATTCCCCAGCTTGGGCAAGCTTGTCCCCGAGCTTTCCGGCGGCGAGACCGAGCATGCGGCCGATGGAGATCTGCGCGTCTGGGTACGCCGCGGAATCGCGCCAGTCGTGATGAACGAGCGCTTCGGCCGCATTCGCCTGACACATGTGAACCTCAACGACGGCACCGCCGAGGGCATCCAGCTGCTCGATGCCCCGTGCTTCTCGGTCCAGTACCACCCCGAGGCTTCGCCTGGCCCCACCGATGCCCACTATCTCTTTACCGCCTTTACGCGACTCATGGACGGCGAGGAGAACTACCTGGACATCGACACCGCGAAGGACCGCCTTGCCGGCTGGAGCTTTGCTGAGTCCGAGACCGCTGAGACCGAGGAGAACTAACATGCCGAAACGTACTGACATCAAGCGCATCCTCGTCATTGGCTCGGGCCCCATCGTTATCGGCCAGGCCTGCGAGTTTGACTACTCCGGCGCCCAGGCCTGCAAGGTGCTCAAGGAGGATGGCTTTGAGGTCATCCTGGTCAACTCCAACCCGGCGACCATCATGACCGACCCGGGTCTTGCCGACCGCACCTATGTCGAGCCCATCACCGCCGAGTTTATCGAGCGCGTGATCAAGAAAGAGCGTCCGGACGCGCTGCTGCCCACGCTGGGCGGCCAGACCGGTCTGAACGCCGCCGTTGAGCTGGCGAAAGACGGCACGCTCGACAAGTACGGCGTCGAGATGATCGGCTGCGACCTTGCCGCCATCGAGCGCGGCGAGGACCGCAAGCTCTTTAACGAGGCCATGGCCGAGATTGGCCTGGAGGTCGCGCGCTCGGGCTATGCCTACAGCGTGGCCGACGCCGAGGCTATCGCCGAGCGCGTGGGCTATCCCTGCGTACTGCGCCCGAGCTTTACCCTCGGCGGCGCCGGCGGCGGCATCGCTCACACCCACGAGGAGCTCGTCTCCATCGTGAGCCAGGGCCTGGAGCTCTCGCCTGCCCACGAGGTGCTGGTCGAGGAGTCCATCGAGGGCTGGAAAGAGTATGAGATGGAGGTCATGCGTGATCACGCCGGCAACGGCATCATCGTGTGCTCCATCGAGAATCTCGACCCCATGGGCGTGCATACCGGCGACTCCATCACCGTGGCGCCGGCGCAGACCCTCTCCGACCTTGAGTATCAGCGCATGCGCGTGGCCTCGCTCGCCATCTTGGAGAAGATCGGCGTCGAGACCGGTGGCTCCAACGTGCAGTTTGCCGTGAACCCCAACACCGGCCGCCTGATCGTCATCGAGATGAACCCGCGCGTGAGCCGTTCGTCCGCCCTCGCTTCCAAGGCCACGGGTTTCCCCATCGCCAAGGCCGCCGCGCGCCTGGCTGTGGGCTATACGCTCGACGAGATCGTCAACGACATCACCAAGGCAACGCCTGCCTGCTTTGAGCCCACGATTGACTACTGCGTGGTCAAGGTGCCGCGCTTTGCCTTCGAGAAGTTCAAGGGCACTGATCCTACGCTCACCACGCGCATGAAGGCCGTGGGCGAGATCATGGCGATCGGCCGCACCTTTGAGGAGGCCTTTGGCAAGGCCATGCGTTCGCTGGAGGACGGGCATCAGGGCATTTGTGCCGGTGGCAAGGAAGGTGCCGACAAACTGAGCGACGATGAGCTCGCTCAAGCCGTGGCAACGCCGACCGAGCACCGCATCTTCTTTGTGGTCGAGGCCCTGCGCCGTGGCTGGGACATCGCTCGCATCCATGCCATCTGCGGTATCGATCCGTGGTACCTCAACCGTATCAATGACATGGTGCAGGTCCAGGAGAGCGTCCGCGGCCTGCGTGTGGAGGATATCGACGCCGACGCGATGCGCTTGCTCAAGCAGTATGGTACGAGCGACGCCGAGATTGCCGCGCTGACCGGCTCGGACGAGCGCTTTGTGCGCGCCTACCGCAAGGGTCTGGGCGTGGTTCCCAGCATGAAGACGGTCGACACCTGCGCTGCGGAGTTCTCGAGCGCCACGGAATACCACTACAAGACGTACGAGAACATCTACCGCACGAGCCCGGATGCCAAGAAGTGCGTGGCTCCCGACGAGACCACGCCGGCGGACAAGCCCAAAGCGATGATCCTGGGCGCCGGCCCCAACCGCATTGGCCAGGGTATCGAGTTCGATTACTGCTGCGTGCACGCGAGCTACGCGCTGGCGGCCCGCGGCTTCGAGACCATCATGGTCAACTGCAACCCCGAGACCGTCTCGACTGACTACGACACATCCGATCGCCTGTACTTTGAGCCGCTCACCTACGAGGACGTCATGGACGTTATCGACGTTGAGCGACCCGACGGCGTCGTGGTGACGCTCGGCGGCCAGACCCCGCTTAAGCTGGCGCGTATGCTCGAGGAGAGCGGCGTAAACATCATGGGTACCAAGCCCGATGCCATCGACTTTGCCGAGGACCGCGAGCGCTTCGCCGCTCTGCTCGACAAGCTTGGCATCATGTACCCGCCGGCGGGCCAGGCCACCTCGTTTGAGGAGGCCGAGGCCGTGGCCGCGCACATCGGCTACCCGCTGCTGGTGCGTCCGAGCTACGTGCTGGGCGGCCGCGGCATGATGATCGCCTACGATGCCGAGCATCTGCGCGATTACATGGCCGAGGCTGCGCGCATTAGCCCCGACTACCCGGTGTACCTGGACCGCTTCCTGGAGGGTGCGATCGAGTCCGATGTCGACGCCCTGTGCGATGGCGAAAAGGTCTATATCGGCGGTATCCTGGAGCATATCGAGGAGGCCGGTATCCACTCTGGCGACTCCGCGACCTGCATCCCGCCGTTCAGCTTTAGCGAGAGCCTGCAGGCAAAGCTTCGCGAGACCACGCGCCGCATCGCGATGGCGCTGGGCGTACGCGGCCTGGTCAACGTGCAGTACGCCATCAAGGGCGAGACCGTCTACGTGATCGAGGCAAACCCGCGCGCGAGCCGCACCGTGCCGTTCATCTCCAAGGCAACCGGCGTGCCGCTGGCCAAGTGCGCGGCGCGCATCATGGCAGGCGATTCCATCGCGAGCTTGGGCCTGCCGAGCGACGAGCGTCAGCTCGATTGGTTCTGCATGAAGGAAGCCGTTATGCCCTGGGGTCGTTTCCCGGGCGCCGACGTTATCCTGGGTCCCGAGATGAAGTCGACGGGCGAGGTCATGGGTATCGCCAAGAGCTATCCCGAGGCATACGCCAAGACGCAGCTGGCGATTGACTACAAGCTGCCCGACCCGAGCGCCGGTAAGGTGTTCATCAGCGTGTGCGACCGCGACAAGCGTCATATCCTTTCGGTCGCCCGTATCCTGCGCTACCTAGGCTTTGACATCTGCTCCACTGAGGGCACGGCGCGCGTGCTGCGTGGAGGCAACGTGACGTGCGAGGTCGTGGAGAAGATCAGCGGCCCGCACGATGGCGAGCGTCCCAACATCGGCGACCTGATCGCCGACGGCAAGATCGCGGTGATCGTCAATACGCCGTATGGCCCGGGTTCTCGTGGCGACGGCTACCTTCTGCGCACCGAGGCCGTGCGCCGCGGCGTGACCTGCGTGACCGCGATGTCCGCGGCCAACACGTACGTGAGCGCTATCGAGGCCGTGCGCGAGGACGAGCAGGGTCACGGCAGCGCCAACGACATGGGCATGGACGTCATCGCCCTGCAGGACCTGCCGCAGCACACGGTGTAGTGTGACCTGTCCGGCCGGGACGGAGGGGGCCGAGTTTCCCCCTTCGCTCCGGCTGCAAGCAGAGTCGCTCAGTGGGAAACTCGGCCCCCTCCGTCCCGGCCTTCGGTGACTCGGGTGCACCGTGTGCTGTGGAAGGGGCTTTGCGCGATGACTAGGGCTGAATAAAAAGTGAGTGTGGGATACGCCGTTCGTTCGAACGGCGTATCCCACGTTAATATTTCAGCCAACGTACGTCATAGCAATTCCCGGTAGGTCCCCGGGTGCCCCGCGGCGGGCTGGGTTTATTGTCTGAGCGACTTTGCGAAGCAAGGGGAGCGAAGATAAAAACCCAGCCCGCCGCGGGGCACCCGGGGACCGCAGGGACGGGAGCAGCTATACTACTCTCAGTAGTTAAGGGTCGCGGATCCGCCGCGTCACCGCTCTCAACAGGAGGTCTTTGTTTATGGCAGATCAAAAGCCGGTTGTCGGGATTATCATGGGCTCCAAGTCCGATCTGGGCGTTATGGAAGGTTGCACCGCCGAGCTCGAGGCGCTGGGTGTGCCCTATGAGCTCGTGATCGCGAGCGCACACCGCACGCCGGCGAAGGTCCACGAGTGGGCCTCGACTGCCGCCGATCGCGGTATCAAAGTGATTATCGCCGCCGCCGGCAAGGCCGCTCACCTGGGTGGTGTCGTGGCTGCCTTTACGCCGCTGCCGGTCATCGGCGTGCCTATGAAGACGAGTGACCTGGGCGGCATGGATTCGCTGCTGTCGATGGTGCAGATGCCTTCGGGCGTGCCCGTGGCCTGCGTTGCCATCAACGGCGCCAAGAACGCCGCCATCTACGCCACGCAGATTCTGGGCGCTTGCGACCCCGAGTACCGCAAGGTTATCGAGAAGATGAAGCAGGAGATGGCCGACGCCTAGGCGTTCCGCCGTTTCACCGCAGTATAAGGAGAGCCATGTCCGACTATCAGGGAAAACGATTCAAGGCTTCTCAGATTCCCGATCCGTCGAAGCCGGGTGCTGCCCATGCGGCACAGCAGGGTCGGACATCCTCTCCTCAGCAGCCGCGAGCGGCGCGTCCTGTGACGCCGGCGACGCACCGACGCCAGGACGCGCCGGCGGCGTATCGCCCCTCGTCATATGGCACGGCAAAGAAGCAGGCCCGGACGACGAGGCAACCGAGCGGCGCGCCGTCCAGCTACACCGAGCCGCCGCGTAAGAAGCGCCGCTCCATTATTCCCATTCTGCTCATCATCATCGGTATTGGCCTGATCGTTGCTGCGGCCGCTATCTTTATCAACGCGCAGATTGGCTACAAGCAGGCGAGCGAGTCGTATCAAAAAATCGAAAAGCAATATGTGAGCGACAAGGACGCCAGTGGCGTGCCAATTATCGACTTCAATGCGCTTGCCCAGACAAATCCCGAGGTTGTGGGTTGGATTTACGCGCCCGGCACCAACATCAACTACCCCGTGGTGCAGACCAACAACAACTCCAAGTACCTCAACACGCTGTTCGACGGCACCGCCAATGCATCGGGTGCCATCTTCCTGGATAGCGACGACACCGCGCCGGGCATGGTGGATCAGCAGACCACGATTTACGGTCATCACATGAACGACGGTTCGATGTTCAACGTGATTTCGGATACGACCGATCAAGCGACGTTCGACAGCATGGACTACGTGTACTACATCACACGTGACGCGACGTATAAGCTGCGTCCGCTGGCGACCAAGGTGGTCGAGGACACGTATGCCAAGGCGCGCACGCCCAACTTTGAGGGCGATGACGGACTGAAGAATTATCTGTCCGAGATGCTCGACGGTGCCTCTGCCGTGGCGAGCGATGCCACCGATCGTGCCGCTTCGGCAACCAAGGTCGTAACGCTTGTGACCTGCCGTTCGCTGTCATTTAGCAATACGCGCGCCGTCATGGTGCTCACGCCGGTCGAGGAATAAAGTGTCCGGGCCCCGTCCCAAAAAGACTACCCTGGAAATCAAAAGGAGAAATGATGCTTGAGAACGGCAAATCGATGCCTTCGGTTGATGCTTGGCTGCGCGAAGCCAAGGCCGATGTTTCGGCGGCTGATTGTGGGATGTACCTGACACACAACGGCGTGGTGCGCGCGACGCCCAAGGCCGAAGTGCGCGGAGTCGAGACCGATGGCGTGGCGCCAGGCCACAAGGTGGGCGGCATGGTGTTTGGCTTCGATGCCGAAAAGGTGCAGGCCGCTATCGAGGCGACGCGCACGATGCCGGGTATCGGCTATGTGCGCGTGTGGCTGGCGAGCGGCGAGCTTACCGTGGGCGACGACATCATGCTCGTGCTCATTGGCGGAGACATTCGCCCGCATGTGGTCGATGCGCTGCAGTCGCTCGTCGGCACCATCAAGAACGAGTGCGTGAGCGAGGTCGAGCGCGAGGCGTAAGGCCTCGTCGGCAATCCGAGTCTGTCTATAGCGAAAGCCCGCCGGCAGTTCATGTAGATCTGCCAGCGGGCTTTGATGTGTTGGAGCTATTTTGCTCTGGCGTTTGCTACGCGCGTGTGGCGTCCTTGGGGCTCATGGTCATACTCTGAAAACGGTTCTCCATATATTCGTTATCGAAATGCTTGTCATAGAACTGTGCGACGGGAATATTTCGAACGGTTCCGTTGACGCGCTGATACCAATAGTCGAGCGATTGCAACGTCATGACGCCGTCGATCAACATGACGGCGGTCAGGATGACGGTAGCAGAGTAGCGGCGTTTCCATGGAATCATATTGATGAGCTTAAGCAGGCGCGGCAGCAAGACCTTGATCCAGATGAGGCCACCCAGGCCCCACATGCAGGCAAACGGCGTGCATGTGCGTCCCCCGGTCAATACCGCGATGGGATCGGGCATGCCGAATAGCCTAATGTGTGAATAGCTCCACGACACCACGCCAAATGAGGTCTGCATAAACCAGCCTACAAACACCTCGAAAGCGCCGCCGATCAGGGCACTTACCAGGAAAATGATCAGAGGATTCTTTTTATAGAAGCGGTTGAGCGCCATGGTCATGAGCACCGCGCCAAATCCGTAGATGGGGCTAAAGGGGCCAAATAGCATACCGGCACGGTCCTGATAGACGCCGGGATCGACGACGACCATATGCCAGACTTCCTCGAGAATGAGACCTAACACGCTGCAGACGAAGAATACCCAGAACAGGTTGAAGTAGTTGAGCTTGATGTAGCCCTCGCCGGTTTCATCGCGCCCGAGCATGCCCTCGGCGGCGGCGTCGCGATCGAGCATCTCCTGCAGGCGGCGCTGCAGCTCGCGCTCCTGGCGCAGCGTGGGGTCGACGGTGGTCGAAAGCGCGACGAGGATGCCGAGCTGGATGGCAGGGCGCAGCAAGAAGGGCCCGATGCCCTGGAGCATCACGTCGACCAAAAGCTCGACGACGGTGAATGCAATAAGGATGTAGGACAGGCGAGCGGCGTTGCGGCGCTGGTTTTTGATAAGGTCCAGGCCAAAGATGATCAGGATGACGGCGCTTGCCGCAGAGAGCATGATGCCGGCGACAATCAGTCCGACCGCGACGAGCGTGTTGTCGCCGAGCTTGGCGGCGGCGTTGCCGTTGATGAGTGCGGTGATGACCTGCCACATAAAGGCGCCGACCGACGGGAGCGTACCCACGCCGGACAGGATGCACAGGACGGCGTACACCTTAATGATGAGGGGGATCTTCTTGACCTCCGTGGCGCTGGGGACGCTGGGGTCGAGTTCGTTTCGATCCATACATAACCTTTCTCGTTTTGCTGTAGGTACAAGGATACGCCGCCGACCTGCCAAAAGACAGGACGAACGTCCCAATTGCAACAATGCAAGCCCCAACGGCGGGCGAGACGCGTCGCAACGGAAGTATGCGGGATCGTCGGCCCCGAGGCGGTTGCCCAATAAAATGTTTGGCTGCAAAACGGATTATAAGCTCGGTGGGCTTTTAAAAAGCGCTGTTCATGCGCGGGAGTGCTTGTCTTGCCGTGCGTATAATAGGGCAGGTAACGCCAAATAACGAGGCTCTGAGGGGATGCCATGTCTCAAGAAACCATCCGCGCGGCCGAGCGTGCCGCGGGACAGGTGAAGACCATGTCGACGTATGATCCGGACTCCGACCAGCTGCATGAGGAATGCGGCATTTTTGGTGTGTGGGCGCCCGATCGCGATGTGGCTCGACTGACGTACTTTGGTCTGCGCGCGCTGCAGCATCGCGGCCAGGAATCGGCGGGAATCGCCGTGGGTGATGGCGGCACGGTTATGGTTCGCAAGGACCTGGGACTGCTCGATCGCGTGTTCTCCAACGCCGACCTGTCGACGCTCTCCGGCCAGCTGGCCGTGGGCCACGTGCGCTATGGCACTGCCGGTGCCAAGAGCTGGGAAGCCTCGCAGCCGCATCTTTCCACCATCAACAGCGTCATTATCGCGCTTGCTCACAACGGCACTCTGGTCAACACCGACGAGCTGCGCCGCCAGCTGATCGAGCTGGGCGTGCCGTTCCTCTCCAATTCGGATTCCGAGGTCGCGACCAAGCTTATCGGCTACTTTACCCAGCGTACAGGCCATCTGCGCGAGGGCATTCGCAAGACCATGGAGCTCGTGCGCGGCGGCTACGCCATGACGCTCATCAACGAGCAGGCGCTCTACGCATTCCGCGATCCGCACGGCATTCGCCCGCTCGTGCTGGGCAAGCTGGTGGACGAGGGTCTGGACCAGGCCGATGCCGCATCCGTTTCGCAGCTGCCGTCGCAGGACGGTGCCGCTACGGTCGACGCCACCACCCATGTCACGCGCGCCGGCGGCTGGGTCGTTGCTTCCGAGACCTGCGCACTCGACATCGTGGGCGCCGAGTACGTCCGTGACGTCCGTCCCGGCGAGATCTTGCGCATCAGCGCCGAGGGTCTGGTATCCGAGCAGGGCGTGCCTGCAGCCGAAGAGGCCGCCAACTGCATCTTTGAGCAGGTCTACTTCGCCCGTCCCGACTCCATCATGAACGGCAAGAGCGTTTACGCCTGCCGTTACGACATGGGTCGTCAGCTGGCACATGAGGAGCCCGTCGAGGCCGATCTGGTCATCGGCGTGCCCGACTCCGGCCTGCCGCCCGCGGAGGGGTATTCGCACGAGAGCGGTATTCCCTTTGGCGAGGGTCTTATCAAGAACCGCTATGTGGGCCGTACGTTTATCGAGCCTACGCAGGAGCTGCGCGCCATGGGCGTGCGCATGAAGCTCAACCCGCTTCGCGACAACATCGAGGGCAAGCGCCTGGTCGTCATCGACGACTCCATCGTGCGCGGCACCACCATGGTGCAGCTCGTCAAGATGCTGCGCAACGCTGGCGCCAAGGAGATTCATATCCGCATCAACTCGCCCGAGGTCATCTGGCCGTGCTTCTACGGTATCGATACCGACGTGCAGTCGCAGCTTATCAGCGCCAACAAAACGGTCGATGAGATTTGCGAGTACATTGGCGCCGATTCGCTGGCTTTCCTTTCGGTCGAGGGCCTGCTTAAGGTCATGCCCAAGGGCGGTTACTGCGATGCGTGCTTTACCGGCCGCTACCCCGTGGCGATTCCCGAGAGCTTTGGCCGCGATAAGTTTATGGAGGGCTTTAAGCCCCGCAACCTGGATAAGCCGCTGCACTTTGACGACGACGCCGTGGTCGAGAAATACGACGACCGCAGCTGGGAAGAGAAGCACGGCGAGGCCTAAAACCTGCCATGTAGGGACAGGTTTATTTTGGCAGGTTTTATCTGCTGTTTTGTTGATATGACGGCGCGTGCTGTTATGGCACGCGCCGAAATGAACGCAACTATGAGCACCGTTTGGCGCCCGGGCGGCGGACGGTAGTGGGAGAGGAAGGCTCAGATGAGCGACAGCAAGCATGTGACGTACGAGGACGCCGGCGTCGATACCGCCGAGGGCGGCCGCGCCGTTGACGCTATTAAGCAAATGGTTAAGGACACCAACCGTCCCGAGGTCATCGGCGGTATCGGTGGCTTTGGTGGCTTATTCTCGGCCGCCGCGCTTAAGGATATGGAAGACCCGATTCTGATTAGCGGTACCGACGGCGTGGGCACCAAGCTCGTGCTCGCCCAGATCATGGACCGTCACGAGACGGTGGGCCAGGACCTGGTCGCCATGTGCGTCAACGACATCTTGGCTTCGGGCGCTGAGCCGCTGTTCTTCCTGGACTACGTCGCCATCGGCCACATCGAGGCCGAGCATATGGCAAAGATCATCAAGGGCGTGGCCGATGGCTGTAAGCTCGCGGGCTGCGCGCTCGTGGGCGGCGAGATGGCCGAGCATCCCGGCGTCATGGCCCCGGCCGACTACGACCTTGCCGGCTTTACCGTGGGCGTCGTCGACCGTCCCAAGATGCTCGACCCCGCGAATGTCCGCCCCGGCGACGTGATTCTGGGTCTGCCTTCCACCGGCGTGCACTCCAACGGCTACTCGCTTGTGCGTAAGGTCATCGGTGTCGACGGTATCAAGCCGGGCACGCCCGAGGCCGCCGCTAAGGCCGAGGAGCTGAGCCGCCCGCTCGAGGAGCTCGGCGGCGCATCGCTGGCCGACGCTCTGCTGGCCCCCACGCGCATCTACGTCAAGCCGATTCTTGAGCTGCTGCGCGGTGGCGCTCCGGTGCACGCCATTGCCCACATCACTGGCGGCGGTATTACCGAGAACCTCAACCGCGCGCTCGCCGACGACGTCGACGCCGTGGTCACGCGCAACGGTGCCGAGATGGGCTGGGACGTTCCTCCCGTCATCACCTACGTGTCGCGCCAGGCCGAGCTCGCGCCCAACGAGGCATGCAAGACCTTCAACATGGGCGTCGGCCTGTGCCTGATCGTCGCTCCCGAGGACGAGGCCGCGGTGACCGAGGCCCTGGTCGCGCTGGGCGAGAAGCCGTTCCGCGTGGGCGAGTGCGTCGAGGGCTCCGGTAAGGTCGTGTACTCCGATGAGCGCTAACGAGCAGATGACTGCCGCCGAGGTCCTGGCTTGGGACCCGTATACCCGTCCGACCGGCACCGATACCGCCGAGCCGCTCAAGATCGGCGTGCTCATCAGCGGTTCGGGTACCAACCTGCAGGCGCTGATCGACCTGATCGCCGCCGGCAAGCTTAACGCCTCGATTGAGCTTGTGGTGTCGAGCCGTCCTTCGGCCAAGGGCCTGCAGCGTGCCGAGCGCGCGGGCATCCAGACGCTCACGCTGTCCAAGGATGTCTATGCCGACCCCATCGCGGCTGACGAGATCATCGCGCATGAGCTGCTCGAACGTGGCTGCGAGTACGTGGTGATGGCCGGCTATATGCGCATGGTGCACACGCCGCTGCTGGCGGCGTTCCCCAATCGCGTGGTCAACCTACACCCGGCGCTGCTGCCGAGCTTTACCGGCGCCCATGCGATTGACGATGCTTTTGCGCGCGGCGTCAAGGTGACCGGCGTGACCGTGCACTTTGCCAACGAGATTTACGACAACGGCCCCATCATCGCTCAGCGTGCGCTGGCTGTTGAGGAGGGCTGGGACGTCGACACGCTCGAGGAGCACATCCACGCGATTGAGCACATGCTGTATCCCGAGGTCGTGCAGATGCTCGCCGACGGCCGCGTCCACGTGCTGGAGAGCGGCAAGGTCGCAATTGACGCGCCTCGCGGCTAGCGGCGCACAGTACAATTTAGCCGAGTAGTCAGGGTGGTCATTGGCGCCAAGGCGCGCGTGGCCACCTTTTGTTTTGAGTAGTCATCGGGGACGGTCTTTAGCGACTAGTCATTCAAGAACGCCTCCGATGACTAGGTGAGAGAGGTGAGCGCATGGCGGATAACGAAGCGCTGTTTACGCCTG
>CAUBTS010000043.1 GCA_958438955.1 uncultured Collinsella sp.
TCAACGCCAACATCGTGGGCTTTGGCGGCAAGATTACCGGCGAGTTCCTGATGGCCGATATCATGCTTGCCTTCCTGGAGGAGCCCTACGAGAAGACCCCCGAGCACGATGCCCTGATCGCCAAGATCGATGCCTGCAATAAGGCCGACGCCGAGGCTCAGGCTGACCCGCACTTCTTTGACGAGTTCCTCGAGAAGTGGGACCGCGGCGAGTACCACGACTAAGGGGTTCCGGCGTTCTACCGAACGCCGGACCGGCCGACGCTGCGAAGCCATCTGGCGGGCAATCTGCCGTTCAGCTTCGGCGGCATGACCAGAAGGTCAATGCCGCCTCGCTTCATGGCACCTTGCCTCGCCAGCTGACTTCTCGCTGACGTTGGGGGTACCTGTGGGGTTACCGCTGTTGTTGCGAAGCTTTCTGGTTCAGTAAGCTGCTCCGATAACACGTTTGCTTGCTGAGCTTGTGGGCTTCGTTTTGGCGGGACCCGGTATTCTGCAGCTTTTCAATTGACGGCTCGCGTTTCTGTGAGGGGGCGCGGGCCGGTTTTCTATCAGCCCTATTGACTTGGCGGGCTGTCGTAAGAAAGGGAAGGCTCCTATGGAGTTTGTTCTTGATAACGGTTCTATCCGCGTAGCACTGAGCACGGCGGGAGGGTCGTTCACTTCTATTGCGGCCAACGGCCGTGAGTGCCTGTGGCAGGGTGATCCGGCGGTCTGGTCGGGCCAGGCACCCATTTGTTTCCCGATCTGCGGCGGCCTTCGTGACGGTCACGCAATGACCATGGGCGGCCGCGAGGTTAAGCTCGCCCGTCACGGCTTTGCGCGCAAACAGGAGTGGAAGCTCGAGGAGCAGGGCGACAACATGGTTGCGCTGAGCCTAAGCTCTGCCGACCATGCCGAGTTGCTCGAGCAGTACCCGTATCCGTTTAAGATCGTTGCTCGTTACACGATCGATGCGGCAAAGGTGGCCGTGTCGTACGAGGTGACCAATGAGGGCACCGAGGACATGCCGTTCTTTGTGGGCGGTCACCCTGGCTTTAAGTGCCCGCTCGACGAGGGCGAGTCCTATGACGACTACGAGCTCCGTTTCGATCAGCGTGAGGCGGCCGAGCTTTGCACCGCTGTTCCCTCCACAGGCCTGATCGATGTCGAGCACCGTAGCAAGAACCCGATGGTCGGCCACGATCTGCCGCTTACCCATGAGCTCTTCGACTTCGCCGAGACCATCTTTGATGTGCTCGAGAGCCGCGTGGTTACGCTGACCAAGAAGACCGAGGACAAGGGCGTGCGCCTGACGTTCCCCGATATGCCGTACCTGATTGTGTGGAGCAAGCCCGAGGGCGACTTTGTGGCCGTGGAACCGTGGGGCGGCCTGTCTACCTGCTCCGACGAGGACGATATTCTGGAGCACAAGCGCGGCTGCCTGGTGGCCAAGCCGGGGGAGACCGTTACCCGCGGCTTTGAGATCGAGATCCTTTAACGAGCTATCGTATGTTTGGGGCCGCGCGTGTCGTGCCCCGGAAACAGGAGTTCAACATGATTCTGACCGTTACCATGAACCCGTCGATTGATACGCGCTATCAGCTCGACAAGTTGATCATCGACGACGTGAACCGCGTGACGCCCGAAAAGACTGCTGGCGGTAAGGGCCTCAACGTGAGCCGTGTGCTGCTGCAGCTGGGAGATGACGTGCTCGCGACCGGTCTGCTCGGCGGCCACATGGGTGCCTATATGGCTGAGCTTATGGATGCCGACGGCGTCAAGAACGACTTTGTGCCCATCGCCGGTGAGACGCGCATTTGCCTGAATATTCTGCACGAGGGTAATCAGACCGAGCTTTTGGAGAGCGGCCCGCAGATCGCCCCGGCCGAGCTCGAGGCCTTTACGGCCAAGTTTACCGAGCTTGCAGCGAAGGCGGACGTTGTGACGCTTTCGGGCTCGCTGCCGCGTGGGGTCGATGCCGGCTACTATGCCGAGCTCGTCAAGATCGCCGAGGAGGCGGGCGCCAAGGTGCTGCTCGACACCTCGGGTGCATCGCTGGAGGCCGCGCTGGAGTCCGATGCCAAGCCTGAGCTCGTAAAGCCCAACCTGACCGAGATTAACGGCCTGCTGGGTACGTCCTTTACGACCGATGATGTCGATGCCCTGCGCGAGGCGCTTGCCGCCGATGACCGCTTTGCCGGTATTCCCTGGGTTGTCGTTTCGATGGGCGCTGCCGGTTCGGTGGGCTTCCATGAGGGTCGTGCGTTCCGCGCCAAGACGCCCGCGATTGCGGCTGTGAACGCGACGGGTTCCGGCGACTCGACCATCGCCGGCTTTGCGCATGCGATTGCTGCTGATGCCGACGACGTCACGGTGCTCAAGACCGCCAATACCTGCGGCAAGCTTAACGCCATGGATCCCAAGACCGGCCACCTGGTCATGGACCGCTGGGACGAGGTCTACAACAGCGTTGTCGTGACTGAACTGTAGGGTTACGCGGTTTTACCAAACCGCGTAACGGCGCGACGCTGCAAACGCCCCTAAGCGGCAATCTGACGTTCAATCGTCGGGCATGACCAAAAGGTCAATGCCCTCCTCTTTCACGTCACCTTGCTCGCTTAGGGGCGTTTTCGCTGTCGTTGCCAAGACACCGGCGTTGCCCTGGTCGCAAGTAGTCATTGGGGACGCTCTTTAATGACTAGTCGTTTAAGAACGCCCCTTAAGAATGACCCCAATGACTACACTCAAAAACGGCGCCCGTCGGCGATGTTGCCGGCGGGCGCCGTTGTCGTGTGGGCGGTTATGTCGTGGCCGCTGATGAGGCTCGAACCTGTATGCTACAGTGAGTCGATAAAGCGCTGTTGGGCGGCGCGGCCGGCTTCGTCCCACTTAAAGACGCCGGCGTTGTCGAGCACGTGGCCAAACACCACGCCGACCTCCTCGTGCAGGATATCGATGGCGTTGTCGGCCGTAAGCTCGTCGGCGCGGCGGGCAAAGACGTCCTCGGCCCACGCGGCGTGGCTGCGGCAAAGGTCGTCGCCCTCGAGCGCGCCGGCAAGGTCGTAGCTGGCATCGGCCTTGGCCGCCAGCAGGTGCTCGCGGACAGCGCCAAGCTCGGGAACCAGGCGCGGCGGCAAAATGGCCAGGCCCATGACCTCGATCAGGCCGATGTTCTCTTTCTTGATGTGGTGATACTCGGCATGCGGGTGGAATACGCCCAGCGGATGCTCGTCGGTTGTGATGTTGCAACGAAGCGCCAGGTAGGCCTCGTAGATTTCGCCGCCGGCATTGCCGCGGGAGTCGACGCGGCGGATGACGGGCGTCACGGTGTTGTGCGCTACGCCGTCGGCTGTGTGCGCGATGACGCCCACAGACTCATCGGTCCACTCGCGCCAGGCGAGGATAATCTTTTCGGTGGCGTCGAGCAGCTGGGCGCGGTCGTGCGAGCGCAGTCGCAGTACCGAGAGCGGCCACTGCAGAACGGTACCGCTGACCTGGTCAAAACCGGGCACGCTAAACTGCGAGACCTCGGTGGCATGCATCATGGGGAACTCGTGCGCGCCGCCCTGGAAGTGGTCGTGCGACAGAATCGAACCGCCCACGATGGGCAGGTCGGCATTGGAGCCTATAAAGTAGTGCGGGAACAGGTCCACAAAATCGAGCAGGCACGTCAGGCCCTTGCGGTCAACGTGCATAGGGCGATGCTCGGAGCTCATGGCAATGCAGTGCTCGTTAAAGTACGCGTACGGGCTGTATTGGAAGCCCCAGCGCTCGCCGTCGAGCTTAATGGGGATAACGCGCAGATTCTGGCGGGCGGGATGGGCGCCGCCGTCGGCTGCAGCGGAGCGTCCGGGATAGCCTTCGTTTTCGATGCAGAGCTGGCAGGCGGGATACTTCTCGCCCGTGTTTTTGGCGGCGCCGGCCGCGGCAATATCGCGCGGGTCCTTTTCGGGCTTTGACAGGTTGATGGTAATCTCGAGGTCGCCCCAGTTGGTGGGGGTGCTCCATTTGATATTGCGCGCGATGGCGGCGCGGCGCACGTAGCCGGCGTCGCAGCACAGACCGTAGAACCAGTCGGTCGCGGCGCGGGGCTCGTTGACGCCCATGCGGCCGTTGAACTCCTCGTTTACAACCGAAGGCCTCGGCATGAGTGCGCCCATGATGCGCATGGCGATGCGGTCGCGGCCCGACGCCGTGTCCTCGGCAGCACCGTTGGCAACGGCAGCCTCGGAAAGCGCGGCAAGCGTGCCTTCAAGGTCAAAGTCGGGCAGGGTATCGGGGTGCAAGAGCGAGAGTTTCTCGACCTGGAGCGCCCAGGCCATGTCGAGCGCCGGGCCCGTAGCACCGATGCACTCGAGAATGGTGTTATACGCCCAGATGCGATCGTCCTGGCCGATCATCGATCGGTGGATAGCGTATTCGATCAGGTTCTGCGCGGCCTCGCGCACGTCGGTCATTACAGCCATGCCGCGTAAGCCCCCTTGTCAGAAATTGCGTAGTGGCGGGCAGAGCCCTCGCCCAGCCAGCCGTTCATCTTGGCGATGAAGGTGTCGACCAGATCGAGCGGCACGAAGGCCTGGATGGTGCCGCCAAAGCCGCCACCGTGAATACGAACGGCACCGCGGCCGTCGAGCACGTGCTCGGCCAGCGCTAGGGCATACATTGAGGGCTGCTCGGAGCCCAGCTTGGCGACGACATTCTGCAGGTACATGGCAGAGCTGGCGCCGGACTCGCGCGTCAGGACCAGGAACTGGTCGATGTCGCCGGCGTTCAGGGCCGCCCAGCGCTTATCGACCAGGCCGTTCTCGTACCAGTAGTGAACGGCGCGCAGGCAGGCGCGGTCGCCCAGCTTGGTGCGCAGCTCGGGGAGCTTGGCGTCAAAGTCGGCAACATCGACCTCGCACAGGCGTTCCTTGCCAAACTCGGCAGCGACGTCCTGCATCTCGCGCGGAACGGCAGCGTAATCGTCGGTGGCGGCCACGTGGTCGGCGCCGACCTTAACGAGCACGAGCGCATAGCCGTGGTCCTCAAAGTTGAGCTCGAGCTTCTGGGTCTTAGGCTGAGCCTGGTCCTCAAAGTCCATGTAGGCAAGGCCGCCCAGACATACGGCGGTCTGGTCCATCAGACCGCAGGGCTTGCCGTAGTAGTTGTTCTCGGTGCGCTGGCTCATCTGAGCGAGCGTGACGGGTTCAATGGCGGGCGCGCCCCAGAGCGTCTCCATGGCACGACCGTACGCGGCCTCGACGGCGGCAGAGCTGGAAAGGCCGCCACCCGAGGGGACGGAGCAGGTGAAGGCGAAGTCGAAGCCGTGGGGCTCAACGCCAAGGGCTGCAATCTCGTGCGCCATGCCGCGGACGAGGCTTGCGGACGTGCCCTTCTCGGACTCCTGAACATCCAACGTGTCGAGCGTGATCTCAAACGTAGGATAGCCCTCGTCGGCGACACGAATCTTGTTGGAGTCGGTTGCCACGGCGATGCCGTCGACGGCGACATCGAGCGAGCCGGCGATAACGTGGCCGCCCTCGTGGTCGGTGTGGTTGCCACTGATCTCGGAACGGCCGGGCGCGTGCACATGGAGCACCTGGCGATCGCCGATGGGGCCAAACTCCTCCTCAAACAGCTTGGTGAGCGTGGCGAGTGTCTTTTCGTCGAGGGTGGTCATGGGGGTCCTTTCTTTGGCGCGCACGGATGAGTTTTGCGTCGTTATGAGTACGTTAACAACTTGAAGCGGCATGAACCAAGTGTTCACAATACCGCACGTTACGGGCTATGTTAACGTACTCATAACACATCGCTTGTCACTTTTTGAGAATCTGGTAATCGGTAGAAATTCAGCCGTGAACGGTACTGCCGTATGGACTTATAAAGCAGAAGAGATGCAGATAGAAAAAGTAGAGTACGTTAACATGCGTCCGACGATAGCGGGCCTCGGCGCGGGATGTATTTCTGCCCGGGCCGGCATTCACGCTATTCAGATCTCGCAAGGGTGAAGGTGATCCTGTGGCAAGGCGCCCGTCCAACGATACCAGTTCGCGTCCGGTCTCCATGGCCGACGTCGCCCGCGCTGCCGGCGTTTCGCAGCAGACGGTTTCGCGCGTCGCCAACGGCTTGCCTAACGTTAACGAGCAGACGCGCCAGCGCGTACAGGCCGCTATGCAAAAGCTCGGCTTTCGTCCGAGTTATGCCGGTCGCTCGCTGCGCGACGGCCGTTATCATTCGGTCGGCCTGTGCGTCAACGATGTCACCAAGTTCGGCAACCTCTCAATGATCGACGGCATCGCCAGCGCTGCTCGCGAGCATAATTGCGCCATCACGCTGGTCGAGATGTCCAAGACCGAGGAGTTTTCGCTTGCCGAGGCCACGCGTCGTATGGCCGCATTGCCGGTGGACGGCATCATTATCGGCATGAGTCGCATGGCGCCCGATTTTGAGACGTTTGATCCACTGCCGGGCATTGGCACGGTCATCGTTACCATGTACGCGCACCCGCGGGTGACCACGGTCGATTCCGACCATTACGGCTGCTCGCTATTGCTTATGGATCACCTGTTTGAGCTAGGGCACGAGCAGATTCGCTATATTGGCGGCCCGTCATTCTCGGTCGACGAGCAATTTCGTCGCGCCGGTTGGCAGGATGCACTCGAGCGTAAACACATCGAGCCGGCAGAGCCGCTCGAGGGCGACTGGTCTGCCAACAGCGGCTACGAGGCCGGCAGGTACCTGGCCGAGCACGATCGCACCATGACGGCGATTTACGCGGCAAACGACCAGATGGCAAATGGCGCCATCGCTGCATTGCGCGATAGCGGCTTGCGCGTGCCCGAGGACGTGAGCGTGGTGGGCGTCGACGATTCACTCGATGATTTTGTGGCACACAACGAGCTCACGACCGTGCGATTCGATCTACATCAGCGCGGACGCGAGGTGTTTGAGCATGCGGTTCCCGAGGCGGGTACGGCGGGCAAAACCGTTGCCATTCGTATTCCCGGCCAGCTCATTATTCGACATAGCACGGCAGCTCCGCGCGCATAGTTTGTGCAGGTAAACGGCGCTTTATCGCATCTCAATAACAATCGGTAAGGATGCCGGCAGATAGCCGTGGCTATGAAGACGAGTGCTATGATAGACGGGCTCTTTTGTCTATCTAGGAGGCTTTGCCTGATGGAGATCACCAAGGATATCCGCTACATTGGCGTCGACGATCACGACATTGACCTGTTCGAGGGCCAGTACGACGTGTCCGAGAACGGTATGGCATACAACAGCTACGTTATCTTGGGCGATAAAATCGCTGTCGCCGATTCGGTCGACGCTGGCTTTGTCGACGAGTGGCTCGGCAACCTCGAGGCCGTGCTCGATGGCCGTACGCCCGACTATCTGGTTGTCCATCACATGGAGCCCGATCACTCTGCTGGCATCGCCGCCTTTATGGAGCGCTATCCCCAGGCGCAGATCGTGGCGAGCATGGGCGCTTTCCGCATGATGGTCAACTACTTTGGCACCGACTTCCCCGAGCGCAAGATGGTCGTCAAAGATGGCGACGTGCTCGACCTGGGCGGCCACAGCCTGACGTTTGTCGGTGCTCCCAACGTGCACTGGCCCGAGGTGCTCTTCTCCTACGAGTCCACCGACAAGGTGCTCTTTAGCGCCGACGGCTTTGGCAAGTTTGGCGCCAACGACATCGAGGATCCGGAAGGGTGGGCTTGCGAGGCGCGCCGCTACTACTTTGGCATCGTCGGCAAGTTCGGCAAGTTCGTGCAGGCCGTCCTCAAGAAGGCCGCAGACCTGGACATCCAGATCATCTGCCCGCTCCACGGCCCCGTGCTGACCGAGAACCTGGGCTACTACCTCGACACCTATAACACCTGGTCGAGCTATCAGCCCGAGGACGAGGGCATCACGATTGCCTATGCGAGCGTGTACGGCCATCTGAAGGCTGCCGTTGAGGAGCTTGCATCTGCGCTTGAGGCTCGCGGCCAGAAGGTTTCCGTCTTTGACCTGGCTCGCGACGATATGGCCGAGGCTGTTGAGGATGCGTTCCGCTACGACCGCCTGGTGCTCGCTTCCATCACCTATCAGGGCGAGATCTTCCCGTTCATGAGCACCTTTATCCACACGCTTGCCGAGCACGCCTATCAGAATCGTACGGTGGCGCTCGTTGAGGCCGGCTCCTGGGCGCCCACCGCTGCCAAGGTTATGACCAAGGAGCTCGAGGGCATGAAGGACATCACCCTGGCGCAGAACAAGGTGACTGTGCTGGGCTCGCTCAACGAAGCCTCGCGCGCTCAGATCGAGGCCCTCGCCGACGAGCTGTCCAAGTAGCGACACGTTCACTTTTGATGCTCAACCATCACAACCACCACAAAGGGGACAGGCACCTTTGTGGTGGTTTTTGTTTAAGCGCCGGCGATGATGAGGACTGGACGTGCGCTGTCGGTGGCCTCGGCGATTGAGGTGGCGACGGAATGATCGGGGTCACGGTCCATCACGATGGCGTCGACATCGGTCAGCTCGGCAAAGCGGTACATGCCGCGTCCGTTAACCTTGCTGGCGTCCATGAGGGCGACGCTTTGATGGGCCGCGGCGATCATAGCCGTTTTAGTCTCGGCCATCTGGGGAAAGTCGGTCGTAAAGCCGCAGCTGGAGACAAAGGCGCCGGGGCACATGACGGCCAGATCGGCATGGACCATTTGGAGCGCCTGCATAGTGAGCGGTCCGTACAAATAACGATGGCCTTTGCGCAACGCCCCGCCCAGCATGACGACATCGACCGAGGGCATGCTCTCGTCGATGTAATCGGCAATGGTAATGTCGGCCGTGATGACGGTGATGCCGTTGCGCTGGTCGAGGAGCCGAACGAACTCGAGCGCCGTGGTGCCCGAGTCGACGAGCAGCGTGTCGCCGTCATTGACGAGCTCGATGGCGCTTTGCGCGATGGCTTGCTTGGCGGCGACGTTGACATTGATGCGGCGATCCTGCGTGGAGACGGTCAGGCGTTTGTGGAGCGAGACGGCACCGCCGTGCGTGCGGCGCAGCTTGCCTGCTTCGGCGAGCGCGTCCAGGTCGGCGCGGGCGGTGACGGAGGACACGCCAAAGGTCTGGGCGATTTCTGCTACCTGCACCGAGGCATTATGATCGAGCATTTCCAAAATGGCGGTACGGCGTTCGTCGGCAAAGGCACGGTTGGTGGCTTGGGCCATGCTTGCTCCATTCTCGGCTAAATTTGCAGGAATTGTGTTGACTCTATTTTCGTTCATTTTCTTTTTGAGTAAGAAAACACCTTTCGATTACTTATCTTTTCTATAAAATAAAGACGCTGAACGCCCAAAATTCAATATCGAACATGTTCACTCGGCTCAAATTTCTTCCGTTTGCTTTTCAAAAATGACTGTATTGACCTGCATGGGCTCAATATCTCGCACGTGCAAAGCTGCTGAATTTCATACAATGATCGCAGCAAAACGCAAGGTAAAACGCCTTGTGAACAACTACGCCCGATGTCCAGATGCGGGCGAGGGAGAGGAGCAAACGCTCATGGCACTTGTTACCACCGAAAAGATGCTCAAGGACGCTCAGGCCGGCCACTACGCTGTTGGCGCTTTCAACGTCGAGAACCTCGAGTTTGTTATGGCCGTTCTGGCCGCTGCCGAGGAGACCAAGTCCCCCGTCATCATGCAGACCACCCCGGGCACCATCAAGACCGCTGGTCTGGACTACTTCTACGGCATGGTCAAGGCTGCCGCCGAGCGCGCTTCCGTGCCCGTCGCTCTGCACCTCGATCACGGCGATGGCTATGACCGCTGCATGCAGGCTTTCCGCACGGGCTACACCTCTGTCATGATCGACGGTTCGCACGAGTCCTTCGAGGACAACATCGCCCTGACCAAGTCCGTCGCCGATGCTGGCCGCGCCATGGGCGTGCCCGTCGAGGCTGAGCTCGGTAAGGTTGGCGGCAAGGAGGACGACGGTCCCGCGGTTGAGGGCGAGAGCCCCTACACCGATCCGGCCGAGGCCAAGGAGTTCGTCGAGCGTACCGGCTGCACCTCCCTCGCTATTGGCGTTGGCACCAGCCACGGTGTGTACACGAGCGATCCGCACATCGAGCAGTCCGTGGTCAAGGCCATTCGCGACGCCGTCGACGTGCCGCTGGTTCTGCACGGCACCTCCGGTGTGCCCGATGAGCAGGTTGCCGAGGCTGTGAAGAACGGTATCTGCAAGGTCAACTACGCCACCGAGCTGCGTCAGGCCTACACCAAGGGCTTCATGGCCTACATGGCCGAGAACCCTGCCTGCTTCGACCCCAAGAAGCCGGCCAAGGAGGGCATGCGTGAGATCACCGAGCTGGTTAAGATCCGCATGACCAACCTCAACTCTGTGGGCAAGGCAGAGTAACAGCAAGGGTACTCCGATCCCACCGGACGGCTTGGGCGGGTCCCCGTACTTAGTTTCCAAAACGTCCTCGCGCATGAAGGCCCCCGTTGCCTCGCTTCTACGAAGCGTTGGCGACGGGGGCCTTCGCGCTGCGGAATGATTTTGGAAACTAAGTACGGGGACCCGCCCAAGCCGTCCTGCTCGATTGCCCTTGTGGCGTTAGGGCGGAAATGGGTGGAGCGTTAGGGCTTCTTTGCTGATGGGGGATTAGTATGCCCGGGCTTGGTTGGGGAATGCCTGGTCTAGTGAGGCTTGGAGTTTTTCGAAGGATGTCTGCAGGTTGAGGTGTTGGTCTGCAGAGCGTTTGGCTTTTGTGGTGGGGGAGTCGAGGAGGCCGTTTCTCTGTGTCGGGGGGAAGGAGAAAAGGTTTGCATGATTTAGGGATGGCTGCTGTGCTGCGTCGTTGGAAGAATGCATGCTTATGCGGCCTCCTCGATATCCACCAAAAGGTTGCGCACGGGGTGTGCTGCTAGGTCCCGTGCGTTGGCAGTATTATGCCGCGGCTTCTGCAAAGAAGCGCTAAAGAAAGGCTTAACCTGGTTTGGTGTTACGATGAAACTGCAGGTCAGAGGTATCGAATAACACTTTTGAAAGGTTTTGAGCTTAAGGGCTTTCTAAGGATTGTGGCGCGGACGTGCGGAGCGTGTGAATGTTTGCTGTTAGCGCTGCGGCTCTGCGGCGCGCACCTGCTCGATGACCTTTTCCATCGTGGCGTCGATGCGGTCTTTTTTGAGCTCGCATTCCCAGATGGTTATGGGTGTCCAGCCCATTTGAGTGAGTGCTGCCACGGCAGCGCGGTCGCGCTCGACGTTGCGACGGAACTTTGCCTCCCAAAACTCAACGTTGCGCTTGGGCTGGCTCGGGTTGCACTTGGGGCAGCGGTGCCAAAAGCAGCCGTTGACGAAGATGGCGATCTTGCGGCCGGGGAAGGCGATGTCGGGCTTGCCGGGAACCTTCCATTCCAAGCGATAGCCCGTAAGGCCCGCGGCGCGCAGGCGCTGGCGAACGAGCAGCTCGGGCTTGGTGTTCGCACGCTTGTTGCCCTTCATGGACTTTTTGATGGCGGCGCGACGGCGCACCAGTTCGCGCTCGTCGGCGGAGAGGTCCGAGGTATCGATGCCGTCGAGCAGACCGGGCTTGGGACGCTTCTTGCTGTGGCGCTTAGGTGCGCGCTTGGGCCTGGAAGCGGGCTCGTCGGTCGTGGTGGCCTCGGCGTCGTTGGCAGTGCCGTTGGCCTTAAGCCGATCTTCCTTCAACTCAATCAGAGCATCGATAAGCCCCTTGTCGGCGGGCATCCACTCAACGGTGGCAAGCGAGGTGCGTGGAATCCAGCGGATATCGAGCTGGCGGTCATGTTTCTGGGGCTCATCGGATTCATCGGCGAGCGAGCAGTAGTAGCACTCCATCGAGAGATGAAAATCGGGGTAGTCGTACTCAACGGTATAGAAATCGCGCAGGTTCGTGACTTTGACCTGCAGCTCTTCCATGAGTTCGCGGCGTACGGCGTCCTCGGGCGTCTCGCCGCGCATGAGCTTGCCGCCGGGGAACTCCCAAAGTCCCTGCATGTCGCCGTAGCCGCGCTGCACGGCAAGCAGCTCGTCAGATCCTTCCTTGCGAATGATCCCAGCGGCAACATGAACAGTTTTCAACAGGAGTCCTCTCTCAATATCAGCACATAACAGGGCGGCTACCCGTACCTTACACAACGGTAAGGCAAGCGTAAGCCATATCGATGGTAGCCGACTCGTCTTCTTGCGACTATAGATGCCGTAGACTAATCGCAAGAAAGGACTCGGTATGCAAACCACGCACATGGCGACCCCGGTACTGGAGGTCGCGCATCTCGAAAAGGTATATGGAGCGCTGGGCAACGTGACCCGCGCGCTCAACGACGTCAGTTTTACCGTCAACCGCGGGGAATTCGTGGGCATCATGGGCGCTTCGGGCTCGGGCAAGTCGACGTTGCTCAACTGCGTCTCGACCATCGATAGCGCCACGAGCGGCACGATCCGCATTAACGGTCAGGACGTGACGCGCATGAAGCAGGCCAAGCTTTCGCAGTTCCGCCGCGAGGAGCTCGGCTTTATCTTCCAGGACTCCAACCTGCTCGATACGCTCACGGCACGCGAGAACATCGCCCTGCCGCTCACCATCGCCCGCACAAACTCGGCAGAGATCTCGACCCGCGTGCAGGATGTGGCAGCGCGCCTGTCCATCAGCCAGGTGCTCGACAAGTATCCCTACCAGATGTCCGGCGGTCAGCAGCAGCGCGTTGCCGCGGCTCGCGCGCTCGTCACCGACCCCACCATGATCATGGCCGACGAGCCCACCGGCGCCCTCGATTCCAAGAGCGCCCGCCTGCTGCTCGAGAGCCTGGAGTCCCTCAATCGCCGCCTGCGCGCCACCGCGCTCATGGTCACGCATGACAGCTTTGCTGCCAGCTACACGAGCCGCGTGCTGTTTATCCGCGACGGCAAGATCTTCACCGAGCTGCGCCGCGGCGACACCGACCGCCGAGAGTTCTTCGACCGCATTATGGAGGTCGTTGCCATGATGGGCGGTGAGGGCTCCGATGCTCTGTAAACTCGCTTGGGGCAACGTCCGCCGCGCCGGCCGCGACTACCTCGTCTACCTTTTGACGCTCACCCTGGGCGTCACGGTCTTCTATGCCTTTAACACCATCTCGATGCAGGTCGACATCGCCGGCATCGATGAAAAGGGCTTGGCGCAGGTTATGGGCAGCATGCTCGGCAACCTGACGTACTTTTTGGCCGGTGTCATGGCCTTTTTGATGGTGTATGCCAATAACTTCATCATGAAACGCCGCAAGAAGGAGTTTGGCCTGTACCAGGTGCTCGGCATGGGGCGCGGGCGCGTCGCCACGATTATGGCGCTCGAGACGGTGATCGTTTCGGTCGTGGCCTTTGTCGCCGGCATTGTGCTGGGTGTGGGACTCTCCCAGCTCATGACGTTCTTTACGGCCTCGCTCTTTAAGACACAGATCGCCAATTTCCACTTCTTTTTCTCGGTGCATGCGTTCAACCTGACCCTTGCTTGCATGCTCGTAATGTTTGTGCTCACGCTACTGCTGAACCTTCGCGCCGTGCGTCGTACCAAACTCATCGAGCTTATGGGTGCCGAGCGTCGCAACGAGAGCATCAAGACACGCAACCCCTGGATTGCGATTGCCATCTTTGTCGTGGGCGTGGCGCTTGTGGGCGTGGCCTATTACCGTCTGTTACGTGATGGGTTCCCGCTAACCGCGACGGACAGCAAGCTGCAAGAGGCCATGAACCAGTTTGGTATTACGACCGCTATGGTTACCGTGGGCACCTTTGCCCTGTTCTGGGGACTCTCGGGCATGCTCATCAAGCTGCTGCAGAGCCTGCGTGGCGTGTATTGGCGCGGCCTCAACATGTTTACCGTGCGCCAGCTTGCGGCCAAGGTCAACACGGTGTGCTTTTCGATGGGCGTCATCGCGATGCTCCTGTTTTTGGCCATCACTTCGGTGACGTGCGGTATGTCGATTGCCAACGTGATGAACGAAAACCTGGAGCGCTTTAACCCTGTTGATGTGTCTCAGACGTATGTCTATTACACGCCCGAAACGCTCGACTACTACAAAGAGTATGTCAATCCGTCTGAGGCCGATCGCATGGTGCTGGCCGATAGTACGGTCGATTTGTACCCCGCATGGCACGGTAAGGGCAAGTCGGCGGGCAACAACGACGAGACCGGCAAGAAGGTCAATATCGCCGATGTTGCCGGTGAGCATGTGCAGATCGATTCGTATCTGAGTTACCCAGTTGGCGGCTCGAATCCTTCGGTGACCCCAAGTGAGATGTGCAAGATCATGGGCGAAAAGCTTCCCAAGGCGTTCGGGGGTAGCAATGCCGATGCGATGGGTCTGTATGTGACGCCGGCGAGTCAGTACAACAAACTGCGTCAGATGATGGGCGAGGAGCCGGTGCACATCGGTCACGACCAGTATCTGCTTACGTGTGATATGGGCGGCGAGCTGGTCGACCTGTACACCAAGTATATGGCTGGCGGCCATGCCCTTACCTTGGGCGGGCATGAGCTCAAGCCCGCAACCGATAAGTCGGACGAAGATACGGCGGCCATCGCCAACTCGGCGATGGGCAGCAATCCGGGTACCGTCGTCGTTTCCGACGAGCTGTTGTCCCAACTTAATCTGCAGCCGTATTCCAGTAGCCTGCTCGTTAACTACAAACAGGGGATGGATACGACCGAGGCAGACGAGAGCATTAAATACACTCTGCTCGACAATCTGCTCGTTGACGGCAAGGAGCCGGGGTCGTGGGGAACCTTCATCACACGCTCCGAGATGTACGCGCAAGCAGCGCAAATGAACGGTCTTATTAGCTATCTAGCCATCTACATCGGCTTTGTATTGGTCGTTGCATGCACGGCGATTCTGTCGATCCAGCAACTCTCCAACGTGGCCGACGGCAGCCGCAGCTATCGTGTACTGGCACAGATCGGCTGCGACGACCGCCAGATTCGCCATTCGGTGATGGCGCAGCAAGCGGTATTCTTCCTGTTCCCGCTGGCAGTGGGCCTGGCGCACTCCTTTGTGGCACTTAAGGTGATCATCGAGTTGGTGAGCATTTTCGGAAATATGAGCATTGGCGGTACCGTGGGCCTCACCTGTGCAATCTTCCTGGCAGCATACGGTGGCTACTTCCTGGTGACCTACCTCATGAGCACCGGCATGGTGCGAGCTGCCATTGCCACCCGCTACAGCGAGTAGCAAGCGGGCAAAATCGTCGCAAAATCAGAGGCGTATGACCGCCGCGAAGGGACCAGGGGCCCTTTCGCGGCGGTTTTTGCCTATCTGGTGCGTCTCAGATACAAGTGAGTAGACTTTTTTGAACCTGCCGAGCACATCGCGACAAATGATCTATAAAACTGCAGGTCAGAGCTGTGGCGTTTTAGGGCGTGCTCGGCCTTCTGCAAAAAGCCTACTCACTTGGTTTTTCTGCTAGAAGACCGCCACGAGGGAAGGCAACTCCCTTACGTCGGTTTGGACGTTTGCCCAGATAAAACCTGCCAAAATAAACCTGTTCCTTTTCGGCAAGTGGTTTCAACTGAACGGCGGGCGGTGCGGCTTGTAGTCATTGGGGACGTTCTTAAACGACTAGTCAAACAAGAACGTCCAATGACTACCCCTGAGCCGCCATAGCCACCCGCTACAGTGAGTAACTCACCCAGTTTGGAATTATCGTAGGTTGAGCATAAGTCAGACACTATGACCCAATCCGAGGGCACGGAAACGACAGG
>CAUBTS010000044.1 GCA_958438955.1 uncultured Collinsella sp.
AGAATCAGCGCCGGGCGGTCGGCCAAAATGGCACGGGCGATGGTCACGAGCTGGCGCTGACCCTGCGACAGGTTAGTGCCCTCCTCGTTGATCATAAAGTCGTAACCGCCGGCGAGCGTATGGATAAAGTGATCGCAGCGTGCGGCGCGCGCGGCGGCCTCGACCTCGGCATCGCTTGCATCGGGGCGTCCGTAGCGGATGTTCTCGCGGATCGTGCCGTTAAACAGCCAGGTATCCTGCAGCACCATGGCAAACTCGCCGCGAAGTGCCGCGCGGTCCCAGTCGCGCACGTCGATGCCCTCGACGCGCAGCGAGCCGCCGTCCACATCGTAGAAGCGCTGCAGCAGCTTAATGAGCGTGGTCTTGCCGGCGCCGGTGGGGCCGACGATGGCGATGGTCTGGCCGGGCTGCGCCTCGCAGCTAAAGTCGTGGATGATGGTCTTGTCGGGCGTATAGCCAAACTTGACGTGGTCAAACTCCACGTGGCCGGGGCGCTTCTCGGGAATCTGCGCGTCGGCCTTCTGCTCCTCCTCGGGTGCGGCCAGGAACTCAAAGACGCGCTCGGTTGCGGCGGCCATCGACTGCATCGTGTTGCTCACGTTGCCCAGCTGCTGCACCGGCTGCGTAAAGTTGCGCACGTACTGGATAAAGCTTTGAATGTCGCCGGGCGTGGCATTGCCGGTCAGCGCGAGCTGCGCGCCCACCACGACGACGCCCACGTAGCCCATGTTGCCCACCAAGCTCATAAGCGGCATCATCAGGCCCGACAGGAACTGCGAGCGCCAGCCACTAATAAAGAGGCGGTCGTTTTGACGGTCGAACTCCTCGATCGAAGCCTCGGCGCGGTCGAACACCTGAATGACGTTCTGGCCGGCAAAATCCTCCTCGATAATGCCGTTGACGGTGCCTAGGACCTGCTGCTGCTCGCGGAAGTACGGCTGCGAGAAGTGAATCATCACCATCAAGATAATCGCGGCGGCCGGCAGCGTGAGCACGGTGACGCCGGTGAGCGGCAGGCTGATCGACAGCATCATGACGAGGACGCCGATAATCTGCGTGACGGACGTAATAAGCTGCGTCACGCTCTGGTTGAGCGACTGGCCGAGCGTATCGACGTCGTTGGTGATGCGGCTGAGCACGTCGCCCTTGCTGTGGCCGTTGAAGTAGCTCATCGGCACGACGGCAATCTTGGCGGCAATCTCCTTGCGCATGCGGTAGCAGATCTTTTGCGTGACACCGGTCATGAGCCAGCCCTGGATCAGGCTGCAGGCAGAGCTCGCCAGATACAGGCAGAGCAAAAAGCCGAGCGTCTTAGCGATCCAGTTAAAGTCGACATCGCCGGTGCCGTTGACCTTGGCAACCAGGCCCTCGAACAGCTTGGTGGTAACCTGACCGAGCATCTTGGGTCCCACAATATTAAAGATGACCGAGCACACGGCAAAGGCGACGGCGGCAAACACGGCAATCTTGTGCTGGCCGATATAGCCGAGCAGCTGCCTCATGGTGCCCTTAAAGTCCTTGGCCTTTTCGCCGCGACGCATGCCGCCCATGCGGCCCATGGGACCACGCTGGCGGGTGGGCTTGGGAATCTGAGCCTTGGTCTCGTCTGCCATTAGCGCTCGCCTCCTTCCATGACGGCTGCAATTTCTTCTTGGGTAAGCCCCAGCTCCTCGGCGGAAAGCTGCGACTGTGCGATCTCCAGGTACGCCGGGCAGCTGCGCAGCAGCTCCTCGTGCGTGCCGGTGCCCACTACGTGGCCGTCGTCGAGCACGATGATCTGGTCGGCGTGCATGATGGTCGCGATGCGCTGGGCCACGACCACGAGCGCGGCGTCGGTAACGTTTTTGGCCAGCTCCTCGCGTAGGCGCGCGTCGGTCTTGTAGTCGAGGGCACTAAACGAGTCATCGAACACCACGACCTCGGGCTTTTTTGCCAACGCGCGGGCGATGGCCAGACGCTGGCGCTGACCACCCGAAACATTGGAGCCGCCCTGGCTGATAGGGGAGTCGTACCCGTCCTCGCGCTCGGCGATAAAGTCCTCCGCCTGGGCGACGCGTGCTGCCTGGCGCATATCCTCGTCACTCACCATGTCGCCGGCAAACTTGAGGTTGCTCTCGACGGTACCCGAGAATAGACGACCCTGCTGCGGAATATAACCGATGCGGCGGCGCAGCTCGGAAAGTGTCATGTCGCGCACATCGATGCCGTCGAGCGAAATGCTGCCGCCCGTGACGTCGTACAGGCGCGGAATCAGCTGCACGAGCGTGGACTTGCCCGAGCCCGTGGAGCCAATAATGCCGAGCATCTGGCCGGCGTGCGTGGTGAAGTTTACGCCGCTAATGACGTCGGCGCGGGCATCGGGATACTGGAAGCTCACGTCACGGAAGGTGAGCTCACCGCGCGGCGCGCTGGCAGCAGGCAATTTGGGTGAGACAGGGTCGTTGATGCTCGTGGGACAGGTGATGACCTCTTCCACGCGCTCGGCTGCGACCTCGGCGCGGGGCAGGATGACCGAAACCATGGTGAGGATCATAAACGCCATGACGATCTGCATGGTGTAGGAGATGAACGCCATCATGTTGCCGACCTGCATCACGCCGTCGGACACGCCCTGCGCGCCAAACCAGACGATAAGCACGGTGATGCAGTTCATGACGAGCATCATGAGCGGCATCATAAAGCTCATGGCGCGGTTGGTGTAGAGCTGCGTGGTCATCAGGTCGAGCGAAGCCTTGTCAAAACGCTCGAGCTCATGCTCCTCGCGGTTGAACGAGCGGATGGGCATAAGGCCGTCGAGCAGCTCGCGGGCGGTAAGGTTCACGCGGTCAACAAAGCTTTGCATCTTTTTGAACTTGGGCATGGTGAGGCCCATAAGCACGCCGACGACGGCCGAGACCGCGATGATGGCCACGGCGATGGTCCACTCCAGACCGGTGTGGTTGGCCAGGACACGCATGACAGCGACGATGCCCATGACGGGGGCCATCAGGCACATGCGGATAAACAGGGTTGCGGCCATCTGAATCTGCTGAATGTCGTTGGTGCAGCGGGTGATGAGCGAGGCCTGGCTAAACTTGCCCACCTCGGCCGGTGAGAAGTGCATAACCTTGTTGAAGGTCTCGCGGCGCAGGTCGCGTGCGATGGAACAGGCGGTGCGCGAAGCCACGGCACCGGTCAGGATGGTGGCGACGAGCGACACAAGGCACAGCCCAAACATCGTGGTCGCCATGCGGCTCAGGTAGGCGTTTTGCACGTCGGCGGGGTCGATGCCCTGTGCCTTGTACTCGTCCTGTACATAGCTCACGGCGCGCTGGGTGACGATGGAGCCCGACATGGAGCCCATTTTGTCTGCCATATCGTTGGCGCCCTCGACGAGCTTGCCCTGATCGATAAGACCGCCTTCAACGCCTAGGCGCAGGCTCTTCATGGTGATCTTGCCGCCGTCGGCGTCGATCTGCTTTTGCATGCTCTGCGCGGCTGCGGCCTTCTGCTGCATCTCGGCGAGCTGCTCGGGCGTCATCGCCGCCATCTGCTCGGGGGTGGGCATGGCCTGGGCAGCGTTGCTGTCTTTCTCGCTGGACGAGCCCATCATGTCGCCCATGGAGTCGGCGTCGATGCCCTGGTCGAGTGAAAGAACGACGGTCTCGGGCAGGCTCATAATGTCGGCAATCTTGCCTCCATCGGCACGCTCTTCCTCGGTGCCCATGTACGTTCGAATGCCGTTATTGTCCGCCTTGCTAAACACGGCCTCCACGGCCTTGGCGTCCTTGGAGCTCATGAAGAGTTCGAGGTCGTCGAGCGATTCGGCGCGAATGGTGTCGGGCACGGGCGAGGCGATGCCGCCTTGCTGCACGCCGACGTCGACGATGTCGCTCATATAGGTAGGCAGCGCCAGATCGGCGTTGCAGCTGATTACGATAAGTACGATAGCTGCGAACAGTGCCAGGATATGTTTTTTAAAGAGCTTGAGAATCCTCACTCGGCATCTCTCCTTTCTTGGTTGCGGTCGATAATTTCGTTGGCACGTCTTAGAAGGCGCACCATCTCTTGGGTATCTGTTTCGCCGAACTGCTCGAGGAAGGCCGCGGTGCGGTCCTCGAATTCCCGACGCTTGATTTCGAGATCATGGAATCCCTTGTCGGTCACCGTGACGTGTACGCGACGACGGTCGGTCTTTGAGTGCTCGCGCTCGACCCAGCCCTTGGCCTCGAGGGCGCGTAAGATATTGGCGATGCGGGCACTCGAGACCCAGGCGCGATCTGCGAGTTCGCTTGGCGTGAGCGAACCGCCAGCGAGCATGAGGGCGCGCATGACGGCCATCTCGCCGCCGAGGGCTTTGTCCGCAAAACGCGAAATGCGCTGATGCATGCTGCCGAACTCGGTAAGGAGCTGACGCCCAAGCTCACGGAAATCGGTATCTTCCACCGAAAACCCCTAACACTAGAAACTATTTTCGGTGGAAGATGATACCCCCATACGCGGGCCTCATACAGTAGGCAATATTAAGAGCTCATTAAGACTTAAAATCATTCAATTGCTAAAGCGTTTCAAAGAACTATCATGCCCGCGGTTAGGCGAGGGGTTGTCACCACCATGACGACTGGGACTCATATAATCGCCACGTGCGATGCTCCAACTTCCCGCAAGGAGACACCTTACATAAAGGGGGATGGAGTCATGGCATTTGACTTCACGGGCAAGACCGCGATTGTCACGGGCGGCACTCAGGGCATTGGCCTCGAGATCGCCAAGGGCATCGTCGCGGGCGGCGGACATGTCGCGCTCATCGCAAGGAACGCTGCTAAGGGCGAGGCCGCTGTGGCCGAGCTTGGCGAGGGCAACAAGTTCTATCAGCTCGATGTCGCCGATGCGCCCAAGGCGCGCGAGACCGTCGAGCAGATTTTTACGGACCTGCCGCAAACCAACATCCTGATCAACTGCGCTGGCGTCATCAGCACCAAGAAGTTCGACGAGATCGATGACACCGAGTGGCGCCGCACCATCGACATCAACCTCAACGGTACCTTTACCATGATGAACGCCGTCTACCCGCACTTTAAGGCGGCCCATGCCGGCACTATCGTCAACGTGAGTTCCGTTGCGGGCAAGATCGGTGGCGGCCTGCTCGGCACCGCGGCTTACGCGAGCTCCAAAGCAGGCGTTAACGGTCTGACCAAGGCAGTCGCCAAGGAAGGCGGCAAGTTTGGCGTTCGCTGCAACGCCGTGTGCCCGTCGCTCACGTTGACCGATATGACCTCGATTCTCTCTGACGAGAACTCTCAGCGCATCATCAACGGTATTCCTCTGGGCCGCGCCGCCCAGGCCAGCGAGCCTGCGCAGATGGTGCTGTTCTTCGCTTCCGACCTCGCCAGCTTCGTGAACGGCGAGATTGGTGACTGCGACGGCGGCATCGTCCTGGACGGGTAATACCCCGCGGTGATCGTTTGGCGGCGACCCTGGCGACTCGGGGTTGTCGCCTTCTTTCTGACATAGGCGCGTGCGGCTACGATTCGCATGCATCCAAAGGAGATATATATGAGTGAATCGACTGCGGTGGAGGCGCCGGCGGCAAAGGAGCCGTTCTTTAAGATGTCCTCCATCCCGGGCGCCAATATCTTGGTGCCGCTTCTGTTGGGCTGCCTGCTCAACACGCTATTCCCCGACCTGTTTAAAACGCTCGGTAGCTTTACGCTTGGCATGACCCAGCAGGGTGCAGGCCCGCTCGTTGGCGCCTTTTTGCTCATCGTCGGTACGACGATTTCGTTTAAGAGTGCTCCCGCCGCCGCTGCACGCGGTGCCATCATCATCGCTGTCAAGCAGATCGTGGTCGTTGCCGTGTCGCTGCTCATCCTTTATGTGTTCAACGACAACCTGTTTGGCATCTCTGCCATGGTGATGCTGGCGGCTTGCACCGGCGCCAACAACGCTATGTACGCTGGTCTGATGGGCACCATGGGCAACGAGGCCGAGCGTGGCGCCGTCGCCATCACCACGCTCGTTGTCGGCCCTCCGGTCACGATGATCGTGCTCGGCGCTGCCGGTCAGGCTCCGATCGGCTGGTCGCTCGTGGGTGCCATTCTGCCGATCGTCATCGGCATTATTCTGGGTAACCTGTTCCCCAGCTTTAAGAAGATGATGGCACCGGCACTTTCCGCCATCATCGTGCTCGTCTTCTTTGCCATGGGCTCGACCATGACCTTTGGCCAGCTCATTAATGGCGGTCTCCCCGGTATTCTGCTCGGCGTGATCTGCTCGGTGGTCTTTGCAATTCCCGTCATCGCGGTCGATAAGCTCACGGGTGGTACGGGTGTCGCAGGTGCGGCCATTTCGAGCTGCGCCGGAGCCAATGTGGCCACGCCTGCTGCCATGGCAAGCGTCAACGGAGCCATGTACGGCGGCGCCGTGCTCGCGACGGCTACGGCACAGGTTGCTGCCTGCGCAATCGTGACGGCTATTTTGACCCCGCTGGTCACCAGCTGGTGCTACAAGCATTTTGAGGGCCAGGGCAACGGCGATAGCAAGGCAACGACCGACAAGGCCGCCGCAGCCGCCTAATGCCAAGCGGCAATCAAAGCTAAAAACTAGCTACGCCACAGGGCGGCCACGGGGGATCCCGTGGCCGCCCTGCAGTTTCTGTAGGGTCTCTGGGACACTTTACCCTGCTAAAGCTGGCATAACAGCTAGAGCGAACGTCGTACAAAGGCAAGGAAAAATAACATACAAATCGGTGAACGGTAGTTGTTCGCGCTCGCATTTCCTGCGGGTTTGTAAAAAACGCCTTTATGATATAAAAAAAGAAACATATAACAGCCCAGATGGAGAGGGTCGCTATGTTATCCTTCTCAGACGGGTGAAATCTTGGGTTTTGGGTTGTAGTTCCAAGGTGGACAAACGTTTTCTCTGCACCGACGTGTGGTGAAGAACGGAAGAAGCCGGTAGTGCAAGCCGAACATTCAAGAATTCAATAAGCAGCGGTGTGAGAGAGCGCCGCATTACACGTAACTAGGAGCGTGGTTACACAATGCAGGAGGCATGGGAAGGCTTCAAGGAAGGCATCTGGACGGGAGAAGTTGACGTCCGAGACTTCATCCAGAAGAACTACACCCCCTACGAGGGCGACGAGTCGTTCCTCGTCGGTCCGACCGAGCGTACCAAGGAGCTGTGGGGCGAGGTTCTCGACCTGCTGCTTAAGGAGCGCGAGCAGGGTGGTGTCCTCGATATGGACACCAAGATCGTCACGGGTATCGTGAGCCACCCCGCTGGCTACATCGATAACGCCCACCGCGAGAAGGAGACCATCGTCGGTCTCCAGACCGACAAGCCGCTCAAGCGCGCGCTGCACGTCAACGGCGGTATCCGCATCGCTTGCCAGGCTGCCAGCCAGCACGGCTATAAGGTCGACGAGAACGTTGTCGAGCGCTACACCTTCGAGCGTAAGACCCACAACGCTGGCGTCTTCGATGTTTACACCCCCGAGATGCGTGCTTGCCGCTCGGCTCACATCATCACCGGTCTGCCCGATGGCTATGGCCGCGGCCGTATCATCGGCGACTACCGTCGTGTTGCCCTGTACGGCGTCGACTACCTGATCAAGGACAAGGAGGCCCAGAAGGCTTCCACCCCGACGGTCATGACCGCCGACAACATCCGCGATCGTGAGGAGCTGCAGGAGCAGATCCGCGCCCTCGGCGAGCTCAAGATGATGGCCGAGACCTATGGTTTCGACATTTCCAACCCTGCTACCAACACGCAGGAGGCCATCCAGTGGATGTACTTCGCCTACCTTGCTGCCGTCAAGGAGCAGAACGGCGCCGCTATGTCCATCGGCCGTACCTCTACGTTCATCGACATCTACGCTGAGCGCGACCTTGCCAACGGTACCTTCACCGAGGAGCAGATCCAGGAGTTCGTGGATCACTTCATCATGAAGCTCCGCATGGTCAAGTTTGCCCGTACCCCCGAGTACCAGGCCCTGTTCACCGGCGACCCGCAGTGGGTCACCGAGTCCATCGGCGGCATGGGTGTCGACGGCCGTACGCTCGTTACCAAGATGAGCTACCGCTACCTGCACACGCTCGAGAACATGGGCACCAGCCCCGAGCCCAACATGACCGTTCTGTGGTCGACCCGTCTGCCCGAGAACTTCAAGAAGTTCTGCGCCAAGACTTCTGTCGCCAGCTCCTCGATCCAGTACGAGAACGACGACCTCATGCGCGTCTATCATGGCGACGACTACGGCATCGCCTGCTGCGTGTCCTCCATGCGCATCGGCAAGGAGATGCAGTTCTTCGGCGCTCGCGCCAACCTGGCCAAGTGCCTGCTGTACGCACTCAACGGCGGTGTTGACGAGGTCTCCAAGAAGCAGGTCGGCCCCAAGTATCGCGCCGTCGAGGGCGATACGCTCGATTACGACGACGTTGTGGCCAAGTACAACGACATGATGAAGTGGCTCGCTGGCGTGTACGTCAACTCGCTGAACATCATTCACTACATGCACGACAAGTATTGCTACGAGCGCATCCAGATGGCTCTGCACGACAAGCACGTGCACCGCTGGTTCGCTACGGGCATCGCTGGCCTTTCCGTCGTGGCTGACTCCCTGTCCGCCATCAAGTACGCCAAGGTCCACCCCGTCCGTGATGAGAACGGCATCATCGTCGACTTCGAGACCGAGGGCGAGTTCCCCAAGTACGGTAACGACGACGACCGCGTCGACCAGATCGCTCACGACGTTGTGCACCAGTTCATGGAGTACATCCGCATGAACGACACCTACCGCAACTCCGTGCCCACGACCTCGGTTCTGACCATTACCTCCAACGTCGTGTACGGTAAGAAGACCGGCTCCACGCCCGACGGCCGCAAGGCTGGCCAGCCGTTCGCCCCGGGTGCTAACCCCATGCACAAGCGCGATAGCCACGGCGCCATCGCTTCGCTGTCTTCGGTTTCCAAGCTCCCGTTCCGCGATGCTCAGGACGGCATCTCCAACACCTTCTCCATCATCCCGAGTGCGCTCGGCAAGGAGGATCAGGTGTTCTTTGGCGATATCGACCTTGATCAGCTGGGCGAGTAACTATTGTTAGTGCTATACTAACAATAACGATTACTGATTAGCGCGCCGGTTTCGGCCGGCGCCTATTAATCGAAGGAGACACATTATGAAGGTTTCTGAAGTTTCCGAGACCCAGGCCGATAACCTGGTCCACATGCTCGACGCTTACGCCGAGAAGGGTGGCCACCACCTGAACATCAACGTCTTCAACCGTGAGACGCTGCTCGACGCTCAGGCTCACCCCGAGAAGTATCCGCAGCTGACCATCCGCGTTTCCGGCTATGCAGTGAACTTCCACACGCTCACCAAGGAGCAGCAGGACGAGGTCATTGCGCGTACCTTCCACGACAAGTTCTAAAGGGGTTTAACTCCCGCAGGATCGTCGGGCCGCTTTGGGTTACTTTCCAAAACGTCCTCGGACATGCAAAGGGCTCCGCTGCGCGCTTCGCGCGGCGGAGCCCTTTGCGTCCTGCGGAAATGTTTTGGAAAGTAACCCAAAGCGGCCCGACGGGGGTCCTGTGTAGTCACCCTTTAGGCGGAACTCTCCTAATTATTTGGATGAGTCGTTTACTTACTTGTACTGTTACCGTCTTCCCGCTCTTGTTGGGGTATGCTTTGTTCGTATGTAAACGTATGACATGTTGATGGGGGAGGGTGCTATGGCTCGCGAGGGCGCTCGTTCTAAGGATTCGGCTAAGCCTGGCATCAAGGAAGTTGCAGCGGTGGCGGGGGTTTCGCCTACTACGGTATCTCGCGTGCTTAATAATCGCGGCTATATTAGCCAAGAGACCCGCGATAAGGTCCATGCCGCGATGAAGCGCATCAACTATACGCCCAACGATATCGCCCGTGCCATGCTCAACGGTCGCCTGAATCTAATAGGTATGATCGTCCCCTATGTCAGCAGCCCGTTTCATGCCCAAGCGGTCCAAGCCGTTGAGCGTACCCTGGCCGAAAACGGTTTTAAGATGTTGCTGTGCAATAGCGCCAATCGACCTGATCTTGAGCGTTCTTATATCGATATGCTTCGGCGCAATATGGTTGATGGCGTCATCGTCAACTCGCTTAATATCGGTGCCGAGGCGTATGCCGAGATGGGCTTGAGCCTGGTTGGTATCGACTGCGACCTTGGCGAGGCCTCTGTTCAGATTGCGAGCGACAGCTATAGCATCGGCGAACTTGCCACGCGTCGCCTGATCGATGACGGGTGTTCACGCATCCTGTGCCTGCGCAGCAATAGCCGCATGCGCATGCCTGCCAATAAGCGTACCGATGCCTACCTCGATGTTGTTGAGCAGGCCGGTTTGCCCGCGCTTGTCCGTGAGGTCGAGTTCGTTAAGCCCGATGACGAAAAGAGCGCGGTCGTTGCGAAGATCCTCGATGAGAACCCCGATATTGACGGCATCTTTGCGGGAGACGACACGATGGCGGCCATCTGTCTCAACATTATGAAGCAGCGCGGCTTGAGCGCTCCGGACGATATTAAGGTCGTGGGCGCGGATGGTGCCCGCCGCACTATGACGTTTATGCCTGACTTAACAACCGTACGCCAAGATATCGATCGCATCGGAGAGCTCGCGGCGCAATCCATCATCGCTCTTGTTAACGGCGATAATCCTGAATCGAATATCAAGCTCCCCGTTGAACTCATTGAGGGCAAAACCGCGTAGTTCATCCCGTGCCAAAAGAATTCCTCAAACGCCTCTGATGACCGTTCGCCGGCATATGTCAACCGTTTGCCGACGACTGGAACTGCGAAAAGACGTATTGATGTGAAAACGTTTGACATATGAAAACGATTGACATATCTTGCAGTTGTACCGAGTTAGTATCTTGTGGGAAAGGAAGTCTCGGATGCACAAGGTGTATTACCAGCCTGAGGGAATTTGGGTAGGCGACATCATGCCGTACGGCGAGGACGGCACGTTCTATCTCTATCATCAGCGTGACACGCGTAACCCCGGACCTTTCGGAGAGCCGTTTGGCTGGGCACTCGCGACGACCAAGGATTTCGTCAACTACAAGGACTTTGGCGAGAGCCTTGAGCGTGGCGGCGACGAGGAAGTCGACCAGTATGTTTATGCCGGCACAGTGTTTAAGGTGGGCGACAAGTACCATGCGCTCTACACTGGTTGCAATCGCGATAAGGTCCGCGCGCGCTTGATGAAGCAGGTTCTTCTTCACGCAACGAGTGACGACGCCGTCAAGTGGGAGAAGAACATCGCCGAGACGCTGCTTCCGCCCCAGGAGGGTTACGATGACCGCAACTGGCGCGATCCCTTTGTTCTTTGGGATGAGGAGAACGAAGAGTACATGCTCATCCTCGGCACGCGTGTGGGCGAGGACAAGCGTCTGATGACCGGTCGTCTGGTCAAGTTCACCTCCAAGGACCTGGATACCTGGGAGTTCCAGGGCGACTGGTGGAATCCGGGCCTGTACACCATGTTCGAGATGCCTGATCTCTTTAAGATGGGCGACTGGTGGTATCTGGTGTTCTCTGAGTACAGTGATGGCAACAAGACCCGTTACCGCATGTCTCGCTCTATCAACGGTCCTTGGATCACTCCTGCGGACGATTCCTTCGATGGCCGCGCGTACTATGCTGCACGTACCGCATTTGACGGCGAGCGCCGCGTTCTCTTTGGTTGGGTTCCTACGCGCGACGAGGGCGGCGACCCCAGCTCTTACCTGTGGGGTGGCACTTTTATGCCTCTCGAGATCGTTCAGCGTGCCGACGGAACGCTCGGCACCAAGCTTCCCGACAGCATGCTTGGCGCCTTTGGCGAGGCTAAGGCAGTCGAGGCCTTTGAGCTTTCGTGCGAGTCGGGCAAGGTCGAGCAGGTGCTCGCCGCGGATGCCGGTTCTACCTATATGCTCGACGCCGACATCGAGCTCGCCGGTGACGCTGCCGGCTTCTCGGTGAAGCTTGCCGAGGACGCCGAGTCCGGTCTTGCCTATGAGTTCCGCGCCAACCTGCGTGAGGGCAAACTCGAGTTTACGGCGGCCCCCCAGTATCCGTGGTTCCAGGTCAACAACATGGGCCTCGAGCGTCCGTTGTTCTTTAAGGGCGAGGGCACTCACCATGTGCGTCTGGTCGTCGACGACGACATCGCGACCATCTTTGTCGATGATGTTGCGCTCAACGCTCGCTTCTGCAACAAGCAGGGCCAGGGTGTGGCGCTTACCGTCACCGACGGTGCGCTCAAGTGCGCAAACGCAACGATCGCGTCTCTGTAGCGGCAACGAACCGTTTTATGATTTAGAAAAGGAATGGAGAGGAACATGGACTACAAGGCAGTGTCCCAGCAAGTCGTCGACAACGTCGGCGGACTGGAGAACATCGAGGGCGCCACGCATTGCGTGACCCGTCTGCGTCTGGTGCTCAAGGATACGAGCAAATACAACAAGGCCGAGCTCGAGAACATCGATGGCGTCAAGGGCGTGCTGTACAACAGCGGCCAGCTCATGATCATCTTCGGTACCGGTACCGTCAACAAGGTTTACGATGAGTTTATGGCTCTGACGGGCGTTAAGGAGATCAGTGCTTCCGAGGTCAAGGGCGCCGAGGCGGACAAGAAGGGCAAGTTCTTCTCGGTCCTCAAGGTATTCTCGGATATCTTTATCCCCATCATTCCTGCCTTCGTCGGCGCTGCAATCATCATCGGCCTTAAGTCGCTGATCGTTGCCAACGGCCTCTTTGGCATGGAAGGCAGCCTCGCCGATCACAGCGAGTTCCTCAAGAACCTCGCAAGCTTCTTTGCCATTATCGCCACCACGTTCGACTACCTGCCTGTCCTGGTTATGTACAGCGCGGTCAAGCGTTTTGGCGGTAACCCGATCCTGGGCATCCTCGTCGGTATCGTCATGGTTCACCCGAGCCTTATGAACCGTAACACGTTCGTTATGGATCCGACGGGTGCTGAGTACTGGAACTTCGGTCCGCTCTCCATCCCCATGGTTGCTTTCCAGGGCGGCGTGTTCCCTGCAATCCTGACTGCCTGGTTTATGGCCAAGGTCGAGAAGATTGCCCAGAAGTACATCCCCGAGGTCGTCTCGTTTGTCTTTGTCCCGACCGTTACCCTGATTCTTGCTAACGTCGCCCTGTTCACCGTGTTCGGCCCGCTCGGCAACCTGATCGGCGACGTCCTCGGCGGCGTAATCGATATCCTGTACAACAGGATGGGCGTCTTTGGTGCCTTTGTCTTCGCCGCGTTCCTGCAGCCGCTTGTCGTTACCGGTACGCATCAGTTCATCCAGGGTATCGAGGCAAACCTCGTCGCCACGACTGGCTTCAACTACATCCAGGCCATCTGGTCGGTTTCCATTATCGCCCAGGGCGGCGGCGCCATCGGCATGTACCTCATTCACAAGAAGCACTCCAAAGAGCGCAACATCTGCATGTCGTCCTTTATTCCGACGCTGGTCGGTATCTCCGAGCCCGCTATCTTTGCTGCAAACATGCGCTATTCGATCATTCCGTTCATCTGCGCATGCATCGGTGCAGGCTGCGGCGGTGCCTTCGTCAAGCTCTTTGAGGTGCGCGCTATCGGTCAGGGTCTGACCGGTGTGCTTGGCCTGCTCATCGTTACGCCCGAGACTCTCGTGTGGTATGTGGCTGGCAATCTCATCGCCTTTATCGTGCCGATCGTCTTGATCTTTGCCTACAACAAGGCAAAGGGCGTTCCGACCACCGATGAAGAGGGCGCTGGCGCTGGCTTCGACGTTAGCTTCTAGTTGAGCCGTTCAGCGTAATGTGCGGATAAGTCCATTTGAGGAAGGGCGTTCGGCTCGTGCGAGTCGAGCGTCCTTCCCCATAGACGAGAAAGTCAACGGCGATGTTTAATCAAAAAAACAAGGTGATGCGTGCGGACTATGAGCAGTGGCGTGCCGGACAGGATGAGACGGCGGCTCGCATCGCGTCCGACCCCGATAGGCTTTTGTTCCATGTGGAGCCTGAGCTTGGCTGGCTCAACGACCCCAATGGTTTGGTTCAGATTGGTGATACGTATCACATCTATCATCAATACGATCCGTTCGATGCTGCGCATGGCGGTCCAGTGCTTTGGAACCATCTGACGACAAAGGATTTTGTGACGTACGAGAATCACGGTCCCGTGCTGTTCCCCGATTCCGATTTGGATTCGAGTGGAGCGTATTCTGGTTCTGCCTTTGTACGTGATGGCAAGATTCACTACTTCTATACCGGCAACGTTAAGCATTTTGACCGTGATGATTACGACTACGTGTTGACGGGCCGTGAGCAAAACCAGATTCATATGGTTGCCGAGAATCCCGACGAATTGGGCGAGAAGCGCATAGCTGTTGGGCCGGTCGATTACCCCGACGATATCGGTACGCACGTGCGCGACCCCAAGATCCTTGAACACGACGGTATCTACTACATGGTTCTGGGCGCTCGTACGAAAGACGACCGTGGCTGCGTGCTTGTCTATACCTCGCGCAATCTTGAGGACTGGAGCTATGCGACGCGCATTGAGTTGGGCGAGAAGTTTGGCTTTATGTGGGAGTGCCCCGATCTGTTTGAGCTCGATGGCGAGCTTATTCTCGTTTGCTGTCCGCAGGGTGTGCCTGCCGATGGTTGGCGTTACCGCAATCCGCATCAGTGCGTGTGGTTCCCCATCGAGGCCGATTGGGAGGCGCCGAGCTTTAAAATCGTCGGGAAGGGCATGCCCCCGATGGTCGATGCCGGTTTTGATTTCTATGCCCCGCAGTCCTTTGAGGACGCTGCGGGTCGGCGTTTGATGATCGGATGGTCGGGTTGCCCCGATGCGACGACAGAAAGCCCGACGGCGGCGCGCGGGTGGCAGTGCGCGCTGACGATGCCGAGAGAGCTGAGCATGCGCGGCGGCAAGCTCTGCCAGTGGCCGGCGCACGAGATTGAGAGGATGCGCGGCGATTGCGTTCGTGCTGTAGGCGGTGAGACCGTTGAGGAGCCGGGACGCCTGTTTGATGTCGTGGTTTCCTGCGAGGGAGCCAAGATGGTTGAGCTCGAGATTCGCAAGGGTGTCTTTGTGCGTTATACGGACGGGATGCTTACCCTCGATATGGGCGACGAAGGCTATGGACGCGACCAGAGGTCGATCGAGCTCGGCGAACTTCGCGACCTGCGCGTGCTTTCGGACACTACGATGGTCGAGATTTTTGCCAACGGTGGCGAGGCGGCACTTACGAGCCGTACCTATTCGCCGGCGGTTCCGGCGATGGAGCTGCACGCCGAGGGTGCGGCGTCGATGGATTTCTACCGCCTCGCTCATTAACCGTGCATGGAGCACGATTGGACTTGTTGGGCGGAATGTGTCGCAGTTGCCGCGGCCAGCTACCGCTTATCGCGTATAGCGACCGTTTGCGGAATAAGTAACACTCCTTAATAAACCGTGTAGAATCTCAGATAAGCACGGAGTTTTCCAGGGAGACGCTGTCCTTTGTTGTGCGCAAGGGGCGGCGTCTCTTTGGCGCTTGGACGCCGTTGTGCAACAGTGCGGCGGCGCGTGTCATGTATTGAAAAGCCAACGTCGAGATGGGTCGTGATAATAATGGGCAAGTACGATCGCGTCGAAAATGTTGGTGTAAGGGCGGCGCCCTAGCGCCCGTTTAACGAA
>CAUBTS010000045.1 GCA_958438955.1 uncultured Collinsella sp.
GCCTTGCGGGCGACGTCATGAACGACTTTAAGGCCGGCGCCGTGCTGGGCACCAACCCGCGTGCGCAGTGGATCGGCCAAGCCATCGGCGGCATCGTGGGCGCCCTGGTCGCCGCAGCCGTCATGGTCGCGCTCGTCACCGCCTATGGCCCGGGCGCCTTTGGCCCCGACAAGAGCTTTGTTGCCGCGCAGGCAAGCGTTGTCGCCACCATGGTCTCGGGCATCCCGAGCGTGCCGTGGTTCGCAGGTGGCTTTATCGCCGGCATCGTCATGTACTGGTTCGGCATTCCGGCCATGATGATCGGCCTGGGCGTGTACCTGCCGTTCTACATGTCACTCACGGCCTTCTTGGGCTCCTGCGTCAAACTCGCCTACGACAAGTGGTCCGCCCACCGCGACGCCACCGCTGGTCTTTCTGACGAGGAGAGAGCTGCCAAGGACGCCGCCTTCCAGGAACAGGGTCTGGTCGTTGCCAGCGGCCTGCTCGGCGGCGAGTCCATCGTCGGCGTTATCCTGGCGTTTGTCTCCGTGGGCTTAAGCCTGCTGGGCTAAGTCGAGCAGCTGCTCGACAGCAACCATATTGCCTACGATTTGCCCGGTCGGTAGCTTTCCAGGCTACCGACCGGGCTTTTTGATACCAACGCAAAGAAAGGCCGGCGCGCTGCGTTTAACAGCGCGCCGGCCTTATCGCTTAAGCTATCGAAGCGTTCCTGCTATGAACCGAAGTTCGTTGCAGAGCCGACGCTCGAATCACTACATGTGCTTGCGACGACGATCGCCCAGCGTCACGCCCGCAGCCACGAGCGTAATACCGCCGATAACGAAGACCTCGCCCGCAAGCGCGGAGTCATCACCGGTCTGGGCGAGCGCGGCAGGCGCAGCCTGTTTCTTGGCAACGGGGGCCTTTGCAGCAGCCTGCGCAACCTGAGGCTTGGCCTGCGGCTTGCTCTGCGGCTCGGCCTTGGGATGATACTTGTCGTACTCGGCCTGAGCGGCAGCCAGGGCATCCTTGGCATCTCCGAGCTCGGCCAGTGCAGCGGCATAGACGTCGTTGGCATCGGACAGCTTGGCATCGGCATCGCTCAGGGCAGCCTTGAGGCCAGCGGCGGCATCGACGGCAGCCTTATAGCGAGCGTAGGCAGCGTTCAGCTTGACCAGCTTCTCGTTGCCCGTCGTGCCCGCGACAAGGGATGCCTTGTGGTCGACAGCCTCAAGATCGGCCTTGAGTGCCTCGTCGTTGGCAAGCTCGGCCTTGGCCTTGACGATATCGAAGTTCGCATCGACGACGGCTTCGTTGGCAGCCTCGAGCTGCTTCTGGGCATCGGCGACACCGGCGACGGCAGCGTCATAGGCGGCCTTGGCGTCGTCGACCGCCTTCTGGGCGCCGGCAAAGCGCTCGAAGGCCTTGTTTGCGCGGGTCAGCTCACCCTCGGCAGCCTTGGCCTCGGCCTGCGCGTCGGACACAGCCTGCGTCTTGGCGGCAACTGCCTGCTTGGCGTCCGAAAGAGCGGTCGCGGCCTGGGCATCTGCTGCCTTGGCCTTGTCTACACCTGCCTGGGCGGCATCGTCGGCCTTCTTTGCCTTGTCAAGGGCGCCCTGCTTGTCCGCAAGGTCCACCTTGGCGTTGTCACGCTTGGCAGTAAGGTCCTTAACCGAAGCCGTGGCGTTGTCATACGCCGCGTTAGCCTGATCGGACTTTGCCTTGGCGGCATCGCGGGCACTGCGAGCCTTCGCCTTGTGAGCAGCGGCCTCGGATGCCTTCGTCTGGCAATCGACAAGCGTGGCATTTGCCTTATCAAGAGCCGCCTGGGCAGTTGCCGCCTCGCCCTTAGCGGCATCAAGCTTGGCCTGGGGTGTCTTGACGTCGATGATCTTAAGCTCGGCTTCGGCAGCGTCATAGGCGGACTTGGCGGCAGCAGTAGCGGACTGAGCCTTCTCGTACTCGCCCTTGGCGGTGTTCATGTTCACATCGGCTGCGGTGAAAGCGTCCTGGGCGGCATCCTGCCCGTTTACAGCTGCGAAGTAAGCTTCCCTTGTAGTTCCAAAGTTCTTCTGCGCCTCGGCAAGCTTGCCCTGGAGCTCCTTGAGCTGCGCCTTCTGCGCCTGCGTGCCGCCCGCATTGTAGGCGGAATCGATGTAGTCGTTGAGGAGCTTCTTGAACTCGGAGACAGTGAAATCAGCCTGCGTGTCATCATCGCTGTAATCGAAGATGGTTACCTCGGAATCGGTATTCTTGCCGCTACCGGTCGCGATGCCGATGGCTCTCGTAGAGGCATCGATAATGTTGAGATAGTGCCCGCACTCGTGGTAGATGCTGTTGTAGTTCTGGTAGATGTAATAGGACTCATATCGATATTTGCCGAGTTTGTCGCCATACTGCTCTACATACTTGTCGAAAATCTTCTTTTCCTGAGTATAGAGGCCGGTATAGGGCCAGCCGAGGGTATCCTCGGTCTCGCCGCCGGTATATGCGCCGCCTCCGCCAGCAAGGTTTTCACCGTTGTCGAAGTAGCAGTTCGAGTGTCCCCAGATGTTCGATGAATATGATGTATTAAGGGCGGCTGCCGCAGTCATACGGAGGCTGACGCTGAGCGCCGACTGACCGTTCGCCTTGCGGAGGTTGTTCTGGGTGTCGAGATATGTCAGGGCGTTGCGCATCTGCTCCAAGGAGAGCGGATTGGTGTCGCGAGACATATCCTGATCGACGTACTGGTCATACCAGTCGGCCTTGTCCTCAGCACCGGTCAGCATCGATACGGCATCCTGGGCGTTCTTTTTCTGTGTGGCGGTGAAATCGCTGCTGTTGCTGATGTAGGCCATAAAGCCGAGTATACCTTGGCTGATGACTTCCTGGTCAACGGTCATGTTGGACTTGAGGTCAGCAATCTGCTGCTCAAGAGCCTCAACCTGGACATTAGCAGCGTCATAAGCCTTTTCCGCGGCGTTCGAAGCAGCGCAGGCTGCCTCCCACTCGCTGCGCTTCTGCTTGCGAACTTCGACAAGCTTATCGTACGCGGTCTTCTTGTCGGCCTCGGTCTGCTGGGCCTGCTCGTATGCCGTCTTCGCGGCGTCACGCTTACTGGCCGCGTCCTTGTACTCCTTGTTTGCCGCATCGTATGCAGACTGGGCAGATGCCACGGCAGCGTTGGCGGCGTTGACCTTCTCCTGCGCGGCGGTGGCGGTATTCTGGGCCGCCTGCAGGTTCGCCCGGGCGGTAGCGTCGGCATCCGTCGCGGCATTGAGCTCCGCCTGCGCGGTCTTGAGCTCACCAGCAGCAGCGTTCTTGGCGGCCTCAAGCGCACTCAGGTCAACACCCGTACCCGAGACGGCAGCATCGAGCGCGGCCTGCGCCTGGTTGAACTTCTGCTGGGCGTTATCGCGCGCGGTGGTTGCGGTTGCGAGAGCAGCGGCAGTCTCCTGCTTCTTGGCCTGGGCAGTCGTCAAAGCTGCCTCGGTATTCTGCTTTTCCTGCTGGGCGCTGGCCTCGGCAGCCTTGGCCTGGTCCAGATTGGCCTGTGCAGTAGTAACGGCCTTATTGGCGTCATCGAGCTTTGCCTGCGCGTCCTCGACGGCCTTCTTGGCGGCCTCGTACTCGTCCATACCCATGGCCTCGAGCTTGGCCTGGGCATCATCGAGAGCCTTCTTGGCCTCATCCTGCTTTGCCTTGGCGTCCTTGAGCGCCTGGGTCTTATCCTCGACACTCTTGTTGGCCTGTTCGAGCTGATCGTTCAGGTCGCCCAGCTTCTTCTGCTGCTGTTCGGTCTTTTCGACGGCCGCCTTAAGCTCGTCGATCTTCTCCTGAAGCGCGGCTACCTCGGCCTCGTTCTGCTCGGCGGCGTTATCGGTCACGGCCTGCGAGGCCTGATTCTTTTGCTGCTGCGCCTGCTTTTGAGACTGGCCCGCCGCGTCGGCCTTCTTCTGGGCGGCATCGTAGGCGGCCTGAGCGTCCTTGAGCTGCTTTGCCGACTCCTCGGCCAGCTGGGCAGCCGTCTTTGCGACCGCTTGGTTACCGGCGACAACGGTGTTCTCTACAGAACTACCCCCCCCCTGAACAGAATCGCCGTTATCGGTTGACGGTGCGGCGATTGCCGCCAGCGGCGACATGAGCGGCTGAGCAATGAGGCCCGCCGTCAAAACGGTTGCGACGGCGCGGTTAGCAACGCCCTTGACGTTGACGGCCTTAGCCCGAGGCTCAAAGTGTTGTGGACTGTAGTTTGCCATGGCTTTCTCCCTTTGACACGGATGTATCCATACGCTTCAAAATGTAGGAGCTGATTTTTGAATTCTGTTGCGCAACATTGGTCACCAGCGGATTTTTTGAAATTCATGCTCCTGTGCTTCACAATTTCGTCACATTTGAAGGAGCTGGTGCATCATATTTTCGCGTGATGGAATTGAGCCTGTGATTTGCATTTGCTCCCGCGTCATCCGTCCTATCAGATTCCGCATCCAACAGACACCTCGCCCGCCACGGTGTAGAGTTAGGACAACGGGGGCGTTGCGCGGACCGCGCTGGAACGAGGTGGACATGGAGCTCGACAAACAACAAATCAAGCGACTGCGTGAACGCCATCACCGGCGCCACGGCATCCGCCCTGCCCATAGTGAGGCTGCCGAACAGGCTGGTCGCTTTTTAAAACGCGCGTTCAACATTCGCGAGGGACGCGCGCCCTATCACGTGATCCGCAAGCGTTTTGTAAACGGGGCGCGCCTGACCGGCTCTCACCTGTACATCCTCATCATCGCTATGTTGATCGCGAGCATCGGCCTCGATATCGATTCGGACATCGCCATCGTGGGCGCCATGCTCATCTGCCCGCTCATGGGTTCGGTTCTTGCCATGGCATACGGCATCGCCACGCTCGACCGCGAGATCACCGTCGAGGCCATTGCCAGCCTCGCGCTGCAGATGGTCTTTTGCCTGATCACGTCCACGCTGTATTTTAAGCTCTCACCCCTTGGCACCACCACGGCCGCCATCATCGACAATTCGACGCCGACTGTGTGGGACCTTGCCGTCGCGCTCGCGGGCGGCTTTGCGGGCGGGCTGGGCAACTCGCGCGATCAGGAGCCTTCGACGCTCATTGCCGGCGTAGCCGTGGCGACCGCGCTCATGCCGCCCCTGTGCGCGGCGGGCTACGGCATCGCCATCGCAAGCGGGTCGCTGTTTCTCTCGGCGCTTTACGAGTTTGGCATCAACGTGGTCTTTATCGCACTCGCGGCCGAAGCCGTATTACTTATCTTGCGCGTGCCGCTCAAGCGCGACCTCAACGGCGACGGCATTGTAACCGCCGAAGAAGATGCCGAGGTCAACGAGCTATCGCGCAAGGTGCGCCGCCGCATCATTGTGGGTACGGTAGTCTTTGCCATCCCCTGCATCGTTATGACGGCGGGGTCTATTGGCTCGGCGCAGACCGGCGTGCAGGACGGCTACGGTGTCACCGAAACCACGCGCGAACTTGCCGCGGTGCTGCCGGGCTTTAAGGATTACACCGTCGCCGTCGAGACCTCGGCTACCGAGGGCGAGGAAGAGGGCATCGTCGAGCGCGAGGTTGTCGCCCACGTGACGACAAGCGAGGCGCTCGGGGCGCACGACCGCCGTGTCGCCCGCAAACTCATCGACCTCAATGTGCCCGAGCTCGATCGCGTTGAGTTCGATGTGAAGTAATGCGGAGCATGGGATGGCTCCCGCGCACAGGCGCAAGTCGCGGCGAGGCTCAGACGCGACGCAGGCACATGCAAAAAGCGGGACGTAGTTCACGTCCGCGCCCCGCTCGCTGTTTTATTGCCGTGAATCAGACGTCCGCATCGACATCGCCAGACTCCACCGTAAACGCCGGATCGGTGCTCACAAGATAAAATCGGGTCACCTCAGTATTTCTAATTAGGTAAATCTGCCCCTGGTTGCGTCGGCGCGATATATACGCAACGTGAACCGTGCCGAATTCTTCGCCGTTTTCCTTCTTTAATACCAAGATGTTGGGATCGTCCGTACGCTTAAACTGCCCGTTTGTGCAGATTCCGTCTTTGTCGACCAGCTGCCATCGACAGCCATCCTCTTCAAGAAAGGCCAGGGTTTCCAGACTCGTCTTGTCGTCCCGATAGTAACCGTCAATGGCAAACCCTTCGGAAGCGCATTCCTGCATATAGGACGTTTCTCGGCTTATAGCAAACAGCCCTGTAGCGCCCAGGAGCACAGCCAGGCAGACCACTGCAAGGGTTATCGAAATAGTACGGCGACCCATGTTAGCCCAGCCGATAGTTGCTTAACGGAGCGCGAAACATACCTGGAACCTCCGATATCAGGGGGAAGGTCGCCAGCAGGCTGGCGACAACTATATGTTTCTGATATCAAACCATATGGCTGCCACTCGCGGAGGGGGCATCGGCGAACGGCGTGTTTTCATACTCCATTGGTCAAACCTAAGCGCGGCCCTACAGCTCGTACTTGTACACGCGGTAGATGTACTTTTCGGCTTCCATCTCGTAGGTGGCGATGGCCAGACCGTAGCGGTCGTCTCGTCGTTTGGCAGATAGGTCACACTGTGCTGGCCTGCGTTGAGCGAAAAATCGCCTTGGACCTGCAGCAACTTGTCCTCAAAGCCCGAGCCGACCCAGAAATCGGACAAGCCCACGGAAGGCTGCAGCGAGATCATTTGCGCAACATATGTTCAGCAAAAACGGGTGGTAGCCGGTACGACTACCACCCGTTTGTCTTATATCCGGCTCGAAGTAGGCCAACTACTTCTTAATACCGCGCCCCAGGCGCTTGGCGACCGATGCAACGGCCTCCTCACTGGCAGATCCGCAGCTCGCACAGCCGTCGTGGGCACGCATCTGACCGGTGACCTCGTCCATCGCGAGCGGCGCCACCTTCTCGAGCTTAAAGCCCTTGCCGGCGCGCATGTTCTCCTTTGCCACGCTGATCATGAGCTTAATACGGTTGAGCTGGTTGACCTCGGATGCACCGGGGTCGTAGTCCACCGCGACGATGTTGCTCTCGGGATGTTGGCGGCGCAGCTCCTTGATCACGGCCTTGCCCACCACGTGGTTGGGCAGGCACGCGAAGGGCTGCGTGCAGATGATGTTGGGCGCACCGTGGTCAATCAGATCGAGCATCTCAGCCGTGAGCAGCCAGCCCTCGCCCATGTTGTTGCACACCGAAAGCACCGTGCGGGCCTTATCGGCCATGGTGCCGATGCGCTCGGGCGCCTCAAAGCGGCGGGACTTTTCGAGCATCTCCTCCACCGGCGTACGCATCCAGTCCACGAGCTTGATGAGCGCCTGCATGCCCGCACGCGTTGTAGCAGAGCTACCCAGCTCATCCTTCTGCAGCTCGGCGTTGCTCATGGAGTACAGGAAGAAGTCGAGCAGGCCCGGCACCACGGCCTCGCAGCCCTCGCGCTCGATAACGTCGACCACGTGGTTGTTGGCCGTGGGATGGAACTTGACCAAGATCTCGCCGACCACGCCCACGCGCGGCTTGGTACCCTCGCCCACGAGCGGCATGGTATCGAACGCGCGGATGGCTTCGCGGCACAGCTTGGTGTAATTATGCCTGTTGAACTTGGGCGCCAGCTTGCGGGCGCGCGCCATGTACTCCTCGTAGAGCGCATTGGCGGCACCGAGCGTAGCCTCGTACGGACGGCAACGATAGAGCATCTGCATCATCACGTCGCCAAAGAGCACCGCGTAGACTGCTTGCTTGAGCAGCGCCGGCGTAATCTTAAAGCCAGGATTATCCTCGCCGAGCGCCACGGCCGAAAGCGAGATCACCGGGATCTCGGGGTGGCCGCTCTCGCGCAGGGCCTTGCGGATGAGTGCGATGTAGTTGGTGGCACGGCAGCCGCCGCCGGTCTGGCTGATAACCACGGCCGTCTTGGACAGGTCGTACCGGCCGCTCTCGATGGCCTCCATAATCTGGCCCGTCACCAGGATCGACGGATAGCAGATGTCGTTGTTCACGTAGCGCAGGCCGGCCTCGACGGCATCGTGGTCAGTCGAGGGCAGCAGCTCCAAGTTGTAGCCAGCACCACGGAACACCTCTTTGACCAGGTCGAAGTGGATCGGCGCCATCTGCGGGCACAGGATGGTGTAGCCCTCGTCGCGCATCTGCTCGGTAAAGGGCACCTTGGGCCACGCGGTCGAAGCGCTCTCGCGCTGCGCCTCGAACGTGTACTTACGGCTCGCGAATGCGGGGGCATCCTTGGAGGGAGCCACCGGCGCAGCATCGCCCTGCTCGTAGGCCTCGCCCGCGGCTGTGGCCTCGGCCAGGCGCTCGGCCTCCTGGTTCTTGAGCGCGGCCATGAGCGAGCGGATGCGGATGCGCGCGGCACCCAGGTTGGACACCTCGTCGATCTTGAGCACGGTGTAGATCTTGCCACTGGTCTCCAGGATCTCCTGCACCTGGTCGGTGGTCAGGGCATCGAGGCCGCAGCCGAAGGAGTTGAGCTGGATCAGGTCCAGGTCGTTGCGCATCGTCACAAAACGGGCGACGGCGTACAGGCGGCTGTGGTACATCCACTGGTCGACGACGCGGATGGGACGCTCGGGCTTTACCAGATGCGCGAGCGAATCCTCGGTAAAGACCGCAAAGCCAAAGCTCGAGATAAGCTCGGGCAGGGCGTGGTTGATCTCGGGGTCATTGTGGTAAGGACGACCGGCGAGCACGATGCCGTGACCGCCGTGGTCCTCGACCCACTTGAGAGCCTCCTCGCCCATGGTCTGGATATCCTCGTGGAAGCGCGCGTCGGCCTCAAAAGCAGCGTTGACGGCGGCATCAACCTCGGAGCGCGTGATCTTGGGTCCACGCACGCGACCGCGACCAGCCTCGGCATCGGCCACGCGGTCGACGGCGAGCACCTGGTACAGACGGCGCTTGAGCTCGGTCTTATCGTGATAGGGCACAAACGGGTACAGGAACTCGATGTTTTGCTCGCGGATCTCGTCGATGTTGAGTGCCAACGCCGTGGGGTAGCTCATGACGATGGGGCAGTTATAGCAGTTGCCAGCCGTCGGATCCTCCTTGCGCTCCCAGCGCACGCACGGCATCCAAATGAAGTCGACATCGCGGTCGATAAGGTTCATCACGTGGCCGTGGCTCATCTTGGCCGGATAGCACACGCTCTCGGACGGCATGGACTCGATGCCCGCCTGGTAGGTCTTTTTGCTCGACTGGTCGGACAGCTGCACGCTAAAGCCCAGGCGTGTAAAGAACGCGTGCCAGAAGGGGTAGTTCTCGTACATGTTGAGTGCGCGCGGGATGCCGACGGTGCCGCGCGGGGCCTCGTCGGGGCTCAGCACCTCGCGGTTAAACAGCAACTCGTTTTTCTTTTTGAAGAGGTTGGGGGCCTCGGTCTTCTGCTTTTTGTGGCCGGCACCCTTCTCGCAGCGGTTACCGGTAATGAAGCGCCTACCGCCGCCAAAATCGTTGACGGTGAGCTGACAGTTGTTGGAGCAACGACCGCAGCGGACGTGTTTTTGCGTCACGGTGAGGTGCGCGATGTCCTCGGCAGAAAGAATGGTCGAAGTGCCGTCGGCGCCGGCGCGATCGCGGGCGAGCAGGGCCGCACCATAGGCGCCCATGCAGCCGGCGATGTCGGGGCGCACGGCGTGAACGCCGGTGAGCTGCTCAAACGCGCGCAGCGTGGCATCGGACATAAAGGTGCCGCCCTGAACGATTACCTGGCTGCCGATCTCCTTGGGATCGCGCAACTTAATGACTTTGAACAGGGCATTCTTGATGACGGAATAGGACAGACCGGCCGCAATGTCGCCCACCGTGGCGCCTTCCTTTTGCGCCTGCTTGACGCGCGAGTTCATAAAGACCGTGCAGCGACTGCCCAGGTCGACCGGGGCCTTGGCATGGATGGCGGCGTCGGCGAACGCGCGCACGTCCATGTTCATAGAGACGGCGAAGCTCTCGATAAAGCTACCGCAACCCGACGAGCAGGCCTCGTTGAGCATGATGTGCTCGATAACGCCGTCCTTGACGCGCAGGCACTTCATGTCCTGGCCGCCGATGTCCAGAATGAACTCGACGCCGGGCAGGAACGCCTTGGCGCCGCGCAGGTGCGCAACGGTCTCGATCTCGCCGGAATCAGCCTTGAGGGCCTCGATGAGCAGCGCCTCGCCGTAGCCCGTGGTGGTCACGTGGCCGATGGTGCAGCCGGCGGGAATGTGGTTGTAGAAATCGGCCATGATGACCTTGGCCGTGCCCAGGATGTCGCCGTTGTTGTTGCCGTACCAGGTGTGCAGCAGCTGGCCGTCCTCGCCCACGAGCGCGGCCTTCATGGTGGTGGAACCGGCGTCGATGCCAATGAACACGCGGCCGGTGTAGCCGTCGAGTTTGCCCTTGGGGACGACTTCCTGGTCGTGGCGGGTTTTGAACTCGGCAAAGTCCTCGTCGGTGGCAAAGAGCGGATCCAGGCGCTCAACCTCGGCGCCCTGCGTGTCGCCCAGGGCATCGATAGCCTCGATGAGCTGCGGGAACGTGCTGAGCTTGTTGGACTCGTGCGCCATGGCGGCGCCGCTCGCCACAAACAGGTGAGCGTTTTGGGGCACAATGCGGTGCTCTTCGTCCAGGTTGAGCGTGAGGTAGAAGCGGTGGCGCAGCTCGGAGAGGTACTGCAGCGGGCCGCCCAGGAAGGCGACGTTGCCGCGAATGGGACGGCCGCACGCCAGGCCCGAGATGGTCTGGGTCACGACGGCTTGGAAGATGGAGGCCGCCACGTCCTCGGGGCGGGCGCCTTCGTTGAGCAGCGGCTGCACGTCGGTCTTGGCAAAAACGCCGCAACGACTGGCGATGGGATAGATGGTGGTGGCGTTGGCCGCGAGCTCGTTGAGGCCACTGGCATCGGTGTGCAGCAGGGTTGCCATCTGGTCAATGAACGCGCCCGTGCCGCCAGCGCAGGTGCCGTTCATGCGCTGCTCGATGCCGTTGTCGAAGTAAATGATCTTGGCGTCTTCGCCGCCCAGCTCGATGGCGACATCGGTGGCCGGGATAAGGGTCTCGACGGCGCGCTTGCTGGCGATGACTTCCTGGACAAACTCCAAGTCGAGCCACTGGGACAGCAGCAGGCCGCCCGAGCCGGTAATGGCGCAGGCCATCTGGGCCGTCGGCAGCACGGTCGCAGCACCCTCGAACAGGTCGCGAGCGCAGGCACGGACGTCGGTGTGATGGCGCTGGTACTTGGCGTAGACGATCTGGTTGTCGTCGTTGAGCACAGCGAGCTTAACGGTGGTGGAACCCACGTCGATGCCCAGGTGCAGGTTGCCGCGGGCGGCCTCGGGGTTGAAGATTGCGCCCTCGGGGGCCTGGGCGGCGGCTACGGGCGCAGCGGCGGTGGCGGGCTCGCTGACGACGGACGTCTCCCCTGCCACGTTCTTGGCATCGGCAACTGCCTCAGCAACTTTCTCGGCAGCCGCGGTCGCGGCCTTCTGCGCGGCGTCCACCACGGCGGGCGCAGCCTCGCGTGCGGCAGCGACCACACGGTCTTTAATGCCCTCGACGAGTTTGCTCATTGTCTCTCCTCTTAGTTGTTGGACTCGACGGTTGCGGTGGTGTCGACCGCGTCCTCGAGCTGCAGATTCAATAGCTTCATGCCGTATTCCGGCACGTTGATATCGATGGGTTGGCCATACAGGTCGCCGGGGCGCACAAAGGCGATAACCGTCATGATGCGCGCCATGGTCTCAGGCGATTCGGAAAGGTCACGCTCAAACCAACGCTGGATCATGCCGACCTCGGCACTCACGACATAGGTGACGTAGTAGTCAAAGAAGGTGCCCAGCGCCAAGCCCAAAATGCCCGTCTGTGCGCGCGGCACCACGGCCTCGCGTGCGGTATCGATGATCTTTTTAATAAAGGCGGGGTCGCCGCCCGGGCCCAGCAGCGATCCGATTAAATCGCGGTTGGCCGCAAGGTAGCGCAGCAACTCAACCGAACCGGGTGCCGGCTCGAGCTCATCGATGTTGTGATAGAGATCGGGCAGCTGAGCTGCGGTGATGAGCTCAATGCGCTCACGGATCTCGGCCAGCAAGCCGTCCTCGATTTGATTGATAAAGTCGGGGATATCGCGGTAGTGCGAATAGAACGTGCGGCGCGTAAGGCCAGCGCGCTCGGTGAGCGACGCGACGTTAATGCGCGAAAGGTCGCCGCTTTCGGCAAGCTCGCTGGCAAGCGCCTGGCGAAGGGCACGCTGTGAGCGAAGGGACCGGCGGTCGCATTTCTCGAGCTGGGACAAGCGTCCTCCTTGTTACTCAGACTGTGCGCTATTGCACAGTGCGAGTATTATTGCACACCGTGTGCATCAACACGTAAAGGCAATATTTAGGATGTGACGAAGGGCAGTCCCTTTGTCACATTATTCGATGACGGTGCGGGAGTTTTGCTTGCGCATGGTGGCGAGCATATGCTTGGGAACGGCGTGGACCATGCAACTGCCGATGGTCACGCTCGCGGCGGCCTTGGCCGCGTCACTGCCGTTTTTGGTCGCGTAGCTGTGACGGAAACGCTTGAGCATGGCGATATCGTTGCCGCCGTCGCCGTAGACCGCGACCTCGTCCTCGGCAATACCGTAGTAGCCCGCCAGCCACGCCACGCTCTCGCCCTTGTTGCACGCCACGTCCGTGATCTCGAACATCACCGGATCGAACGGCGCGTTGACCACGCGGTCCGATCGCTCAGCCAAATATGCCTTAAGGTCGCGCTCCAGCTCGGGCGAGGTCACGCGGCAGTTGATTTTGCACACGTCATGACGCAGGATGTCACCGATCGACTGGTCGAAATACTGTTCCTCGTGATACCCGCCACGTGCACGCATGCCGCGCATCACGATGCGCTTGATAGGACTGTCCTTTTTAAAGCCCGCCTGGTGCATCTCGAACGAACCGCTCGAGAACATGCCGTCGGGCGTGGAGCAGTCGAAGCAAATGTCCGGGAACGCTTTGAGCAGCTCCTCGGTAACCTGCGGGTCGATGGTCCAGGTCTTGAGCACCTCACCATGGCTGTCGCGCACGATGGATCCGTTGGAGCAGCAGGCGTCGAGTGCCAGACCTGTGAAGCCATGCTCGCCGATCGGCAGCGTCGAGCGTCCGGTCGCGGGAACCACATGCAGCCCGGCTTCGGTCAGCTCGCGAATGGCGCGGCGGATGGTTCCGTCGGCCTCGTGTAGGGCATTCAGCAGCGTTCCGTCTAAGTCACTCGCAAACATCTTGATCATGGGCATGCCTCTCCTTCGTCTGCACGATATTGTAGACGAGAACGGGCGCGCCCCAAGAGAGGCACGCCCGTCAGGCGAAAGATTGTCCTACACCGCGGCGGGGCCGTGTTCGCCGGTACGAATGCGGATAACTTCTTCGACCGGCTCGACCCAGATCTTGCCGTCGCCGACGGCTCCGGTGCGAGCAGCGTTGCAGATGATGTCGACAATTCCGTCGACATGTTCATCGGCGCAGATGAGGGTGAACTGTACCTTAGGGATCGTGTTGACAAGCAACTCGTTGCCGCGCACGTATTCCTTCCAGCCATGTTGCGCACCGCAGCCCTGCACCTGGTTGATAGTCATACCGCGAACATCAGCAGCAAACAGCGCATCTTTAAGAACCTCAAGCTTTTCCTGGCGCACGATAGCCGTGATCTTTTTCATAATGAATTCCTCTCAATAATCAACGTATCCCTTTACATGAGACGCGGGTTTCCCAGGTGCCGCAGATTGGGTTGAAAGAGGAGCGCCGCGTACTTTTGTACGCAAGCGACGGTTTGAAACCCAAGGTGCGGTGCCTGGGGAAGCCGCTAGTCAAGTCCCGAGAAGGAGGGATATGCGCTCTCGCCGTGCTGACTCGCATCCATGCCCAGCGCCTCATCGGCCTCGTCCACGCGCAGGCTGCCGTGGAACAGCGCCTTGACCACCGCGGCGATCACCAAGTCGAGCACCAGTACAATAGCGACCGTCACCACAATGCCCAAAATCTGCGAGATGAGCAGCGAGACATCGCCCGTGTAGAACAGGCCGCCCTTACCGGTCCACGAGAGCTCCGGCACGCAGAACAGCCCCGTGAGCACGCCGCCCAGGATGCCGCCGATGCCGTGGCAGCCAAACGCGTCGAGCGCATCGTCGTAGCCAAATTTGGTCTTAAGATGGCTGATGGCCAGGTAGCAGACGGGAGATACGATCAGGCCCATGACCAGCGCCGCCCACGGCTCGACAAAGCCCGCGCCCGGCGTGACCACCACAAGGCCCGCAACCAGACCGGTGCTGGCGCCCACCAGCGTGGGGCGACCGGTGTGCACGCGCTCGACGGCAAGCCACGAGACCATGCCCGCCGCGCTGGCCGTCACGGTATTGAGGATGGCAAGTGCCGCCACGGCGTCGGCCTTGAACTCGCTGCCGCCGTTAAAGCCAAACCAGCCAAACCAAAGCAGGCCGGCTCCCAGCGCCACAAACGGCACGTTATGCGGACGGTAGCTCACCATGCCAAAGCCGCGACGACGGCCGAGCATTAAGCAGAGAATCAGGCCCGTAAGACCAGACGAGATGTGCACCACGTCGCCGCCGGCAAAGTCGAGCGCGCCGATGATATCGCCAATAAAGGAGCCCTCGCCGCCCCAAACCATGTGAGCGAGCGGCGCATAGACCACGAGCAGCCAAATACCCAGGAAGGCCGTCGTGGCACCGAACTTAACGCGGCCGGCCAGGCTGCCCGTGACGATAGCAGCCGTGATCATGGCAAATGCCATCTGGAAGGCGATGTTGATGATCTGAGGGTAGACGACACCGTCCGCAGCATTGCCCTCAGCCGCCTGCAGCACCTGGTTGAGCACCGGCAGGCACAGCAGCTGGTCAAGGCCTCCAATAAACGGACTCGAACCGTCGCCGCCATAGGCCAGAGACCAGCCGGCAACAATCCACAGCACACCAACCAGACCAATGGCGCCAAAGCACATGAGCATGGTGTTGATGACATTTTTGCGCCTGGACAGGCCGCCATAGAAAAACGCCAGACCCGGTGTCATTAAAAACACGAGCATGGTGCAGATGAGCATAAACGTTGTCGATCCCGTATCGTACATTCGCTCTCCCTTGGTCGCATGAACGTTGTCGGCGCCCATAATGCGGCCGAGGGGCAACTGGTGTAGACCAGATACGGCGTTGTTAAACGCGGCGTTGTCGAATGGAAACGGCGCCGCAATCTTGGAAACGGCGCGGCAACGGACGCGAAACGAACGGGAAA
>CAUBTS010000046.1 GCA_958438955.1 uncultured Collinsella sp.
ATATGGGTGCACATGCTGTGGGCGGCTATTATTCGACAAGCGGTAGCGCGATGATGCGATGTTCGATAAAAATGCGACTGGGACGATATATGTTGACGGGTATACTTGTCCCGTTTTAAAACGCAGGAACGGAGATGGTCGCATGGCACAGCCAAATATGACGCGCACGGTGGGGCTGGCGCTCGAGGGGGGCGGCTACCGCGGTATGTATACGGCGGGCGTGCTCGACGTTTGGATGGAGCACGGTTTGACCTGCGACCATATGGTGGGCGTCTCGGCGGGCGCGGCGTTTGGCTACAACTTTAAATCGCGCCAGATCGGCCGCGCCATTCGCTACAACAAGGCCTATTGCGCCGACAAGCGCTATGCGAGCGTGACCAGCTGGCTGCGAACCGGCGATATGTTCAATGCCGACTTTGCTTATCACGAGGTGCCTATCGAGCGCGATCCCATCGACTTGGAGGCGTATCGCGCCTGCCCCATGCGATTTACGTGCGTGTGTACCGATATCGAGACGGGCAAGGCCGTCTACCACGACCTGCCCTATGGCGACGAGAGGGATATCGAGTGGATCCGGGCATCGTCGGCGATTCCTGTGGCGACGCGTCCTGTTGCCATTGAGGGCCGTAAGTACCTGGATGGCGGCGTGGCTGATTCCATTCCCAGCGCTTGGTTGTTTGCGCAGGGGTATGACCGCAATATCGTGGTGCTCACACAGCCGGCGGGCTTTGTGAAGCAGCCCAACAGTGTGATGCCCATGCTGCGGCGCGTGTTCCGTCACTACCCGGAGTTTGTCGCAGCGCTTGAGCATCGGCATGAGGTCTACAACGCCACGCTCGATGACCTGGCGCGTCGCGAGGCTGCCGGCGAAATCTTTGTGGTACGGCCGAGCGAATCGGTGAAGGTGCCGTCGCTGTGCCGCGAACCGGATGAGCTCGAGCGCATCTACCAGGTCGGCCGCCACGATGCGGAGGCGACTTTGCCGGCGTTGGAAGCGTATCTGGCGGGGTAGGGCAAACTGCCGTGGACTCGGCGGAAAGCGCATCCCGGAATGGAGGTCCAAACTGGGATGCGCTTTCCATTGCTGAAGATATGAGGCTGCGGATCAGCTGCTCGGCTTATGCCTATGCCTGCTGCCAGGTATCGACGAGCTCCTCGGCGGCGGCGTAAGGGTCGTCGGCACTGCAGACGGCGCTCACCACAAAGAAGCCATCGACGCCGGTGGCCTTGAGCTGCGGCAGGTCGGCCGTCTTGACGCCGCCGCCCACCACGATGGGCACGGGGCTTGCCGCGTGGAGTGCGGCCAGGTCCTCAAAGCTCTTGGTGATGATGGAGCCGTCGGCCGCGCGTCCGCAGTCGCGCTTGGTCTCGGTCTCGTGGAGTGGGCCGATGCCCAGGTAGTCGACCAGGCTCATGTCGGCGGTCTTGACGTACTCGAGCATCTCCTCGCAACGGGCCGAAAGGCCCACGATGGCGTCGGGGCCCAGCAGCTTGCGACAGACCTCGACGGGAATATCGCTCTGGCCCACGTGCACGCCATCGACAGCGATACCCTGCTCGCGCGCGGCGAGTACGCAGTCAAGGCGGTCATCGATTAGCAAGGCGACCTGACCGGTCTTGCCAGCCTGTGCGATTGCCTGCGCGGCGTCGCCGGTCAGCGCAATGATCTCGCGGGCGCTTGCCACCTTGGAGCGCACCTGGATGCAGGTAAAGCCTGCGTCGAGCGCCTGGGCCACCACATCGCCCACGGGACGTCCCAGCGTGTTTTCGGGGCCGAGTACCAGATAGGCCGAGATATCAAGGTTGTCGCGGATGCTCATCGTGCTTCCTCCTGCTTCTTGATCTGTGCTTCCATGCGCTTGAGCTTGCCGGTCATGGTGTCGGTAAATCCGGGCCGAATATCGGCTTTGAGCACGACTTCGGTGCGGATGCCCTTGCTTGCCAACACAAAGGTCGCGTCACGCACGACCTGCATGACCTTGTCCCAGTCGCCCTCGATCTCGGTGAACATCGAGGTGGTGCGGTTGGGGAGGCCGCTCTCGCGAATGACGCGCACGACCTCGGCGACCTCGGCGGACAGCTCGTCGCCGGTGCCGCACGGGGCGATGGCCACGGCGACGAGTGTGTTCATGCCGGCAGCGGTTGCGGGCTCGGACATGGCTTATGCCTCCTCGAGCTCGAGTCGGTTATCGGCGATGTCCTGGGCGGTTGCGCGGTAGAGCTCGTCGATAAAGGCGACCTTAAAGCTTGCCGGAGCATCGGCGACGGCGGCGGCACGCGTGCCGGCAACGTTGTAGACAGCGGTGCCGCAGACGGCTGCCGTAAACGGGTCGGCGGCGCAGGCGTACACGGCCAGCACGCCGCCCTGCGAGCAGCCGCAGCCGGTGATCTTGGACATGAGCGGGCTGCCGCCGTGGGACTTGGCCACGGTCGTGCCGTCGGTAATCAGGTCGACTTCGCCCGAGACGACCACGGCGCCGCCGGTGTAGCGGGCGAGCGCCACGGCGGCATCGCGGGCGGCGTCGACCGTATCGGTGGTATCGACACCGCGCACGCGGCTCAGATCAGCCGCCTCGCCCTCAAGACCCCACAGGCCGGCGAGCGCGATAATCTCGGAGGCGTTGCCGCGCACGATGGCGGGCTTGTACTGCTTGAGCTCGTTTACCAGCTGGGTGCGCAGGCTACCGATGCCCAGGCCCACCGGATCGAGCACCCAGGGCTTGCCGGCGTCGTGCGCCGCCTTGGCCGCGCGGGGAATTGTCTGCTCGTAGATGGGGAAGAGCGTGCCCATGTTGAGATAGATGGCGCCGCCGCCGGCAACGAGCGCCTCGCCCTCGTCGGGAAGATAGACCATGGCGGCCGATCCACCCACAGCGAGCTGCGCGTTGGCGACAAAGTCGATCGTCACCGTGTTCGTGATGGAGCCGGCCATCGGATTGGTGGCGCGAATCTCCTCCACGGCCTTGACCATATGTTGCTTAAGCTGTTCCGAATCAATCACTGCACATGCCTCCTTGGCATAGAAAAGGGGCGCTGTGCATAGACAGCGCCCCTGTAAAGGCGGCATGCTCCCTACGCCAGCATTAACTGACAGGTTCAAAGGATTGGGCCCCATGCCCTCTCAGCCTTGTGGTTTGCACCGCCGGCACTCCCGCATCGAATCTGTTGTCCCCTATACTAGCGCACCTGCCAAATAGGGACAGGTTTATTTTGGTAGGTGGCAACAGGGGCGTTGCATTTTCCCAGATAAAACCTGCCAAAATAAACCTGTCCCTATTTGGCAGGTCGTTACAATGGTTACGGTGGAAATGACGGGGGACTCTATGATCAAACTTGTGCTGACCGATATGGACGATACGCTGATTCCGGCTGGACATGACGGTGCCAGCGACTACGCCATTGAGGGCATTCATGCCATGCAGGCGGCGGGTCTGCATTTTGGGCCGGTTTCGGGTCGTCAGCCGTCCGCGATGGGCTGGATGTTCAAAAATCGTTCCGAGTGCTTTTCGACTGGCGCGTTCTGTAACGGCCAGGTGATGTTTGTCGATGGCGAAGTAGTCGCCTCGCACGCAATCGACAACGATGCTCTGATGCGTTTGGCCGACTATCTGGAGCAAGAGACCGACGATACATTTCTAAAAGTCTACAGCCTGGGCGATGATTTTTGGGGCAACGATGCCTACTGCGTGACGAGCGATCCCGAGCGTGTGCGTCGCGCTATGGAGTCGGGCGGCAACGCGTGGCTCAAAGGCGAAGAGGCTCCGTGCCGTCCCGTCGTCGATGACGCGACGGTGTTTAAGGCGAATATCTGGAGTGCCCGTTCGCGTGAGGAGCTTGCGGAGCTACGCGAGCGCGTTGCCGCTGAGGTTCCGGAACTCTCGCTTGTGTTTCCCAACAACCGCGTGCGCCTGTTTGACATCCTTCCTGCTGGTTGGGACAAGGGCTGCGCTGCGCTGGAGCTGGCGTGCGCTTTGGGCATGACGCCCGACGAGGTGGCCGTATTTGGCGATTCCGATAACGATTTGCCCATGATCGATGCCGTTCCCAACTCCGTTGCAGTCGCTAATGCCAACGAGGTCGTCACGGCGGCGGCGCGCTGGCATATCGGCGCTGCGGCAGATGATGCGGTCGCCGGGGCTCTGCATCAGATTGCCGCCTGCGCCGCGACGGGGGAGATGCCGTCGTTTATGCGCCAGGTGGACGCGGCGGCTCTTGGCGCCACGAACGTCTAGGGAGAACGTCATGAAGCTTCAGCAACTCAGGTATGTTGTTAAGGTTGCCGAATGCGGCAGCATCACCGAGGCCTCGCGCCGGCTCTTTGTGTCGCAGCCTTCGATTACCGCGTCGATCCGCGATCTCGAAAACGAGATGGGTGTGCACATCTTTGAGCGCACCAACAAGGGCGTCATTGTGTCCGAGGAAGGCGAGACCTTCTTGGGCTACGCGCGTCAGGTGCTCGACCAGGCCGACCTACTCGAGGGCAAGTACAAGGGCGCATCCGAGCAGGTGCCGCACTTTAGTGTGAGCTGCCAGCATTATTCCTTTGCCGTTAATGCGTTTGTCGATGTAATCCGCGAGTTCGATGCCGCGCGCTACGACTTTACCCTGCGCGAGGAACAGACCCACGAGATTATCGAGGATGTCGCGCACATGAAAAGCGAGCTGGGCATCCTATATCTGTCCGAGCACAATCGCGAGGTCATCGAGCGCATGCTGGCGGCCAACGAACTCGTGTTCGAAGGACTCTTCTGCGCCACGCCGCATGTCTTCGTCTGCGCCGACCATCCGCTGGCGGACCGCTCCAGCGTGACGCTCGAGGATCTGGAAGACTACCCGTTCCTGTCCTACGAGCAGGGCAGCTACAACTCGTTTTACTATTCCGAGGAGCTGACCTCGACGTTCGAGCGTCGCAAAAATATCCGTGTGCGCGACCGTGCGACGTTGTTCAATTTGGCCATGGGCCTCAACGGCTACACGGTGTGTTCGGGCGTGATCAGCCACGAGCTCAACGGGCCGGGTATTATCTCGATTCCGCTCGACGTGGACGAGTACATGGAGATTGGCATCATCACGCGCAAGAACACGACGCTCACGCGCTACGGTCGGGCCTATATCGACGCGATTCGTCAGCATATCTAGGATGCTGTGCTCCGCACGGTTCAAGTCTCTTTATGACAGTCCAGACTGATATAGGAAGCATCTATATCAAACTGTTATAAACGTATATTTTACGATGGCCATATGAACGCTCATACTCTGTCCCAGTAAAGCAACCAATGCAAAGGGAGATATCTATGAGCACTTCGATTCAACCGAACGCGCCGTTTCGTGCCGATATCGTCGGCAGTTTTCTTCGTCCGCAGGCTGTAAAGGACGCCCATGCCGCCTATGTCGCGGGTAAACTCGACGCTTCCGGCCTTAAGGCCGTCGAGGACGAGGCCATCCGCGACTTAGTGGCCAAGCAGAAGGCTGCCGGCTTGCAGGTGATTACCGATGGCGAGTTCCGCCGCAGCTACTGGCACCTCGATTTTATGTGGGGACTCAACGGCATTGAGCGCCGTACCTCACGCACGGGTTATATGTTCCATGACGAGGAGACGACGGCCGACACCGCTGTGGTTACCGGTCCCATTAGCGGCGAGAACCACCCGTTCGTCGAGCATTTTAAGTTCGTCAAGGCGCTTGAGGGAGAGGGCCACGTTGCACGCCAGACCATCCCGGCGCCTATCCAGACGTTCTCTGAGGTTACGCTCGATCGCTGCGACGGCCAGCAGGAGAGCCTGCGTGCCGTCTATAAGACCGACGAGGAACTTGCCGACGCCATTGCAGCCGCTTATCGCACGGTGATCGCCGACCTGTACGCAGCAGGCTGCCGCAACATCCAGTTTGATGACTGCACCTGGGGCATCTACTGCGATACCGATTTTGTCGCCAAAACCGGCATGAGCCCGGTCGACCTGCAAAAGGTAAGCGAGCTGGGCGTGGCGCTCAACAACGCTGCCATCGAGGGCAAGCCCGACGATCTGGTTATCAACACGCACGTGTGCCGCGGCAACTACCACTCCACCTACGCTTTTGAAGGCGGCTACGACCCTATCGCTCCGTATCTGTTCGCACATGAGAACGTCGATGCGTTCTATCTGGAGTTCGACACACCCCGCGCCGGCGGTTTTGAGCCGCTCAAGTACGTTGACCCGGGCAAGAAGGTCGTGTTGGGCTTGGTAACCACCAAGGCGGCTGAGCTTGAGGACGAAGACGTTATCGTCGAACGTATCCATGAGGCCGCAAAGTACGTGCCGCTCGAGAACCTGTACCTGTCGCCCCAGTGCGGCTTTGCCAGCTGCGAGATTGGCAACAAGCTGACCGAGGACGAACAGTGGGCAAAGATCGCGCTGGTCAAGCGCATTGCTGAGCGCGTTTGGAAGTAACGTTACCGTTTGCAGGTGACGGCGCGCGCGAGACATGGCGTATCACGTACAATGGTTCGGATCGTATCGTTCGGGCAGGTTATCTGATATGCCTGATCGCCCTTCCATCATGAAAGGACTTCCATGTCCCAATCCTCGACGCCCGCCGTCACCGATGCCATCTACGATGCATCGTCGCTCGGCCGCCCGCGCATGTTTGTGTTGGGTTTGCAACACATGTTTGCGATGTTCGGAGCCACGGTGCTCGTGCCCGTGCTCACCGGCCTTTCCGTTTCGGCGACGCTTCTGTTCGCCGGCATCGGCACGCTGCTGTTCCACTTCCTGTCGCGCGGTAAGGTGCCGGCATTTTTGGGCTCATCGTTTGCCTTTATTGCCGGTTATGCCGCAATCGCGCCCAACGGAGAGACCGAGCTTTTGCCCTACGCCTGCCTGGGCGTAGCCTGCGCCGGCCTGCTCTATCCGGTGCTGGCGGCCCTGTTCCGTGCCTTTGGCGCCAAGCGCGTTATGCGTTTCTTCCCGCCGGTGGTGACCGGCCCCATCGTCATTTCCATCGGCCTGATCTTGGCAAGCTCTGCCATTGCCAACTGCCAGACCAACTGGCTTGTCGCTGTCATCGCTGTGGCCGTGATCGTCGTCTGCAATATTTGGGGCCGCGGCATGGTCAAGATCGTGCCGATTTTGCTGGGCGTTGTGGTGAGCTATGCCGTTGCGGCCGCGTTGGGCGAGGTCGACTTCTCTGGCGTCGCAGCCGCCCCCTGGGTCGGTCTGCCCATCGTGTGGGGCAACACCGTGTTTGCGCTCTTTGGCCCGCAGTTCGATAGCGGTCTTGCCACGACGGCCATCATCACCATCATGCCGCTGGCCTTTGCGACCATGATTGAGCACATTGGCGATATCTCCGCCATTGGCTCTACCTGCGAACGCAATTACATTGCCGATCCCGGTCTGCACCGTACCCTACTCGGCGATGGCCTGGCGACCATCTTGGCGTCGCTCTTTGGCGCTCCGGCCAACACCACGTATGGCGAGAACACCGGCGTGCTTGCGCTTACGCGCGTGTTCGACCCGCGTGTGATTCGCATTGCCGCCTGCTGCGCCATTGTGCTTTCGTTCTGCCCCAAGTTTGCTGCGGTGATTGCCGCCATGCCGGCGTGCGTTATCGGCGGTGTGTCGCTCGTGCTCTACGGCATGATCAGCGCCGTTGGCGTGCGTAACCTCATCGAGAATCAGGTTGATTTCCAGAACAACCGCAACGTGCTGGTGGCGGCTCTGGTGCTCGTGCTTTCGCTCGGCATTGCCTACAGTACCGCCGGTGCCATCGTGCTGGAGCTGGGCGGCGTGACGATTTCGCTTTCGGGCCTTGCCGTGGGCTCGCTGGTGGGCATTGTGCTCAACGCCATCCTGCCCGGTAATGACTTTGAGTTCGATACTTCCGAGCTTGAGGAGACTGCTGAATAGCAGCTGCGTTCAGCCAAATTAAAAATGGCGTCCATGCGTATGTACGCGTGGACGCCATTTTTAATGCGTCAGTATCCAGTGGATGCCGCGCGCCATGCGCAGGTCAGTTTGGGCAAAGTGATTGCCGGGGTTGAGCTCCAGCGTTGTTGGAATGTCACGCTCGATAAACAGCTCTTCCATCGCACGCGTATCGTCGAGTACGTGCCGCATCATGCGGTTGGGCGTCTTGGTTTCCTTTTTACCGAGCGACAGATAGGCGGCGTCGGGCGTGGCTGTCATCGTGCGCTCGCGCGCGTAGTCGATAAAGCCGGGGAACCACAGCGACCCCGATGCACTTGCCGCGCGCTCAAAGACATCTGTTTGCCAAAGTGCCCACAGTGAAAAAAGACCCGCCAACGAGTAGCCGGCAATGCCGCGCCAGGTGGGCGGGCAGGGAAGTGATGATTCGGCCTCTGGGATTATCTGATTCAGCAGCTCATCGAGAAACTCAGACGCCTGTCCGCCAAAGGGCTCGGCATCTCGTATAGTTCCGTCGCATTCCCAGGGGCTCAGCTCGCGATTCCAATCGAGTCCTCCAATGGCGGCAAGGGTGAAGGGCGGGCAGTCGAGCTCTCGGCAGCGCTCGTAGACTTCACTACCGTCGCCCATAACCACGGGAAGGTAGATGACGGGCGCGCCTTCCACACACTCTGAATAAACGGTTATCTGCTTATGATGCGCTTCCAAGGCAGGCTTCTCTCGGTGTTGTGATATTGACAGCCTCAATTGTCGCACGCTGGCGCGGGGGCAGACGCTAAAAGAAAGGCGCGGAGCCGCTCGATGCGACTTCGCGCCTTGATGTTCTGCTTTAGCAGACTATGCCGTTACGCCACGAAGAAGTAGACGAGGAAGGCAAGGGCTGCGATCCACATGAGCGGCTTGATCTTGGAGGCCTCGCCCTTAAAGAGCGCGACGATCACGTAGGCGATAAAGCCCAGGCCAATGCCGGCAGAGATGGAGTAGGTGAAGGGCACGCCGGCGACGATCATGAACGCCGGGAAACCCTGCGACACGTCGGACCAGTCGATCTCGGAGGCTTCGCTCATCATGAGGTAGCCGACGTAGACCAGAGCACCGCAGGTGGCGGCGCTGGAAACGATGGTGACGATGGGGGAGAAGAACGCGGCGAGAATGAACAGCACGCCGGTGGTGACGGAGGTGAGGCCCGTGCGGCCACCGTCGGCGGCGCCGGAAGTGGACTCGACGAAGGTGGTGATGGAGGAGACGCCCATGAAACCGCCCACAGCAGCGGCGGCGGAGTCGACGATCAGGATCTCCTTGATATTCTCGACGTTGCCGTCGTCGGTGAGGAACTCGCCCTGCTTGGCCACGGCCATCGCGGTGCCCATGGTGTCGAAGAAGTCACTCATGAGCAGCGAGAACGAGATGACGAGGAGCGTGGGGTCGGTAAGGACCTTGACGATGGCGGGCACGCCGCCGGCGTCGGCGATGGGGCCACCGATGCTCGAGAAGTCGAGCGGGGCGATGATACCGGTCGGAGCATGGGTCACACCTAGGGGGATACCGGCGATGACGGCGACGACGATGCCGATGAGCAGCGAGCCGGGGACGTTGCGGCAGGCGAGGGCGACTGTCACCAGGATGGAGATGATGCCGACGATGAAGGTGGGGGAGGTGATGTCGCCCAGACCGACGAGTGTACCGGCGCCAGCGGTGATAATGCCGGCATCGCACAGGCCAATCATGGCGATGAACAGGCCCAGACCCACCGAGATGGCGTGACGCAGGACAACCGGGATGGCGTCCATGATGGCCTCGCGCAGGCCACAAAGCACGAGCAGCAAGATGACGACGCCCTCAAGGAAGATGACGCTCATGGCCACGTGCCAGTCACCGCCGCAGACGGTGGTGGTGATTCCGGCGATCATCGCGTTGACGCCTAAGCCCGACGCGCAGGCGAGCGGGCGGTTGGCGAAGATGCCCATGCAGATGGTCATGATGCCGGCGCCCAGGCAGGTGGCGCAGGCGAGCGCTCCCGCATCGATGCCGGCGCCCGAGAGCACCGCAGGGTTGACGGCGATGATGTAGGCCATCGCCAGGAATGTTGTCAGTCCAGCGCGAAGTTCGGTCCCGATTGTGGACTTGCGCTCACTGACGTGAAAAAGTTCGTCCATGCATACCCTTTCCTTGTTCGGCCCCGAGTTTAGGCCGATTGACACGAACTCAACTACTATATCGCCTTTGAAAGGTTGATGTTCCTCGCATGTTGATGTTCGGCGCTTTGTAGCAGACGGACGGTATTTTTCGCATGAAAATGTGTGGGTACCGTATACTTAAGCAGTTACAACGACCCCTATGGAGGAACGTATGATTAAAGAGCTCTGCCACGACGAGGCTATTCTGTCCCAGCGTTGCGAGGTCGCGACCGTCGAAGACGAGTCGGTGGCACAGGACCTGATCGATACCATCAAGTCGCTCGACGATGCCGGCTGCCTTGCCGCCAACCAGATCGGCGTCACCAAGAAGGTCTGCGTCTATCTGGACGACGCCGGCGAGCCCCATGTGCTGTACAACCCCCGTCTGGTGTTTGGCCTGGGTGCCAGCAAGATGGAGGAGAGCTGCCTGACGCACGAGGAGGTCACCAAGTCCACGCGCTATATCAAGTGCAAGGTTGCCTTTGACCAGATTGTCGACGGCAAGATGAAGGAGTGCCGCCGCGACTACGCGGGCTTTGAGGCACAGATGATCCAGCATATGATCGATCACTGTCTTGGAAAGTTGGTCTAAGGGGACCAAAGCACCGCACCTTGCCGCTCAATCGTCGCTCGCGTACCTTAAGTACGCTTCGCTCCTCTTTCGTGGCAATCTGCGGCACTTTGACCCCTTAGACGACCTGCGGGGTTAACTTGGTTGAGTTTATCCTGTTTGAATAGTCCGGGCATGACATTGTTGTCATGTCCGGGCTTTTGTGTTTAGCGCCTTTTTGTTTGGAGACAATGAAATTAGCAAGAACGTAAAGCTAGGAGGCGCTATGTGTACGAGTATTCGATTTACCGATAATTCTGGCCACATGTATCTGGGCCGCAATCTCGACTGGAGCTTTGACTACGGCCAACAGGTTCGCGTGATGCCGCGCGGGTTTCACATTCCGTATTCGTTTATCGACGACGCGACAGCGGCGCACGCGGTGATCGGTATGTGCATCGATTACAGGAACTACCCTATGTTCTTCGATTGCGGCAACGATGCGGGCCTCGCCGTGGCGGGTCTCAATTTCCCGGGTTATGCCGAGTATGCCGAGGGCCCTGTCGACGGCAAGACCAATATCGCGGCCTATGAGTTTCCCCTGTGGGTGGCAGCGACGTTCTCGACGGTCGATGAGGTCGAGGCCGCGCTGCGCGACACGGTGATTGTCGCCAAATCTGCCGGAGAGGGGCTGGGCGTGTCACTGCTCCATTGGATTATCGGCGACAGCCAGCGCAGCATCGTGGTCGAGATGATGACTGACGGCCTGCATGTATACGACGATCCGGTCGACACCCTTGCCAATCAGCCGACCTTCCCGTGGCATATGGAAAACCTACGCACCTATATCACCGCCACAAGCGATTTTCCGCAGACGGCGACATGGCGTGGCGCCGAGCTCAAGCCCTATGGAGCCGGTGCCGGCATGCGCGGCATTCCGGGCGATTGCTATTCGCCGAGCCGTTTTGTAAAGGCGGCGTACCTCAATGCCAATTACCCGCAAAAGGAGAGCGAGACCGAAAACGTCGTTCGCATGTTCCGCTCGCTCGAGGGCGTGGTGATGATCGAGGGAGCGTCCAGGATGGGCGATGGCAAGTTCGAGAAGACTATCTACACCGGATGCTTTAGCGCGCGCACGGGCAATTATTACTACGCGATGTATGGGGATCCGTCGATTCGCTACGTGAGCCTGATGGATGCCGAGGGCGCGAGCCCCGATAGACTCGTGGTTCCCGAGCCGCGTCGTTCGTAGCCGATAGCTTTACCGCAATGCAAAGCGGCCCTGCATCTCCCGTGAGGTGCAGGGCCGCTGTCGTTGATTTGTGACGTCGCTAGAAGTTGGCGTCGTTGAGTTGTTCGTTCTCGAGGCCGTCGAGCTGTTGCTGTTCGGGCGTATCGGCGACGCTCTCGAGCAACTCGGTGGGATCGACGTTCATGTCCTTACCGGCTTCGTTGCCGTTGACCAAGTCGTCCGAGAAGATGTCGACTTCCATTTCCTCGGCCTCTTCGATCTGAACCTCGAGCGGCACCTGGGTGCGCACGAGCTTAACGGCCGGGCGCATGCGGGCAAACAGCGGCACGTACTCGATGATGATGGCCGAGTTCTCGAGACCGTACCAGCGTGCCGGGCTTCCGCAGGCGCGGCGGACGGCGTACTTGATGGCCATCACGCGGTGGTCATTGCGGTTGATGTCCGTTTCGGGGGCAAGCATCTTGCGCAGCATGCAAAAGCGGAAGTCACCCACGTTGCCGCGTGTCTCGTAGATGGAGTAGGTGTGATGTTGCGGCGGCAGCTCGCCCGATGCCATCAAGTCGCCGACGATCTGACGCAGATAAGCGTTGACGCGCTGGTTGACTTTAAAGCCCAGGTCCAGGCGAACGCGGAAGAGGAAGTCCGTGCCAAAGGTCTCGACGGAATACTCGTGCGTATAGGGTTCGTCGGTAACGTGCACGTTAATGAACCAATATGCCTTGGCGCGCTTGGGATGCTTATCCAGGATGGAATAGAGCACGTCGCGGTCGAGCGTGAGCGGGTCGGGGCTGTTGGTGAGAAATACCAGATTGTCGGCGAGCACGGGATAGGTCTCGTCGTTGCGCAGGCGGTTGAGCTGATCGATGTACTTGGAGACGGGCAACAGAATCGTCTGCGTGCGCTCGATGGCGGTGCCACGGCGCCACACGTACATAAGGCCAAACAGCAGTGCGGCCAGGAAGATCATCACATAGCCGCCGTCAAAGAACATGGTGAGGCACGAGGCAAAGAAGCACAGCTCAATGGCACCGAAGAGCAGGGCGAAGACGCAGGCGCCCAGCTTGTGCTTGAGAATGCCAGCGATATAGCTCGTCAAAAGCGTCGTGGTCATGAGCATGGTCACGGTAATGGCGAGGCCGTAGGCGCTCTCCATGCGCTCGGAGTTTTGGAACAGCAGCACGATGAAGATGCAGCCGACCCACATGATGTTGTTGACGAGCGGAATATAGAGCTGGCCCTTGGTGTCGCTGGGGTAGTGGATGCGCAGATGCGGCATAAGGTTGAGGCGCGTGGCCTCGGATACCAGCGAGAACGAGCCGGTGATGAGCGCCTGCGAGGCGATGATGGCCGCTACGGCCGAAAGCACGATGGCAAAGGGGCGCAGGGGCTCGGGAAGCATCATATAAAACGGGTTGACGATATCCATCGCGAGCATCTGGGGGTTGGAGTTATTGGCGAGCAGCCAAGCTCCCTGACCCAGATAGTTGAGGATAAGGGCCGCCTTAACAAACGGCCAGGATGCATAGATGTTGGCCTTGCCAACGTGGCCCATGTCCGAGTAGAGGGCCTCGGCGCCGGTCGTCGACAGGAAGACAAAGCCGAGCACCATGATGCCCGAGTGGTTGATGGGCGAGAACAGGAACATGATGCCGCGGATGGGGTTGAGCGCGCGCAGGATGGACAGGTTGCCGAGCATGTTGAACAGGCCGGCGCCTGCCAGGAACAGGAACCACAACGTCATGAGCGGGCCGAACAGCTTGCCGATCGACGAGGTACCGGCGCGCTGCATGGCAAACAGGCCGCAGATAATGATGATGGTGATGATGATGACGTTGGTCTGGCCGTCACCCAAAAGCGCGTGGCCCCACTCGATAGTGCGCAAGCCCTCGATGGCCGTGGTAACCGTGACGGCGGGGGTGAGGATGCCGTCGGCGAGCAGCGCCGCGCCGCCGATCATGGCGGGAAGGATCAGCCACGGCGCCACTTTGCGCACCAAGCTAAACAGGGCGAAGATGCCGCCCTCGTTGTGGTTATCGGCCTTCATGGCGATAACCACGTACTTGACCGTGGTCACGAGCGTCATGGTCCAGATGACAAGCGAAAGCGCTCCCAAGATCATGTCTTCGCTGACGGTACCGATGCCGCCGTTGTTGGCGACGATTGATTTCATGGTGTACATGGGGCTCGTGCCGATGTCGCCATAGACGACGCCGAGCGTTACGAGCAGCATGCCAGCGGAGAGGGGGGTGGCTCCGTGCCCGCCTTGACCACGCTGGTCTTGGGGGCTTGCCTCCAGTTTGTTGTGTGCCACGTGGACTCCCTTTGACATCCGGTTATCTGTCTAGGACAGATAATCTTTATGCCGTCTTTATACATACAAGAGCAGTTTGGCACATCGGGTTATTTTAGACAATAATCCTCAGCTGGGGATTATTTATCTACGCAGGTAGCATTTCAAAGCAGGGGCTTTTTAAGCACGTACTGTCTGGGCGATGCCAGCCTTGGCGTTTGCGCGTTTGCCGGCGAGTTCGCAAAAAATCGCGCCGCCGATGATAAGCGCGGCGCCCAGCAGGCGGACCGGTGTTATGGCTTCACCCAAAAGGGCGGCCGAGAACACGACCGCCGAAAGCGGCTCGAGGTAGCCGACGACGGCGACGGTCTGGACGGGCAGCTTGGCGACGGCGCTAAAGTAGAGCAGGCAACCAATGCCGGTGTTGACGACGCCGAGCATAGCGACGGCGTGCCAATCAATACTGGCGGCGACGCCGGCGGACAGGAACGAGGGAGCGCCCTGCGTGATGAGCGTGAGGACCAGTGCGGTCACAAAGGCGGCGCTCACCTGGAGCGCGGAGTTCTCGAGGCCCTCGATGTGCGGCGCACCCTTGCTGGCGATGACCATCAGCGCATAGCAAAATGCCGAGGCGATGCCGCAGACGATACCCGCAATGGGCATGCTGCCGCCCAGACCTTGCGCTGCAATGAGAAAAGCGCCGCAGGCGACGGCGATAAAGCCGGCGATTTTGCCGCCGGTCAGTTTTTCGCCAAAGATAAACGGGGAGAGCGCCATGACAATGATGGGGCCGCAGTAGTACAGCAGCGAGGATACGCCGACGCCGATCGTCTGGTAGGCGCGGAACAGAAAAATCCAGCTGGCGCCCAGCGC
>CAUBTS010000047.1 GCA_958438955.1 uncultured Collinsella sp.
TCACCTACATCAGCGTGCTGGAGCGCAAAAAGGAGATTGGCATCCTGCGCGCGATTGGCGCGTCGAAGCGTAACGTGGCAAACGTGTTCAACGCCGAGACCTTTATCGAGGGCCTCATCGCCGGCGTTTTTGCCATCGCCGTCGTGGTGCTCGTGAGCCTCCCGGTCAATGCCTGGGCGCTTGCGACCAAGCAGGTTCCCAACCTGATGAGCCTGCCCGTGCAGGATGCGCTGGTACTCATCGCGATTTCGGTGCTGTTGACGGTCGTTGCCGGCCTGCTGCCTGCTCGCAGCGCATCCAAGAAGGACCCCGTCGAAGCCCTGCGCTCCGAATAATGCGACAAAGGGACAGTCCCTTTGTCGCATTGAGACCCTTGCGAAAACGGGGTCTAATTACCGTTCGGCAGGTTAAGAACTCCCTCTCCCCGCTTAATGCTTGACGAAGAGTCCTCTGGTTTATATACCTATCGGTAGGCATATAGGATGTATTGCCGATAGAAATGGAGCAACCATGACTCTCACCACACCAGCCAAAAAAGATTGTCTCCGTGAAAGCGGCGCATTTGCTTGGGTCGTCGTTATTGCGCTCGGCTTAATGTCCGCCGGAACAACTGGCACATATAGCATTATTGCCGGCTCATTCGTTGCTCCAGTATGTGAAGATCTGGGCTTTGACTACACTTCTTTTTCTTTCTATTTCACCGCGATTCTTCTTGGCCTTGCGCTTGGGCTTCCGCTTTTGAGTCGCTTCATTCCAAAAGTAATCGGCAAACCATGGCATATTTGCATTGAACTCGTCCTTATTGCCGCCGGCGCCGCAATGGCGTTCTACACCGAGGTCTGGATGTTCACCGTCTCCGCCGCAGTGATCGGCATCTGCTTTTCGTTTACAACGGGCGTCTGCATGCCCGATGTCATTGACCAATGGTTCAGCAAATCGTCCGGTCTCGCCATCGGCCTCGCTTGGGGCGTTAATTCTCTCTGCACGCTGTTATTGAGTCCTGTCATTACGCTGGTCATCGAGCAGCAAGGCTGGCGTACGGGATACATCGTGCTTGCGGCCGTTTCTGCAGCTATGATTTTGCCTGCAAGCGCATTTATCATTCGCCTTAACCCCTCTGATCGCAATATGCTTCCGTACGGAGAGACCGCCTCCGAAACCCATGAGAGCTGCAGCGCCGATGAGCAGGAAGATGTCCTTTCGGGCATGGCACTCCGCGATGCCGCGAAAACGCCGTCTTTTATTCTCTGTGTCCTCTTGCTTTGCGTGGCGCAGCTCACCTGCTGCATGAACCAGCTGTTTCCAACCTATGCAAGCGAGGTCGGTTTCAATCCTATCGTAGGAAGCTTAATGGTCTCGGCAGCTTCACTCTCCGATATCTTCCTAAATCCCTTCGTGGGCAAAACATGCGACAAGCTTGGCGCTATTAAAGCAACGGTCGCATGGACAGGTGTCAGCATTCTTTCATTCCTGCTTCTTATCATTGGCGGAAGCAATGAGACCGTTTCCATCATTGCAGCTGGTGTAAACGATGTCATGTTCGCCATCGTTGGAACCGCAATGCCGATGCTTCTCCTCTCGCTCTTTGGATCACGCGATTTTGGAAGGATCTATTCGATCGTTTGCTCAGCGGGCTATGTCGTCGGTGCTTTTGGAATGCCGGTCATGATGAAGGTTTACGGCATGGCAGGGTCATTCCAGGGAGTATTTATCTTCTGCATTGCCTGCAACCTTATGATTGCTGCGTTTGCTATCGTTTCCGGCTTTCTCAATAAGGCTGCTGAAAAGTAATAAGCGCCGATTGCACCGGCATAGATTGCCACGCAACAGGGGTCGACTCCAAGCCAGATTGGAGTCGACCCCTGTTTTCGTTTTAAAGGTTGCCCGCAGGCACCATGGGCGCCAACATGCGCTTCAGCTTGGCTGGTCTATTTGAACATAAGCTCGACTATTCCCGCCCAAACCGCTTTCTCATCAATATCCTCACCTTGAGCGACCGTATTGCTTGCTCCCTCCAGAACGGTATAAAGAATTTGTACGTAGAGCATTACGTCGGCGCTATCGGAAAACGCGCCAATCTCTACACCATGAAGAAGGATGTCTTTAAGCGCATCCATGGTTCGTTTGGTCGCCGTCGCTTGACGTTCCTGAACTGCAGGAATTCGATTTGCTTGAACGCTAACCTCGGCCAGCACGCGCCGGCGCTTTTCATCGCTTCGATAGCCACCTATAACTGAATTGCCGAGCTCGATAAGCGCGGCCTTGAACCCGTCCCTATCGACTATTAGCGAGTAGTCGCGCTGATAGTCAATGGTCGGAAACATGCTGTCCAAGAGCGTAGTGAAAATCTCCTCTTTTGAGGGAAAGTAGTAGTACACCGACGGCTTGGATATACCGACAAAGTCGCAAATCTTTCCTATAGACGCTTTGTCATAACCGACTTCTGCCACAAGATCGTACATTGCGTCCAATATTTTTTTTCTTGTGCTCACGCTGCATTTCTCCATTGCAAATCACTTCCGCACTACCAACATTATTAAGGATGGCAACGGAACATCAATTCGTGTCCAAACATGAACACTATATACGGCGAACGGTATGTATCAGTAGGCGAGCGGCAATTATTCAAAATTATCTACCGAACGGTAGGTATAGTAGTACTATAGCAGGTGAAACCCCGCTATTGTCGCGGCCGGACAGCATCGCGGGAAACCCGACGGAAGGACCAACCATGTACGAGAACTATCGTATGCCGGGCGAGTTCGAGAAGCGCTCCAACGTCTATGTGACATGGCTTCCCGATTACATCCGTGCAGAGGGCTACGATAACCGCCAGCCCTGCGTTGACGTGATCAAGGCTCTGCTCGAGTATGGCGACGTTACGGTCAACCTCAATTGCGGCACCCCCGGCTCCTATGAGGAGGCTTGCTCGCGCCTGAAGGAGGAGGGGGTTGATCTCGATCGCATCGAGATCACGCAGTTCGAAGACTCCAACTTCTATGTCCGCGACAACGGTCCCAGCATCATGGTCGACGACAAGGGCCATTCTTATATGGTCAACCCCGCTTGGACCTATTACGGCGTGTGGGACAAGAACTCCCCGGAGTGCCAGTCCGCACGTAAGGCAGCCGTTCACATGGCGGTTGCGCTCGGTTGCTTCGATATCGTCAATTCCGAAATGGTTTCGGAGGGCGGCGACCGCGAGTTTGACGGTCACGGCACTCTGATCGCCATCGAGGACACGGAATGCCGCAAGCGTAATCCCGAGTTCACGAAAGAGGAAGTAGAGGCCGAGTATAAGCGCATCTACAACCTCAACAAGGTTATCTGGCTTCCGCAGCCTATGCTCGAGGACGACGACTATCGACTGGGCATCCTCGACGAGAAGGAAGACGGAACTCCCGTCTTTGGCATGAGCTTTGCAGCTCACATTGATGAGATGTGTCGCTTTATCACTCCGAACAAGATTCTTCTTGCCGAGGTGTCCGATGAAGAGGCAGCCTCGAGCAAGGCTGGAGCAGAGTCTCGTCGCCGCATTGAGGCAGCCTACGAGATCCTGAGCAACGAAACGGACTGGGAGGGCAAGCCCTTCGAGATCGTTCGTATGCCCACCGCCGAGCCTATTGAAGTCGTTATCGCCCCTGGCGATGAAGATTACGAGCTCTATAAGGGCTTCATCGACGAAATGGGCGGCAAGTTTATGGATGGCACCCCCTGGCCCGAGGGCCCCGTCCACTTCTACGCCGCAGCGAGCTACTGCAACTTCCTGATTTGCAACGGCGTCGTTCTTGGCCAGCGTTATTACCACGAGGGCATGAGCGAGGTCGTGAAAGAGAAGGATGAGCAGGCCAAGGCAGTTCTTGAGAGCTGCTTCCCCGATCGCAAGGTCATCATGATTGATTCCCTCGCGCTTAACCTGTCCGGCGGCGGCGTGCACTGCTGGACTAAGGACGTGGCGGCCAGTCGTTAGTGAGCCTTAGAGCCTGCGCTCTTTGGCTTAGGCGCCACATGTACCGCTCCCCGAGGGATATCCGTGTTTTCCTCGGGGACACATTCAACAATAATTTTGATAATAATTCGAAAGGAAATAGGCATGAACAACAGCCTCCGCGGTCGCGACTACATCAACATCCATGATCTCTCCTCCGAGGATTTCCGCTATCTCATCGATCTTGCCTGGAACCTTAAGGCTCAGAAGAAGTCTGGTGTCGACCAGCGCTACTTCCCCGGCAAAAACGTCCTCGCCAACTTTGAGTGGGGCTCGACCCGTACTCGTTGCGCATTCGAGACCTCCTGCAACGATTTGGGCATGGGCTTCACTTATCTGACCAACTCCCACATGGGTGACTGCGAGACCGTCAAGGACGCCATGCGCGTCTTTAACGGCATGTATGATCTCATCGTCTATCGCGCACAGAAGGACGAGCAGTTCCTCTATGACGTCGCCGACCTGGTTGACATCCCGGTCATCAATGCCCTTACTCTCGGCGATCACCCGACTCAGATGCTCGCTGACGCTCTTACGATGGAAGAGCAATGGGGCGGTTTGCGTACGAGCCGCGGCAAGAAGATGGCTTTCGTTGGCAACTGCGCCGGCGCCCCGGTGTGGTATGGCCGTCTGTGCGCTATGCTCGACATGGACTTCCTCGCCATCGGCCCCGACGACCTCCGTCATCAGATGTGCAAGGAAATGATCGAAGAGGTGGAGGCCTGCTACGCCAAGTACGCTCCCAATAGGACCTTTACCATCACCTCTGACCTCGATGCCCTGGATGGCGTTGACGTTATCGTTACCGAGGAGTGGCGCTACATCAACCCCGAGTGCGGCGAAGAGGTTCTGGATCCCGACGACTACAACTCCTGGCTGGGCGATGCCGAGTCTTTGTACCCCTATCGCGTCACCAGCGAGCTGTGCAAGCGCACCAACAATCCCGACATCTTCTGCATGCATGAGCTTCCCTCTGTCCATAACGCAGATCACCGTGTCGGCAAAATGCTCCTCGACCAGTGCAAGAACGACCTCCATCGCGAAATCATCACCGAGGGCTTTGAGATTGCCGACGAGTGCTTTGAGGCCAACGCTTCGGTCATCTTCCGTGAGGCAGAGAACCGTCAGCACACCATCAAGGCCGTTATGTGTGCCCTTCTGGGTCTCTAGGAGCTGTATCAATGGAAAATGCAAAGTTAAAGAGCAGCAAGGTTTACGCATGGGTTCTCGTAATCGCGCTCGGCCTTATGTCTGCTGGCACGACCGGATCCTATAGCGTCATCGCGGGCTCCTTCGTCGCACCCGTGTGCGAGGAGTTCGGGTTTGACTATTCCATCTTCTCGTATTACTTCACCGCAACGCTCATTGGTCTTGCGGCAGCTCTTCCGTTTGTCGGAAAACTCATTCCCAAGGTCGTTGGCAAGGTTTGGCTCCCCGTTGTCGAGCTTATTTTGCTTGCTGCCGGCGCAGGCATGGCCTTCTACACCGAAGTCTGGATGTTCATCGCCGCTGGCGCCCTGATTGGCGTTTGCTTCGCCTTCACCACCGGCGTCGCCATGTCCGACGTTATTGACCAGTGGTTCAAAAAATCTGGTGGCCTGGCAATCGGTCTCGCTTGGGCAGTGAACTCGATTTACATGCTCATTATGAGCCCCGTCATCACTTCTGTCATCGAGGCCGCTGGCTGGAGGACTGGCTATCTGGTGCTCGCTGGCGTCTCCGCCGTGCTCATTCTCCCCGCTTCCGTCCTGATTATTCGCTATAAGCCTCAGGACAAGGGCATGCTGCCCTATGGCTACGTCGAGGGCGAGACGGTCACCGAGACCGAGGAGACGACCGAGGATAGCACGCGTGGCGTTAGCTATGCGCGCGCCATTAAGTCGCCTGCCTTCTTCTTCTGCATCGGCTTCCTCTGTCTCGTTCAGCTCACTTGCTGCATGAACCAGCTCTTCCCGACGTATGCTTCCGAGGTTGGTTTTAGCCCCATGGTGGGCGGCTTCATGGTATCCGCTGCATCGCTCTTCGATCTGTTCCTCAATCCGATCGTCGGCACCACTTGCGATAGGTTCGGCAGCACGAAGGCCATTCTGGGCTGGCTCGCTGTCTCCATCCTCTCCTTTGTCATGCTCATGATGAGCAGCGGCAACTCGACGCTCAGCATCCTCGCAGCAGGCGTGAACGACGTAATGTACGTCATCGCTGGCACTGCCCTGACCGTTTTGGTTATGGATGTCTTTGGCTCCCGCGATTTCGGTCGCATCTTCGCGCTGATCTGCTCCGTGGGCTATATCGTCGGCGCCTTTGGCATGCCCGTTATGATGAAGGTCTATGAGCTTGTCGGCTCCTTCCAGGGCGTCTTCATCTTCTGCATCGCATGCAACGTTATTATCGGCCTGTTCTTGCTGCTGGCAAAAAAGACTGGTAAGAACCTCTCCTGGGACGAATAGTTCGATTCGTCTTAGACATACGCTGTAGGGCTTAACCTGCAGCCGCTTTGGGGCATCGACTAACATCGGTGCCCTTTTTCATCGAATGTGACAAAGGAGCAGCCACTTTGTCACATTGAGTGGCATGTAAATCGAGGTCTAATACTTTTCCGAGAAGTGAACGGCCATACTTGGACCTCCGAAGCATCGACATTTTTAGACGTCAAACCCGCAGGATTTGGCTGGCAAAACCGCAGGAAATTGCATCTCGAAAGTGCCGATGCTTCGGGGGGCCGTTTTCACTCGTTCACTTCTCGGGAAAAGTATTAAACCTCGTTGTATGGGGTACGGCTGGAGGGTGGTCATCGTTCAGTAGCTACCTCTTCCTTGTGAATCGCCTGAAGCGCAAGGCATAATGCATGTGACAAAGGGACGGCCCCTTTGTTGTGTTGATATGAGAGAAGAGTAGATGATCCTTTCGCTGGCCCCTATGGAGGGGATTACCGGGCATGTGTTCCGTCGCGTGCATGCGGAGTGCTTCGGTGCGCTCGATTGCTATTACACGCCGTTTTTGCCGCCGCCGCGGGTGGGAAACCGCTTTGGCGGCAAGGCGTTTAAGGAGATCGATCCTGCCAATAACCAGGGGCTCAACGTGGTGCCTCAGCTGATGTCCAAGAACGCGGACGAGTTTGTGTGGGCGGCACAGGTGCTCGCCGACATGGGCTACCGCGAGGTCAATCTCAACCTGGGTTGCCCTTCGGGAACGGTTGTCGCCAAGGGCAAGGGCTCGGGTTTCTTGCGCAATCTCGACGAGCTCGAGGTGTTCTTAAGCGATGTGTGCGAGCGGTCGCCGTTGCCGGTGTCGGTAAAGACCAGGCTGGGGCTGGAGAATGACGACGAATACGAGCGCGTGCTCGATCTGTATTGCCGCATGCCGTTGGCAGAGCTGATCGTGCATCCGCGCGTACAGAAGGACCGCTATACGGGCTCGCCGCGCAAAGAGTTTTATGGCGAGACGCTGGAGCGTGCGCCGTTCCCCGTGGCCTATAACGGTGACATTTTTGATCTTGAGGATATGGACGCGCTGGTGGAGGCCTATCCCGGCACGCGCCATGTGATGTTGGGGCGTGGCCTGCTCGCGAACCCCGCTCTGGCTCGCATGGTCAAGGGCGGCCCTGCTGCAACGGCTGCTGAGCTGCAGCGCTTCCACGACACGCTGTTTGCGGCATATGCAGAAGAGATTGGCGGCAATGCGGTCTTCCGCATGAAGGAGTGGTGGTTCTACGCCAAGTGCGCTTTCGCTGATCCCGCTACCGTCCACAAGATCGTACGCAAGACCAAAAAGGTCGACGAATACCGCGCTGCCGTCGAGCGCGTCTTTCGTGAACAGCCGCTTGCACCCACAGCTCGCTTCCACGGCTAACTAGTCATCGGGGGCGTTCTTTAACGACTGGTCATTTAAGGACGTCCCCAACGACTATGTAGCAAAAACATGTACACAGCATCCAAAGATGTCGAAAAATGTCGACTTTGGATGCTGGTGTACATGTTTGGGTCCGACGGGGGAGCGGGCCTAGGCAATCAGTGCATCAAGTGTAATGAGCTCTCTGAGCCGCTCCGTGCGTGTTTGCCCATGGCGTTTGGCTTTTTCGTCAAACGCCTCAAGAATCGATTCGCCCACACGTGCTGATATAACGACGCTCGGCTCATCGGAGATTGGTGGCCTTCCCAACTTGATGGTGTGACCTTTCGGCCACTCATCTTTTTCGTAGGCTTCCGCGGCTTTCTTCAACTCTCCGGGAGCAAACCCCATCATCTTTTCGAGCTGCTTAGCATCCATGGCGCCTCCTATCGATCGACATAATGTCGAGCGCCGGTTCTCGGATTCTCTTTTTGTATACAATTTTGTAGACAAAAATACAAGCAGTTCATTGGGCTAATTAGCTTGTTTTGACCTGCCTGTTCGATAGGAAATGAGCATTGACGGCTTCGATACTCCTTTGCTTTTCAGCTTGGAATTTGGATGCTCATTGAACTTCCGGAGGGGAGCCCTTTATTAAGCTATTGAGATTCTGGGCAGGAGCTCTCACTGGTCTTCGGTAATGGGGCCAGCTTAATTCGCGACACAGTGTGTCGCGAATGGGAGTAGTCGTTAGGTGTCCTTCAATGGCTACTCATATAAGAACGTTCAAGTGTCGGATTTTGTCATTTAGTGTCGCTCTCAGCGACTATTCTGGAGGGTCGTGGTCAAAAAAGGGCAAATATGAGTACTGTTGCCATTATGGTTGCATTTATTTGCTATAAATTGTAGCTCCTGATGAGATTTGTTCCCATTAAGAGCTACTTTTATTGAACATATGAGGAGAAATAACGTCGTCTGCGGACGAGTGGAACGTTGAATAGTTCCTGAAGTGATCAAAATCGCTGCTACTAAACAGGTAGCAGTACTCATATTTGCCCTTTTTTGACCACAGCCCTCTCGGAAACCTTTCCAGAGGCGTCAAACAGCCATAATCCAAGGTGGCGCGCGCAGACGTGGTGTAAGAGCGTCCTGAGATCCGTCGCTGCAAGTCCCGATGTTACTCCTTCTTGAGACCGCGCCTCTCGACTATCTCGTCCACTATCTCCCTGGCGCGCCGCCCGAGCGCGCGGCGCCTCCCCTCTGTCGGGGCCGGCCTGTCCGCGGGCTCGGCGAAGCCCTCGGCGGCCGAGGCCTCGGAGAACACGCGCTGCTGGGACCACTGCCCCTCGGTCTCCATGAGGCTCGCGCACGTCAGGCGCAGCATCGACTCCCTCGAGGGGAAGGACTGCACGACCCTGTAGCGGCGCTTGATCTCGCGGTTGGCGCGCTCCTGGACGTTGTTGGTGCGGAGCTTGGCCCAGTGCGCCCTGGGGAAGGCCGTAAACGCCAGCGCGGAGTCCTCGGCCTGCTCGAAGACCTCGCCGGCCCTGGCGGACACCCAGCGCTCGACCAGGGCGCCGCCTCGGCCCACACGCAGCGCGCGAGGTCGGGGTCGTCCTGGTAGACCGCGGCGTGCACGAGGTCCCTGACGGCCGCCTTGGAGTCCTCGGGCCTGCCCGAGCAGGCGCTCTGGAGGTTGCGCTGCAGGTGCGTCACGCAGCGCTGCCAGGCGCAGCCCTGGAACAGGCGCGAGACGGCGGCCACGAGCCCGGCGTGGCTGTCGGAGACCACGAGGCGAACGCCGGCCAGCCCGCGCTCGCGCAGCCCGCCGAGGAATGCCGCCCAGGAGTCCTCGCTCTCGGTGTCGACCACGTCGCAGCCCAGGAAGTGCTTGCGCCCGTCGGCGCCCAGCCCGATCGCGGTCACGACGCCCTGCGAGACGACCGACGAGCCGACCCTGCAGCTCATGTAGGTGGCGTCGAGCCACAGGTAGCAGCACGGCATGCCCGAAAGGTCGCGGCGGCGGAACTCCGCCACCTCGGCGTCGAGGTCGGAGCAGAGGCTCGAGACCTCCGAGCTCGACAGCGAGGATATGCCCAGCTTGGACGCCACGCGCTCGACCTTGCGGGTGGACACGCCGCACACGTACATCTCCTGCACGATGGCGGCCACCGAGGTGTCGACGCGCGACCATCGCGCGAGCATGCCCTCGGGGTAGTAGGTGCCGTGCCTGAGCTTGGGTATCTCGAGCTCCACGTCGCCCACGGCGGTCTTGAGCGACCTGGGGCGGTAGCCGTTGCGGCTGTTCTCCCTGCCGTCGCTGCGCTCGTTGCGGCCCGCGCCGCACATCTGCTGGGCCTCGGAGTCCATCAGCGCGTTCATCACGCCGCCCAGCACCCTGCACGCGAACTCGCGCGCGTCGCCGCACTCCTGCCAAAGCCTCGCCGCCTCGAGGGCCTCGTCGCGGCCGAGGCGCAGTACACTCTCTTCTTGGGGCATCGCCTTTCCTTCCATTCGTCACCTTCATTACTCCAACGACGAATTCTAGGCGGTGTCCCCTCCCTTTCAAGAAAGGGAAGAGGCGGGGCATGCCCCGCCTCTTACACCACATCTCTGTGCGCTACCTAATCCAAAGGTCTCCTCAAACAATTAGCCGGCCAAGAGCGTCCATGACTACCAAAAAGCTGTACGCCAGCATCCAAAGATGTCGAAAAATGTCGACTTTGGATGCTGGTGTACATGTTTGGGTCGTATGGGTTGGGGCCCTGGACGGACAGAGCGTGCGTACTAGAGCAGGTTTTCCTGCACCCACGCGATGATGTCGCTCGATTCGTAGAGTGGTTTGCCGTCGATGAACAGGCAGGGAACCTGGCGTTTTCCGCCGACGGCGATGAGTGTCTGTTCGGCATCGGAATCGGTCGAGATATTGCGCTCGGGAATGGTCACGCCGTTATCGGCCAAAAAGTGCTTGACCTTTAAGCAATACGGGCAGCCGGTCATAACGTACAGCGCGAGCTCGTGATTAGTAGCCATAGGTCTCCAATCGGTTGAGGTTTTGATTGAAATACCCAAAGCCGCCGCGGTCTATGCGCGCGTCAACGAAGACTCGATGGCCTGGACCAGAAACGCCGTGGCTCCGGTGGCGCAGGGCTTGTCGTAGTAGTCAACAAAGCGCTGGTCGGCAAGATAACCGTGGGCGAGGCCCAGGTACGCCTCGTCTTGGGGCTCGCATCCCCAGTTGAGAGCAATCCAGCGACGATGCATCGCGACAAGCTTACGAGCCTCGTTGCTCTCTGGGTCGCCAATGCCCATGGCAATCGAGAGTTGGCCCAGAATAGCGCGTTCAAGTTCCTTCATGTCGTTCCATGTCTCGGGGTCCATGTCCAGCAGTGCTTCGTTTGCTGCGTCGATCGCCTCGTCGCCGTAGCGCTTCCGGGCTTCGGCGCCGTAGCGCTCCTCGTTTTCCTGCACGGTGCGCCAGCGCTCCAGTTGCGGCAGGACGGCGCCCATGAGCGAGACGGCTTCGTCGAGCGACATGCCGGTGTTTTGCGCCAGCCGTGGGGCACAGTCCTCGATCATCGCCTCCATCGTGGTCTCGTAGGTGTACTTGCCGTGGTCGTAGCACCACTTGCAGTAATGGTCGGTCGCGGTGCCCGCAGCATCGGTGCCGCAGTCGTCGGGCGTGAGTGTCATGCCGCAGCTCTGGCAATAGTGCTCGGGCATTTCGAGCAGGTGAGACAAGGGTTCTCCGGTTACGGCTGCAATGAGCTTCATCATGTCGATGCCCGGTGTGACCTCGCCACGCTCCCAACGGCTGACGGCTTGGCGTGTGACGAAGAGCTTGGCGGCGAGCTGCTCCTGGGTAAGGTGATGGGCGCGACGGACGGCGATGAGCTTTTCTGCAAAGGCCATAGCGGCTCCTTTCTGCTGGTTGATGGCTTAAGCATACGCGGCAGCAGGTGCCCTTCCAAGCAACCGTTGGTTGCACGACGGAGGACCGCGGCGAAGAATTGCGCGCAACGCCCCACGCCTCCATGCCGTACAATGACCGGCATGGAACCTATCGCACACATACATACCGACCTGCCGCAGAAGTTCGGCATTCCGCGCAACAGCTTTTTGGCGCCTCATCTGCAGGGACGCATCGTCTTTGAGCCGGAATTTGCCTCCAACGCAGCGGTTGAGGGCCTGGACTCCTTCTCTCACCTATGGCTGCTGTGGCGCTTCGAAAACGGAACGCCCGGCGGCACGGCTAAGGACATAGCTGCCGATGCCAAGACGCAGGACAGGTCCGGCACCAATGCCAAGTGGTCGAAAACTGTGCGCCCGCCGCGTCTGGGCGGAGCCGAGCGCGTGGGCGTCTTTGCCACGCGCAGCCCGTTTCGCCCCAATCCTATCGGACTTACCTGCGTAAGGCTCGATCACGTTGAGCTCACCGACGATGGCCCCATCATCCATGTGCTGGGGGCCGATCTGCGCGACGGCACGCCCATCTACGACATTAAGCCCTACATTCCGTTTGCGGACTGTCACCCGGATGCGACCGGCGGCTGGATTGAGGATGCTCCGTGGCAAGAGCTCGACATCGAGTTCCCGCAGACGCTGCAGGATATGGTCCCGCCCACAAAGCTCCCCGGCCTGGTCGAGGTCCTGCGCCAAGACCCGCGCCGCGCAGGCAGCAAGCACGAGCCGAACCGCGTCTATCATCTGGCCTTCGCCGGGCTCGACATATCGTTTACGGTCGATGAAACCCAGCTAACCGTAGTTGCCGTCAACGACGCGCGAGACTAACCGGCCATTCGTCCGCACCCGTCAAATTAAGCGCCAAACCCCATGCCAAAACCGCCCACGCTGGTGGACAATAACGCCTGTCGAAACAGTCTACTTTGCACGGGAGTCCAGCATGAAATACGACTTCACTTCAATCATCGACCGCCACGGCATGGACTCCATCGCCGTTGACTCCTGGGGCGAGATCCCCGGTATGGCTCCGAACGCACCCGACGAGGGCTTCGACCGCATTCCCATGTGGGTGGCCGACATGAATTTTGCTACGGTCCCCACGGTCCAGGAGCACATCATTCAGCGTGCCCAGCACCCCATGTTTGGCTATTTCGATCCGCGCCCCGAGTACTTCGACCGCATCATCGAATGGCAGAGCCGCCGTAATGGCGTCGAGGGCCTGGCACCTGAGCATATCGGCTACGAAAACGGCGTGCTGGGCGGCGTCGTGTCGACGTTGCGCGCGTATGTCCAGCCGGGCGATGCGGTGCTGGTCCACAGCCCCACCTACATTGGCTTTACCAAGTCTATCGAAGCCGCGGGCTATCGCATTGTCCACAGCCCGCTTAAACTCGACGACCAGGGCGTGTGGCGTATGGACTTTGAGGACATGGAGTGCAAACTCGCCCAAAACCACATCCATGCCGCGGTGTTCTGCTCGCCGCACAATCCCTGCGGCCGCGTATGGGAGCGCGACGAAATCGAGCACGCCATGGACATCTATCGCCAGCACGATTGCGTGGTGATTTCGGACGAGATTTGGTCCGATATCATCCTGCCGGGGCACAAGCACATCCCGACGCAGTCGGTGAGCGAGGATGCCCGCATGCGCACGGTTGCCCTCTATGCGCCGAGCAAGACGTTTAACCTGGCGGGCCTTGTCGGCAGCTGCCACATTGTCTACAACGAGACGCTGCGTGACCGCATCTGCGCCGTGTCCAACAAGACCCACTACAACGAGATGAATGTCCTCTCCATGCATGCGCTTATCGGTGCCTACCAGCCGCAGGGCTACGAGTGGGTGGACGAGCTCAACCAGGTGCTTGCCGGCAATATCGAGTACTTCTGCGATTACGTGGACGGGCATTTTGAGGGCGTGTCCTATTCGCGTCCGCAGGGCACGTACATGGTGTTTCTGGACTGCACCGAGTGGTGTCGCGAGCATGGCCGCGATATTCAGTGGCTGCTCGACGAGGGGGCGCGCGTGGGCGTGGGATATCAGGACGGCCGCCCGTTCCACGGGCCCTGCCACATTCGCGTGAATCTGGCGCTGCCGCTTTCGCGCGTAAAGGAAGCGTGCGACCGCCTGGACCGCTACGTTTTTAATGCACGGTAAGTGAGCGCTGCATGCGGGGCCTTCTGCCAAGTCGGCTGGAAGGCCCCACATGGTAAAACGTCTGTAGCCATTGGGCACTCGTGTGGTTTTGTTTGCTATTATTTTTTACCATTTCAGTCTGTAAACAGGATCGTATGGAGCTCGATGAAAAGGTCCCGTCGCTCGGTTGCCATTTCGTTGTTTGTTGCGCTTGCGGTAGCGTGCGCCTTTGTCGTAGCGATAGCCGGCTGTTCCGGGTCGAATGGCAGAGCCTCGACGTCTGCATTAGAAGGCCTGGATGCCTCGCAGGCCAAAGACGACAACCTTAAGACGCTCAACGTCGGCAGCGACCTCTATCCACCGTTTGTGTATACCGACGAGTACGGCGATATCGTTGGCCTGGATGTCGAGATATTGACCGAGGCTTTGACTCGCATTGGTTACAAGCCAAAATACCAGCTGATCGATTGGGAAAAGAAGAAAGAGCTGCTGGCGAGCGGCGAACTCGATTGTGTCATGGGCAGCTTTAGCATGACGGGTCGCGAAAACGAGTATCGTTGGGCCGGCCCGTACCTTGCGAGCCGCCAGGTGGTCGCGGTCGATCCCCAGAGCGATATCTACACGCTTGCCGATCTTGAGGATAAGGTCGTGGCGGTTCAATCCACCACCAAGCCCGAGGACATTTTGCTCAATCGCACAAATGAAAACGTTCCGCAGATCAAAGAGCTCTACAGTTTTTCGGACCGTTCATACCTGAACCCGGCACTCGTCGAGGGTCTGGTCGACGCCATCGCCGCGCATGAGTCCTCGCTGCTCACCTACGAAAAAGACTATGGCGTAACGTATCGCATTTTGGATGAGCCGCTGCTAGAGGTTGGTTTGGGCACCGCTTTCGATATCAACGATACGCGCGGCATCGACGTTAAGCTCACCCGTGCCTACCAGGAAATGCTTGCCGATGGCACCATGGAACGTCTGGTGTCAAAGTACTTTGATGACCCTTCGCCATTTTTGAATATGGAGGGCCTGTCATGATCGATGCACCCGACCATGCCGCTCAGGAG
>CAUBTS010000048.1 GCA_958438955.1 uncultured Collinsella sp.
GACGGAAAGCACATTAAGTGCTTTCCTTTGCGTGCGGAACTCGCGACAAACTTAACCCCCGCCCTCAGCCCCGGAGACCCTCCCTGCCGTCACATTATTCAACCAGTTTTGCGGGCGTGCGCCGCTGCGCGGCTAGCCCGCGTGCTCTTCGGCGGGGTTGGTCTGATGGATCTTGTTGAACTTCGGCCTTTGGCTTAAAGAAAAACGGGGGACGCATTGTGCATCCCCCGTTTTTGTTGCGGTTAGTCTAGGTCAATAAACTTGGTACTTATGATCTTGCCGTCTTTTACTAGCATTCTGGCCATGGTGGGGCCTCGGGTGCCTCTGGGGTAGCTGGCGCTGCCCGGGTTGAGGACTAAGCAACGGCCCACTTGGGCTTCTTTGGTTACGTGGGTGTGGCCGTTGATGGCTACGTCTACGGATCCCACCGGAAGGTCTTCGCGGTAGTGGGCTACGGCGAATTTAAGGCCTTCGTAGGTAAAGAGTGCAAGACGGTCTACATCGGGGCCGTAGTCGCGGTAGTAATCGTTGTTACCCAGTACGGCCCGCACGGGGGCGATGGTGCATAGGTGCTCGTAGTCCATCTCTGACGTGAGGTCGCCGGCGTGGATAATCAGGTCTGCGCCCTCAAGCTCATCCAAGAGCGCAGGCGATAAATAGCCGTGGGTGTCCGAGATGATGTCGATGCGCTTGGCGCTTGCACTGTTCATGGGATCCCTTCCGCAAAAAACGATTCGGCAGATACATACAAAAAAGGCCCCACGGCTCCGCAGACGATGGGTCTACAGGGCTGCGGGGCCAGTGTGCTAGAGACTCAGAGCCTTCTTGAGCGGCACGACGCGGCGGCGCGAAACCGGCACGCGTTCGTCGACGCCCGTAATGCCCAGCTGGATGGCGCCCGAGGGCACCGTCTCCACATCCGTAACGCACGCCAAGTTGACGATATAGCGGCGGTGAACACGGAAGAAGCCAAAGTCGCAGAGCTTGGCCTCAAACTGCGCCAGCGAGGTCGTCGACAAAAAGCGATCATCGACGGTATAGATGCAGGAGTAATCGTCCTTGGCCATGATAAAGCGAATGTCGTCCACGGGAATGAGCACCTTGCGGCCGCCCTTTTCCACCGGGATACGCTCGATGGTCACCTTGCTGTCCGTAACCGGCTTGGCGCGTTGCATGACCTTCTCGATCGCGCGATCCAAGCGAGCTTCCTCGACCGGCTTCATCAGATAATCGACGGCATCCACGTCGAATGCCTCGACCGCATGGTCACTATACGCAGTCACAAACACGATCGCCGGCGGATTTTTGAGCTTATGCAGCGCCTCGGCAAGTTGCAGGCCCGAGGCACCGGGCATCGAGATATCGAGAAACACGACATCCACGCGACTTTCCATAAGCATCTCGATGGCGGAGCGGACGCTCGACGCCTCCGTGATCGTGCCGATCTTGCCCGTTTGCTCGAGCAGGAAGCGAAGCTCCGAGCGAGCCGGCGCCTCATCATCCACAATCATCGCACGCAGCATAGGGATAAAACCTTTCGTCAACTAACTACGCCGGGCATCCGTCGCATGACGTTGAGCCCGTAGCCCTTTATTTTACTCTTGAATGTCAAAGATGCTCTCTGACAAATCAAGATGAAGGAGCACTTTGGTGCCCTTGCCCGGCGCCGATTCGACACGCGTATAGGAGTGCGGCCCATAAAAGCGATGGATGCGCTCCGAAATATTGTGCATGGCCACACCGGCGCCGCCACCCTGGGGAGAGCTGGCGTCGGGACGGGCAGAGCGCTCGTCAAACAGTCTGGCGGCGGTACCCTCATCCATGCCCACGCCATTATCGGCCACGGCAATCAAGATTGCATCCTCGCCGTCTTGGTGAACGGTCACGTCGATCCTCAGGGCGTCGTCATCGCCCATACCATGACGTACGGCGTTCTCGACAATCGGCTGGATCACGAACGCCGGCACCAGCGTATCTTCCACGTCCTCGGACACATCGAACGTCGCAAGCACGCGGTCCTCGCCAAAGCGGGCCTTCTCAAAGGTAAGGTAGCGCTTGGTCTGTGCAACCTCGCGCGAGACCGGAATAAGCGATCCCGAGTTGTCGAGCGTGGCACGATAGAACGATGAGAACTCACGGAGCAGTTCGCGGGCCCGCAGCGGGTCGGTGCGCGTAAACGATGCAATGGTGTTCAGCGTGTTGAACAGGAAGTGCGGGTTAATCTGCGCCTGCAGCGCACGCACCTCGGCGCGCGCTGTGAGTTCCTTTTGCACCTCGAGCTCGTGGATGGCGAGCTGCGTGGACAAGATCTCGGCAAAGCCCGAGGCAAGCGCGTACTGGGTACGGTCGACGGCGCGCGGGGTCTTGTAGTAGAACTTGAGCGTGCCGACGGTACGATCGCCCACCTTGATGGGGGCGATAATGCCGGCGGGGACTTGGTTGTGCGAGCCATCCGAGCCCACGACATCCACCATACGGTTGAACGACTGCACGATGCCATGTTCGATAACGTAGCGTGTGGCAAGCGTGTGGATGGGAGAATCTGGCAGTAGTTTTTCCTCAAACTCGCCCGCGCAGGCCAACACGTTGCCCTCGTCGGTGATGGCCACCGTCATGGCGCGCGTCTCGGGCAAAATGCGCCGGCACACCAAACGCGCCGACTCCTGCGTCAGACCGCCCTTAATGTCCTCGAGCATGGCCGAGGCCACCGAGAGCGTCTCCTCGGTGTACTGGGAGCGCACCGAATCGGGATTGAGCGTCAAAAAGATAAAGATGCACAGAAAGATGCACAGCAGCGCGCAGGCAATCACCGTGGCGATCGGCTCGATACCGGTCACCAAGGCAAAAATAAAGTACACCAGCACGCAAATGGCGCAGGCAACGGCAATGATGCGAAAGATTGATATTGAACTATCGCGCTGGGCGCGGCGGTCGATCATTCGGCCCCCTCCAGGATACTGATCAGTTGTGCGTCACGCCAAAGCCCGTCCATGATCTTGGGCCAAAAGCTCTGGAAACGCAGGTAGCTTGCGGCGTTTTGGCGCGCGTAGGTCTTGGCCTCGTCAATACCGTGGCGCCAGATGCGCAGGTAGCCCTCATGCTCGCGGGTAAACACGCTGCGGACCATAGCGGTCTTGCGCACGCGGTCGTCGAGCTCGCGCGAAATCCACGGGCCCGGGTAGGGCATGAGCGATGCCGCCGTAACGGGAATGAGCTCCTTTTGATGCGCGGCGAATGTCAACTTTGCCCTTTCGTAGTACCAACGGTATACATCCTGCATAAAGCGCGGTGAGCGCTTTTCGGACTCCGGAGGCAGATGACGCACGGTCCACTCGTTATCGAACCACACGTCGTAGCCAAACATGCGCATGTTAAAGAGGTAATCCAAGTCCTCGCCGCGGGTGATAAACGGGTCAAAGGCTACACGCGTAAAGGCGCGGGCGTGCAGGGCCATCAGGCCGCCGCACACGTAGTTGGAGCGCGAGATGCGGGTGCCCAAGAGCGCCTTTTTCATCCAACGGTTGAACTCGATGCGCTTGGTCCACCAACGATGGCAGATGCCCGCCTTGTCCGTGGGAGCCAGCGGCGAGCCGTCGCGATCGTAGAAATAGCCGCTCTTGACCAAGATCGGCAAGCCCTGACGTGTCTGCTGCCCCAACGCATAGGTCGCGCGCTTCATAAAGTCGGCGTCGATGACAGTCTCATCGTCATCCAAAAAGATAACCGCGTCATGCCCCAGCACAGCGGCACAGGCTAGCCCCATATTGCGGATGGCACCGTAGCCTCGCAGGCTCACGCACTCGCCCGAACCCTTGGGCGCGATCTGAGCAACCCGGTCTGCGATGCGCGAGGCCTGGGTGTTGGTGACAACGGTGACCTTGAGCGTGGGATGCGCGTCGACAATCTCGTGCACGCGCAGCGACACATCGGCTGTGGCAGAAACGGGACAGACCACCAAAAGGATGATGCGCGGGATGTCACATACCTGCTCAAGCGAGGCCAGGCAGCGGTCGAGTTCGGGATTGTCGGCGTTGAGTCGCGTCGAATGGTCATAGGTGCCAGGGGCGTTTGCGCAAGCGTCATCGCCCGCCCAATACGTTGGAATCACGACCGTGGCGTTCATGCCTTACCCTCCCTGCAACACAAAAACGGGGCGCCGCCAAACACAGGCGACGCCCCGCGACCTAGCTGATTCCATCATACCCACTTGGGCAAATCATTGCTCGCAAGTCGCAATGTTTATTGCGGATAACCCCAAAAGAGTACCGTGGACAGGCGCAATAGCCGCTCGCTCCTATGCGGCATGCTCTGCCGCCCGAGTCGTGCGGGACAGGCGGACCAGCAGCATAAAGCCAACGATCAGCAGCACGCCAATGGAAAGGACGCCCAGCGACGGGTTGCCGGTCAGCGAGGTGACGACCGACACCAGGAAGGTGCCCATAACGCTTGCATAACGACCAAAGATGTCAAAGAAGCCGTAGTACTCGTTGGACTTTTCCTTGGGGATAATGCGGCCAAAGTAGCTACGGCTGAGCGCCTGCACGCCGCCCTGGAACAGGCCGACCATAATGGCAAGCACCCAAAACTCAAAGGCGGTCTTTAGGAAGAACGCGGCGAACAGCACAATGCCCATATAGGCGGCGACGGCCACCAAGATCATGTTGAGCGTGCCCACGCGGCCGGCGAGCTTGCCGTAGATGATGGCGGACGGAAAGGCCACGAACTGCGTAACGAGCAGCGCCAGGACCAACTGGGTCGAATCGATGCCCAAGGCCGATCCGTAGCTGGTTGCCATGGAAATGACCGTGTGCACACCGTCGATATAGAAGAAGAACGCGATCATGTAGACCAGCACGGTCTTGTTGTGGGCGATCTCGCGCATGGTGTGTCCGACCTCGGAGAACACACCGCCCACGATGCGGCCGATAGTGTCCTCAGGACCGCGCTCGCGACCGTACTTTTGCTTATAGGTGCGAATGAGCGGCAGGGTAAAGATGAGCCACCAGGCACCAGTGATGATAAACGACAGACGCGTTGCCAGCATGGTAGGGACGCCAAGAGCGGGGCCGCCCATGATGAGCGCCAGGCAGATGACGAACGGCACGGTGGAACCGATATAGCCCCAGGCATAGCCCGAGCTGGACACGGCGTCCATGCGCTCGTCGGTGGTAATGTCGGGCAGCATGGCGTCGTAGAACGTCATAGAAGAGTTAAGGCCGATGGTGCACAGCACGTACACGGTCAAAAATGCCATGGCGGACATTGGGATAGCCTGCGCCAGGCAAAGCACCAGGCCCGTGAGGAAGAAGCCCAAGAAGAACTTGATCTTGTTGCCGGCGTAGTCGGCAAGCGCGCCCAGAATGGGCATGAGCATGGCGATGACCAGCGAGGCGATCGTCTGCGCATTGCCCCAGGCGACCACCAGGTCGGCCGAGGAAGCGCCGGTATTGATGGCGTTAAAGTAAATGGGCACCACCGAGGTATTGAGCAGCACGAGGGCCGAATTGCCCACATCATACATAACCCAGTTACGCTCGAGCTTGGTGTATTTCATGGACAGGGACCCTTCGTATTCGCCCGATATGCAGTTAGTTCATCGTACCCCAATTGTCCAGAACCGCCGGTAAGGATTCGGCAAAGGGGCACGCACGGGCCCTATTCCTCGCGGTCGAACTCCTCATCGGCATTGAGCACGCGACCGCTGTAGTTGACGTGACTGGTCACGGCATCCATGTCACCGGTCTCGATAAAACGTGCGACCGTGCACTCGTAATCGCCCAGCGCGCGATCAAAGACCTCGGGGAAACTCTCGTTCGAGACCTCGTCGGTAAAGGGATTCTTCCATGTCAGATGGCCCAGGTTACCGGTGCGCTCGGGCAACTCCGTCGTCACGCGATGAGCAAGGCCGTCGAGCAGCGAGTAATCGTGCACCAAGCCCTCAACCAGCGAGATCGCGCGCGTCTTTGCGGAGCCGGCCGGCTCAATCGCGCGGTAAAGTCGCTGCATATTGGCAACGGCAGCACCGTACTCCCCCGCCGGAATGTCAATGCCGTACACGCGTCCGGCAACATAGCTCATCAGCACGCCGGCCACGCGATTGATGCGATCGGTGGTGACGATCTCGCCCGCCGGCGGGTAATCGTCAACCGTAGCGCCATCGCGTTTAAGCTGCAGCATCAGCACATCCAGGTCGCTCTCGATCACGGCATGGACCTGACTGCTCGAATCCTCAAGCTCTGAATCGGACTCGACAATGCCAAACTGCTGCTCGTAGACAAAGGGATGGGCGTTGCGGTCGAGCACGTAATGAGACAGCAGGCCCAGCGCAAAGGCACGACCCAAGCTGGCGTCGCGCGGCAGCAGATGCGACACGCCGTCGCGCAGGCACGCAAACTGACGAGACATGCGCGACCGATGCATGACCTGCGCCAGCAGCGTGCAGTCGGAAACACGCGGTGTCAGAATGTGAAAGAAAAACGGGTCGGGGCCTTGGTTGCCCAAGATAAAGGCAATGCGCTCTTCATCGGACGTGATGACGCCCTGCGGAAGACGGTCGATGCTTTCCTCGCCAAACAGATGATGGGTGATAAGCGCGGGCATAATGATCCTTTCGATTTCATTCGATGCCACCCATTATGCCCACCGCGCGCCCATGCCAAACCTGCGATGGTAAACGACGGCACGCAGACCGTCTACGCAAGCCCCAAGTGTGCTTTAACCTCGGCAGCGCGACGGCGGGACACGGGCACCGTCGAGGTTACGCGATCGAGCCTGAGCTCCATAAGACCCGTGGAACCGATCTCGACATTGTGCACGTCTTCCAAATTGACCAGATAGCTGCGATGAACGCGAATAAAGCCCTCGGAGACCAAGCGACGCTCGAGCGAAGAGATCGACTCATTGATCAGGTACGTTCCCTCGGCGCAGATGGCATTGCAAAAATCGGCACGCGCCTCAAAGTAGCAGACGTCTGCGGCGGGAATGAACACCTTTTTGCCCCCGCGGTCCACCGTCAGACGCAAAGGCTGGCGCGGAGCGTGGATAACACGACGGGCACCCAAGGCTGTCTCGATCTTGTCGAGTGCCTTTGACAGGCGTGCGTCCTCGACCGGCTTGACGACATAGTCGACAGCATCGAGGTTATACGCATCGGCGGCAAACTCGGCAAACGCCGTCACAAACACCACGACCGGCGGCGTCTTTAGGTTCTGCAGCGTCTCGGCAAGCTCAATTCCCGAGCGACCGGGCATGGTAATGTCTAAAAACAACACGTCGGGCTTGTTCGACAGAATCGACTCCACGGCTTCGGTGACATTGCCCGCCTCGGCAATCTGGCCCACACGCGCATCCTTTTCCAACAGATAGCGTAGCTCAGCCCTAATGGGAGGCTCGTCATCAACCACCAAGATGTTCCAGCCTTCGGACATATGTGCTTCCCCTCTTTTTCTCTCAATCCAACCGCGTGCTACGCCGTCAACGGCGCGGGCTCATGCGGCTCGCCGTTCAGCTCGACGATGACCTGCGTTCCCACGCCCTCCTGGGACTTCACGCGCATGCCGGAATCTTCTCCGTAAAAGAAATGGATGCGCTGAAGCACGTTGAAGAGCGCCAGGCCGCAACCTCGCTTGACGGAGCCGTCGGCGGTAATGCTCTCGGGCTCCTCCAGGCGATGTTGCTCAAACAGATGCGCGCAGACCTCTTCGCTCATACCGATGCCATCGTCCTCGACGATGATCTCCAAACCGTCATCGGTCTCGAAAGCCCTAACATGAATAGAAAGCGGCTCGGTCTCGCGCTGCGCGTGCTTGATGCAGTTTTCGAGCAACGGCTGCAAGATAAACGGCGGCACCATGCAATCGCGCACCTCAAAGTCGATATCGACCGAGACGCGCAGACGGCCGTCGCCATAACGAGCCTGCATAAGATTGATATAGCGAGTGCCCTGTTCCACCTCGTGCTCGAGCGTTGTGAGGGTATCGGAATCAGAAAGCGTCTGACGGTAGTAGTTGGAGAAGTCGATCAGCAGCGACCTGGCCTTGTCCGGCTCGGTACGCACGAGCGACACGATGGTGCTGATGGTGTTAAACAGAAAATGAGGATCGACCTGCGATTGCAAGGCGCGCAGCTCCACGCGGGCCGTAAGCTCGTCCTGGCGCTCGAGCTCAAAGCTCGCAAGCTGCGTGGAAATGAGGTCGGCAAAGCCCGAGGCAAGCGCCGTCTGGCGCATATCGATGCTGCTCAGACGGGGATAATACAGCTCGAGCGTGCCCACGCAATGCCCGCGCACGGTAAGCGGTGCAACAATACCGGCGCGCAGGCGCGGAAAGTAGCCACCTGTCTCGGTCGAGGCATCGCGCGAGAACACGCTTTGCTCACCGCTGTTGATCACGTTGAGCGTAGTCCGCAGCACCACCGGGGTGCCCGCGGGGCATTTTGCCGAGTCCTCGCCCCAGCTTGCCAACACCTGCTTGCCGTCGGTAAAGCAGATGGCAGAGGCGATAGTTTCGGACAGGATGATCTTAGAGGCGCCTAGGGCAGCTTCGGGCGTAAGGCCGCGCGACGTGTAGGCGAATATTTTTGAAGCGATGGCGAGCGTGCGGTCGGTTGCACTCGATGTGAGGTCGTCGGGAACGACAAAGACGTACGAGAAGAAGAAGCACAGCATGACCAAGCCGGCAATGACGACAACGGCCGGAACGGGATTGGGATTATCGGTTAGATCCCAGATGAGCAGCAGGATAAGCAGCGGAACGACAATACCGAGCAAGATGGCTTGAACCACATGCTGAGCGGTACGAAAGACCTTGGTAGAGTTGTAGCTCTTGCCCAGAATCAGCCTATTGAGATCCACCGTCATCTCCTTCTTACCGACGCACCCCATAGCAATAAAGAGGGCCGCAAGCGACCCTCTCCATTGCATTATGCAATCAAATACTGTGTTTTACATCAAGCCATCGATGAACGGTAGCTTAGGCGCTGTACTTGTTTGCCTCGCCGAAGGTGCCGCCCTCGACAATCCAGCCGTCCTTCATGATGACGTCCATGTTGTCGGTGTTGAGCACGTGGATGTCGGCGGCGACGTCACCGTTGACGACCAGCAGGTCGGCGCACTTGCCGGCCTCGATGGACCCGGTCTCGTCCTCGATGTGGCACATCTTGGCACCGTTGAGGGTGGCACAGGTGATGGTCTCGACCGGGGTGAAGCCGATCTTGTCGACGAACTCGTACATCTCCTCGATGGAGCAGGTGCCGTACGGGGTGACGAAGGAGAAGGAATCGGAGCCGATCGTCATGACGACGCCGCGCTTCTTGGCCTCGCGCAGGCAGTCGTAGTTGCGCTGCAGCTCCTTCTCGACCAGGGTGCCCTCGTACTTGTCGTGCAGCTCGGGGACGTAGACGGGCGGATAGGTGGCGTACCAGGTGGGCAGGAAGGCGATCGTCGGGGTGAAGAAGGTGCCCTGCTCGGCCATGAGGTCCATGGTGCGCTCATCGATATCGAAGCCGTGGATCAGCTGCTCGCAGCCAAAGCGGACGGAATCGTAGGCAGCGGCGTGGTTGTTGTAGCAGTGGCTCCACACGGGGATGCCGACCATCTTGGCCTCTTCGACCACAGCCTGAATCTCCTCGGAGCAGTAGTGCTGGTCGCGGCCGGAGTCCCAGCGCCAGATGCCGCCACCGGTAGCCCAGATCTTGATGGCATCGGGGTTCTCGCGCAGGCGACGACGGACGGCCTTGCGCAGATCCCAAGGACCGTCGACCTGATCGCCCCAGGGGTGCGATTCCTTGTTGAGCTCCTGGCTGCAGTGGTGGGAGTCGCCGTGGCCGGCAACGCGGCAGAAGCCAAGGCCGGTGGCCAGAACGCGCGGGCCCTTGAAGACGCCCTTGTCGATGCAGTCACGGATCTGGATACCAAAGCGGCCGATCTCGCAGACGGTGGTGAGGCCGTGGGTGAGGCAGTCGTAGGCCTGCTTGACGGCGACGGCCTGCTTCTCGAGAAGCGGCTGCATGACCCAGTCGGTGTCATCGTCGGTCAAGTTGCCCGAGAAGTGCAGGTGGGTGTCGATCAGGCCGGGAAGGACGGTCTTGCCGGCGGCGTCGATGACCTCAACGCCCTCGGGAAGGTCCTGCATGGCGCCGGCGTACTCGATCTTGCCGTTGTCGTCGACGAGAACGAGGGAGTTCTCGACCGGCTCGGCACCGGTACCGTCGATGAGCTTGCCGCCAACGATTGCATACTTAGTGGACATGGTTCCTCCTTATGGATCCATATAGTGGGCGAGGCCGTGTTGGGTTAAGGCCTCACAAAGCTACCCAAGTGGCGCCGGGTTCGGCGCGCGGAAGAGAGGGTCCCGCGCACCTGATCCGCCCCGGCTCGGCGTTACTTTTTGCGGGAATTGGTGAAAGCCATGAGGGCCAGGCCAATAGCCAACCAGCCGATCACGATGCTCCACTCCACCATGTTGAGGGAGGCGGGAGAGAACGGAATCACAAGCAGGCCGATGATGATGGCGCAGGCAGCGATAGCGAGGGAGATGCCAAACTTGCCACCGGGCACCTCGTAGGGACGAGGCAGGTCGGGCTCGGTGAAGCGCATGCGCAGGCAGGCGAGGGCGACCATGCCGCAGGAGAAGATGAAGGCGAGAGCCGACACGTTGGTCAGAGGGATAAGCATGTTCTTGCCCAGGAACGGACCGACGACGGTGATGACGCCCAGAACAACGCAGGCGAGCTTGGGAGCGCCGGACTTGGGGTCGACCTCGGCGAACTTCTCGGGCAGCTGGCCCTTGCGGCCCATGGCGAGCATGATGCGGCTCGTTGCGCCGTAGAAGGAGTTCATCGGGCCCATGGGTCCAAGCGTGGCGATGACGAGCATGGCCAGGTACAGGAGCATGTTGATGCCCTTGAGACAGGCAAGCGCGGGAACCGGGCTCTTAACAAACTCATGCCAGTCGAGAATGGTACCGAACGAGTAGATGCAGACCATGTAGAAACCGCCGGCGGCCAGCAGGGCCAGGGAGATGATCTTGCCGAACTTGTTCCAGTTGAGGCCCTCGGCTGCTTCCTCAGCCTGCTGAGGAATGGTGTCGAAGCCGGCGTAGAAGAACGGGGTCAGAACCAGGACCGACACGATGCCGGCAAACAGGCTGGTGCTCTCGGTAGCGGCCTTGCCGCCGCCAGCGCCGGTGACCTGGGAGAACACGGGCATGGCGTTGTCCGGCGAGCCGGTGAACAGCGAGACGCCCATGGCGAGCAGCATGCCGCAGAGCAGAGCCTTGGTCAGGAAGGCCTGGAGCTTGGCGGCCGAGCTGGCGCCGCGGAAGTTGAGGAAGATGACGTAGACTGCAAAGCCGAGCGCGATCAGCGTCGGGAACAGGTAGACGTCGGCCCCCAGGATGGTGTAGAGCTTGACGGCGCGCAGCCACTCAAGACCGGGTAGGCTGCCGAACATCTCGGACACGAGGGTCGAAATGGCGATGGCCTCCCACGGGCACAGGATGCCGTTGCCCAGGGCCAAAAGCCATCCGGTGATGTAGCTCAGTGTACGGCCAAAGCTACGATCGACATACTCGACGATGCCGCCCGAGATGGGGATAGCAGCCGTGAGCTCACCGAAAACAGCTCCGACGGGCACGAGGAAGATTGCACCCAAGAGGAATGCGATCATAGCGGGAACGGGACCGCCGCCCACGACCATCCAGTCGCCGACCTGCAGAACCCAACCGGTACCGATGATGGCACCGAAACCGATGGTGAAGAAGTTCCAGAGCGAAAGCGTTTTCTTCATGCCGCCGTTATCCTCGACTGCAACTTCTGCGTTCTTGTCCGCCATTGTTCCCCTCCTTTCCTGTTTGACGCCCTTGGCGTCACCCCTTGCGCGGTCCGTTTTGCCGCGCGCTTTTATTCCATGGCTTTAAGATACGGCCTTGGCGCAGCAGCGCCGCTCGCAGCTCGACCGAAGGCAGAACTGCAAAACGAGCGGCACCGTTTTTGGGACGAACGGCGGGAGACGTCATTCGTCTTGGACGCTTTCATCTTGTCTGCTTTTGAATACCTGTTGCCGTGGCGCTTGGCGCGCGGCGCGGCAACGTTCATACCATTTGTCAGGCTTTTGGCGCACATGCCCATGTGTCGTGCATCTTTTTATGTAGGATAGACAAGTTACACATGAGGCAAGGTGATTCGAATGGCATACGGATACAATGACGGCGACCAACGGCCACAAAGCGTGCGCCTTGCCGGCCGCACCACACCAACGCCCAGAAGCACCTCCGACAACGACAACCCGCAGCGCCCCCAAGAGCAGCCCGGGGCTTCTTCGCGGCAACAAAGCCGTACCGTGCAGCAGTCAGACCGCGTGAGTACGAGCACACGCCAACGCCAGACCGACACATCGCAGCCACGTCGCTACGATCGCCGTAAGACCGACTACTACGTCAAGCGCTCCTTTTCGCGACCTCAACGCGATCGCGGCAATTCCGCCCCTCACCCTGCGTCGCACGCCACAAGCCACGCGCTTCCGGCCCGCCGCCTACGCCTTACGCTTTGCTCCATCGCCGCCTGCCTCGTCTTTGTGTTTTTGGGATCCTGTATCTCCCACGGATCAGCCGGTCTTGAGCCCACTGCCGAAGACAAGCTGCTTAAAGCTCCCGTCGCGCCCGGTTACTCCTTTGCGTTCTCGACCCCACGCTCGCAATGGCAGGCCGGCGCCATGCCCCACATCTACCAAATTGACCCCGCATGGTCGGAGCTGCCCTATGCCGGCGGCACTATTCGCGAAAACGCTTGCGGTCCCACTTGCCTCACCATGGTCTATATCTTTAAGACCGGCCACACCGATAAGACGCCGGTCGATATATGCGCACTGGCCGAAGCCGGCAACTACGCCCCCACCGGTGCCACCGAGTGGTCGTTTATGACAGGCGGTGCGTGGCAGCTGGGGCTCAACGGAACACAGCTCTATAACGATCGCGAATCGATTACCCAAGCACTTCGCTCGGGTGCGCCCGTCATCGCCGCAGTGCGCCCCGGTACGTTTACCAACGTAGGCCACTACATCGTGCTCTACGGCATCGACGACGCCAACCAGATTGGCGTCTACGACCCCAACTCGGCCAGCCGCAGCGCCCGCCGCTGGGGCGTCGTAGAGGTCCTCAACGAAGTCGAAGCCATGTGGGCCTACTACTAGTCATTGGGGACAGACTTAAATGAGTGGTCATTGGGGACGCTCTTGTTTGACTAGTCATTTAAGAACGTCCCCAATGACTAGGTGAATAGCAAAAGCCCCGCAGTCGGAGCGGACTGCGGGGCTCATGAAGAGAGGCTAGTTTGTGGGCGCTTTGCCTGGCGCCCACGAGAGAGGCAACAGAGTAGAGACTACTCGTGGATGCGGGTACCGGAGAGGCCAGCCATGGTCTCGGCGGCCTTGTCCAGAGCGCCGATGATGCAGGTGCGACCCTTGCGGGAACGGGCGAACTTGATGGCAGCGCGGACCTTGGGCTCCATGGAACCCTTGCCGAACTGGCCCTCGTCGGCCAGGCGCTCGGCCTCGTCGGCGGTGAGGTCCTCGAGCTCCTCCTGGTTGGGCTTGCCAAAGTTGATGGCGACATGCTCAACGGCGGTCAGCAGGAACAGAACGTCGGCGTCGCAGTCCTCGGCCAGCAGCTCGCCGCCCAGGTCCTTGTCGATGACGGCGGGAACGCCCTTGTAGCAGCCCTTGTTCTCGTAGTCGCGGACGACGGGGATGCCGCCGCCACCGCAGGCGATGACGATGAACTCGTTGTCGAGCAGGTTAAGGATGGAGTCAGCCTCGACGATCTTCTTGGGATCGGGGGAGGCGACGACGCGACGCCAGCCGCGGCCGGAATCCTCGACGAAGACCTTGGAGGGATCCTCGGCCATGAACTCCTTGGCCTGCTCCTCGGTGTAGAAGGGGCCGATCGGCTTGGTCGGGTTCTTGAACGCGGGATCGTCGGGATCGCACTCGATCTGGGTGACGACGGTGGCGGCGTGCCAACGCTTATAGCGCTTGTGCATCTCGCGGCCGATGCCCTGCTGCAGGTGATAACCAATGTAGCCCTGGGACATGGCGCCGCACTCGGGCAGCGGCATCTCGGGGGTACCGATGGCATCGTGGGCAGCGGCGAAGGCGTTCTGGATCATGCCGACCTGCGGGCCGTTGCCGTGGGTGATGATGATCTCATTGCCCTGCTCGATGAGACCGAGGAGAGCGTGGGCGGTGTTGCTCACGGCCTCGATCTGCTCGACGGGGTTGTTGCCGAGGGCGTTGCCGCCAAGGGCGACGACAATACGATCGGGCTTGCCAAGAGGCTTAGACATTGCTGGAATCCTTTCTGTAAAAGGCCTACAACCCATTAATAACCCGCGTCCGTGCGATACGCGAGTTTATTAAGGTTTATATTCTCTTTATCGCTCATTTTATTCATTTTGAAAATAGCGGAACGGTGAACGGTCGTTTTTGTCCGCTCAGCGTACAGAACTCCAGCTCAGACATATCTACGTAATTTACGTGCGACTTTATTTAAATGAAGCGAGGATTATGTCGGATTATGCAAACTACATCTCTGCTAAACACAAAACGGACAGCGCAATATCTTACTCGCGCTATACGAGATTCTATGCACTTATAAGTCGAGTATGCACCCCTGCAAAAACAAGGGGCTTTTCATCCAGCAAAAGGAATAAAGAAGCGCTCCGAAAAGGCGGCAACAACCACGCCCCCATCCATCCCCAAAGTGGCGCGAGGTTTCGCGGCAAAGCCGCGAAACAGCGAAAGGGACGGAATACCCGGCCAACTACGTCCTTCATCCGCCCACACAATCCAAGGACGTAGTCGTAGCAGGATCTGAGGGCTGACCTTCGCGGACACTCCGCACTGATATTTTCTGTATTGAAGACGTCGATGATGCACCCGTATACCATTG
>CAUBTS010000049.1 GCA_958438955.1 uncultured Collinsella sp.
AGGCCAGGGCGCCGCTGACCGGTGGACGGCACCGAGCCGTACGCTTGAACTGAGAAGGGGGAGGCCTCGCGGCCTCCCCCTTTTTTGCGTTTACGGGCTTTTGTCTCACATAGTAGCTGTGTTTTATAACCCTCGTTTGTCGCATCTTCTGTGAACGGGCTACAATAACTTAGTCTGTGCGATATGGAGGTGAACATGGCTGAAGCTGGTATCGGCGTTGATATCGTCGAGATTTCCCGCATGAAATCAATTCTTGAAAAGACGCCGTCGTTTGCTCGGCGTGTGTTTACCGAAGATGAGCGTGCGTATTGCGATGCATCATCGCGTCCCGCTGCTCACTATGCGAGCCGCTTTGCTTCGCGCGAGGCGGTGCTTAAAGCTCTCGGCACGGGTTTTAGTCAAGGCGTTGGTCGCAAGGATGTTTCGGTAACGCGTGATAAACTCGGCAAACCGAAGGCGCTGCTTTCGGGCCGTGCACTCGAGATCGCTCATGAGCTTGGTGTTGTTGAGGTCGCTCTTTCCATTACGCTTACAGGAGACTTGGCCGTTGCGAATGCCATCGCGATTACCGAAGATGCTCGGCCTAAGCCAAAAGATGAAAAGGTGAGCACCAAGAAACGCGTTGCGCAGACATTTAAAGAGGCTCGCTCTGTTTTAGATGAGCTTGAGCAGCTGCAGAATTCAGCATTGACGGAGCACCTGGGCGATGCTTCGCAAGATACGCTAGGAGCATAGATGAAACCGGTTTTGAGTACCGAAGAAGTCGTTCGTCTCGAGGATATCATCGAACGCGAAGGGACTTCGAAGGCCGAGCTTATGGAGCTAGCGGGTGAGTTTGCCGCCAACGAGGTCTTGAAGCTCAATCCCGATCGGGTTCTCGTTCTGGTCGGTTTTGGTAATAATGGCGGCGACGGTTGGGTTGCCGCCGATATCCTGAGCCATAAGGGTGTGGACGTGGATATCGTTTCTCCGGTTGAACCGGATGAGATTCCTGCTGCTCTGGCACGTCATGTTGCTCGTCGTACTACCGGCCGCGATGTGCACGTTTGCGTCGGCCCCTCGCGTGATGAACTCGAGGTTTTGATCGATAAGGCCGATGTTGTTGTCGATGCCATTTTTGGTACCGGTTTTCACGGGAATCTGCGTGCGCCGTTCTCCATCTGGATTCCTACGGTCAATGAATGCGCCGACTGTGTCGTATCCATTGATGTCCCCTCGGGCCTGAATGCCGAGACGGGCGTTGTTGATGACGACTGCATTCGTGCCGAGCATACGGTGACGATGATTGCGCCCAAGATTGGTTTGTATAGCGCCGATGGCCCTGAGTATGCTGGCGATTTGATCTGCGGCAATCTTTACGACCGTCTTGACGAGGTCATCGATGATGTCGACCACGCCGCCGAGATTGTCGAGCCCGGTGACTTAGTTGATTACTTTGCTCCACTACCTACGAATATCGATAAGTATTCCCGTGGCTCTGTGCTTATTGTCGCCGGATCTGCGCAATATCCTGGTGCTGCCATTATGGCGGCCAAGTCTGCAGCTCGCGCGGGTGCTGGTTACGTGGCAGTCGCGGCTCCTGACGCCTGCGCCAATCTTATTCGCATGGCACTTCCTTCGATTCCCGTCTTTGCTATTCCGTCTGATTCCCGCGGCTCCTTTGGCGCCGCTGCGCGCATGACGGTGTGCGAGATTGCAAAGAAGTACAGCTGCGTACTGTGCGGTCCCGGTATGACGACATCTGCCGGCGCTATGCAGGTGGTTTCGGGCTTGCTCGAGCTTGATGTGCCGCTTATTTTGGACGCCGATGCACTCAACTGCCTTGCTAAGATTGCCATTGACGGTATTGATAGTAATCCCGAGATGTATCGTCGCGAGCAGCCGTTGGTTATGACGCCGCACTATCGTGAGCTTTCGCGTCTGGTTGCCGGTGACGAGGTGAACGACCTTGGTACCGCGATTGCGGCCGCGCAGAAGGTTGTCTGGGCTGCAGGCTCCGACAATCTGGTGGTCATTGCCAAGGGGCCGACGACGGCTATCTGTGGCGTTGAGCGTGTGTTGCTGCCGCTCTCGGGTCCGGCTTCTCTAGCAACTGCCGGTTCGGGTGATGTTCTCGCGGGTATTTTGGCCGGCACGCTTGCCACCATGCGCGACGAGATGGATCGTTGGGAGTTGCTGTATTCGTACGCCGTCGCACTTCACAGCTACGCCGGTTTTGCCGCGGCGACGGAGTATGGTGAGAAGAGCGTTATCGCGACCGATCTTATCGACTTGATCGGTCCTGCCATGGAGCTGGCGGCAAAGGATGCGCTCGAAGATCTGGGAATCATGGACGAAGGGTCGGATGACTAATCATGAATAAAGCCGATTTGACGCGCTGGTCCTGGGTCGAGATCGACCGTGGGGCGCTCCGTCGTAACACGAGGGCCTACAAGAACTTGCTGAATCCACGTCAGCGCCTGTGCTGCGTGGTCAAGGCCGATGCTTATGGCCATGGAGCTGTTGAGTGCGCCAAGATCATGTATTCGGCCGGTGCCGACATGTTTGCCGTGGCGACGGTTAACGAGGGCGTTGAGCTCCGACAGGGCGGGATTACGAAACCCATCCTCATCCTAAGCGAGCCGCCTATCGAGGCCATTCCGACGTTGCTCGAGTTTGATATCATGCCCTCGGTCTATACGTCTGACTTTGCTCTTGCGTATGGCGAATGTGCCGTCGCGGCGGGCAAAGTGGGCAAGTATCATCTCGCCATCGAGACGGGCATGAATCGTATCGGCGTTCACTACACGCAGGTGCTCGACTTTGTCCGCGGTATAAATTTCCATCGCGGTATTCAGTGCGACGGCGTATTTACGCACTTCGCCACGGCCGATGAACCTTCGGGCTGGGACTACAAACTGCAGTGTCAGCGCTTTACCGAGGCCGTTCAGGCCATTAAGGATGCGGGCTTTGAGTGCGGTATCGTGCACTGCGCCAACACGCCGTCCTCGATGCTCGACCCTTCGATGCATTTTGATATGATTCGCGCCGGCGTTGGCTTGTATGGAATGCAGCCGTGCGAGCTGAGTGGCCGCGTGATGCAGCTTGATCCCGTTATGAGCGTCCATGCGCGTGTGACGCGCGTGGCACACCCTGCGATGGGTGAGGGCGTGGGCTACGGTTTTACCTACCGCGTACCGCGTACGCGCGTTCAGATCTGCACGCTGCCGATCGGTTATGCCGATGGCCTATCGCGTACGCTTTCCAATCGTATGGATGTGCTGTATCGCGGCGAGCGCGTGCATCAGGTTGGCAATATCTGCATGGACCAGTTTATGGTCGCCATTCAGTCCAACCCGGCACACGAGATTCCCGAGGCCGAGTATGGTGACGAGATGATTATTGTCGGCCGCGATGGCGATGCCGAGATCACTATGGACGAGATGGCCCGACTGCGCGGAACGATTAACTACGAGGTCGCCTGCGGCTTTGGCATGCGTCTCGACAAGGTCTACGTGTAGGAGCCGCTATGGGCGTCATGCACATCCCCGGCCATACCCATCAGGCACCACGTGAGGTCGCACTCGAGGAAATTGAGGCCGTTCTGGGCGATTGTCACCTCTGCCAGCTCTACCAGTCGCGTCACAATATCGTGTTTGGCGTGGGAAACCCCCGCGCTCGTGTGATGTTTATTGGCGAGGCGCCGGGCCGCAATGAGGATTTGCAGGGCGAGCCCTTTGTGGGGGCGGCAGGCGAGGACCTCAACGGCATTTTGTCGCTGGCGGGGCTCAAACGCGAAGACGTCTACATTGCCAACGTGCTTAAGTGCCGCCCGCCGGGAAACCGCAATCCACGTCCCGAGGAAGTGCTGGCTTGCTCGCCGTTTTTGCGTGAGCAGATTCGAAGCATCTGGCCCGATATTATCGTGACGCTCGGCAACCCCGCGACGCACTTTGTGCTTAAGACCGAGATTGGCATTACTAAGCTGCGCGGCAGGTTCCACCAGATGGGGCATTTTGTAGTAATGCCCACGTTCCATCCGGCAGCAGCGCTACGCAATCCGGCGTGGCAGGAACTGCTGGAGGAAGACTTTAAGATGCTGGGCGACTATCTGGAGCGACATCCCGCACCAGAGGACGCCTCGGAATAATAAGGAGCATATATGTCCCTGGAGCGCCTGGGGGTAGGTACTTACAAAACGACTTGCGCTGCCGATACGGAGTACTTTGGCGAGCTAATTGCACCGTGCCTTGAGGACGGCGATGTGCTCATCCTGACCGGTGGCCTGGGGGTGGGCAAAACTCACTTTACCAAGGGCGTCTCGCGCGGGCTGGGCGATGAGCATATGGTTACGAGCCCTACGTTTGCGCTCATGGCCGTTCATGATCAAGGCCGTATTCCGCTGTTTCACTTTGATCTATACCGTCTGGAGCATGCCTACGAGCTCGAGGATACGGGCATTTTCGATGTGCTGGGCTATGAGGGTGCTTGCCTGCTGGAATGGGGCGAACAATTCCAAGACGAGCTGACGGATGAGTATCTTTCGGTGACGCTCAAGCGTGATGAGGGCGACAGTGATGTGCGAACGATAACGCTCGAGGCGCACGGTGACCGCGCAATGGAGCTTTCCCATTTGATTGATAAGGCTGTACAAGATGAGCTTGCATAACGACAACGCGCTGGTGGTGGCGCTCGATACCTCGACCGACATGCTTGCCTGCGCGGCAAGCTGGATTGATGGGCAGACGGGCGAGACGAAGCTCGTGAGTGGCGACCACATGTGTCGCCGTCACGCCAACGTTGAGCTCGTGAATACCGTTGATGGCGTGCTGGCTCAAGTCGGTCTGGATCGCAGCGATGTTGGTTGCTACGTGGTCGGCCGCGGCCCGGGGTCGTTTACGGGTGTGCGCATCGGCATCTCCACTGCCAAGGGCCTCGCGCGCGGTGCCAATGTTCCGCTGCTGGGCGTGTCGACGCTCGACGCTTGCGCTTGGACGGCGTGGAAGGCTGGCGTGCGCGGCAAGCTTGGTATCTTGGCCGATGCCATGCGCGGTGAGGTATATCCGGCACTATATATGCTGGGCGATGAGGGTCCCGAGCGTCAATTTGAGCGCGAACACGTGGTCAAGGCCGCCGTGGCGCTCGATGAGTGGCGCCGAGCAGCGGACTGGGACCAGGTTCAGCTGACCGGTGACGGTCTCGTGCGCTATGGCAAGCTGCTGGGTGAGGACGAGACCGCCCGCTGCGTGGAGCGCGACCTGTGGTGGCCTTCGGGTGAGGGCTTGCTGCTCGCGCACGCTGCGGGTGACGGCGATCCGGCTCGCGTCCTGCCGATTTACACGCGCCTTTCGGATGCCGAGGAAAACGAGCGCAAGCGTCTTGGTCTTGCCGAGAGTGCGCAGAGCGAAATTACGGGCGTTGCCGATGAGCTCGCCGGTCGTCATCTGCAGTTCCGTCCCATGGGCGCGGCGGATGCCGAGGGCGCGAGCGCGCTAGAGGCTGCCTGCTTTGAAGGTGCCGGACACGAGGCGTGGACGCCGGGCATGTTCCTGTCCGAACTGGGCGAGGACGTCGCTGCGCCGCGTAGTTGGTGGGTGGCACACGACGACGGCAAGCTGCTGGGCCTTGCCGGCGGTATGGTCGTGGACGGTGATGTGCAGATTCTGGATGTCGCCGTCGACTCGGCACATCGCCGTGAGGGCATTGCCCGCAAGCTGCTGTCGCATGTGAGCTATGATGCCCAGATGCTCGGCTGCACCACGGCTTCGCTCGAGGTCGAGGACGGCAACGAGGGCGCGATTGCGCTCTATGCCGCTCTGGGCTTTACCGAGGTGGGTCGTCGTCGTGGCTACTACGGTGTCGGCAAAGACGCCATCGTCATGACGGCCCCACTTCCCCTCGTACTTCCGGTCGATAACGCCTCGCCCGAGCCGACGGCAGCCGAGCAACGCGTATGGCCGCTGCCTGCGCCTGGGCGCTCCGAGGGGGAGCGCGCCGAAATTGAGCGCCGCCGCCTGGTGCTCGCTATCGAGAGTTCCTGCGACGAGACGGCCGTGGCGATTATCGATGCGGATGGCAATATGCTGGCCAACCAGGTGTCGACACAGATTGATTTTCATGCCCGCTTTGGCGGCGTGGTGCCCGAGATCGCCTCGCGCAAACACGTTGAGGTGATTGTGAGTGTCGTGGATGCGGCGCTCGAGGATGCCGCAGCATCGCTTGGTCTTGAGGGTGGAGCCATTGCTCCCAGCGAGCTTGCCGCCGTGGGCGTGACACAGGGTCCGGGCCTGGTGGGCGCCCTCGTGGTGGGCGTTGCCTTTGCCAAAGGCTTTGCCTACGCTGCCGGTAAGCCGCTCGTATGCGTCAACCATCTGGAGGGGCACCTGTTTGCCAACCTGCTGGCGCAACCCGACCTCAAACCGCCGTTTATCTTCACGCTTGTCTCGGGTGGGCACACCATGCTCGTGCACGTGAAGGCGTGGGGCGACTACGAGGTGCTCGGTGAGACGCTCGACGACGCTGTGGGCGAGGCCTTCGACAAGGTAGCCAAGGCGTTGGGTCTGGGCTATCCCGGTGGCCCCATCATTTCCAAGCTGGCCGAGACGGGCAACCCCAAGGCGATCGATTTCCCCCGTGCGCTTAACAGCAGGGGAGACTATCGCTTCTCGCTTTCGGGCCTTAAAACCGCTGTGACGCTCTACATTGAACAGGAGACCAAGGCCGGGCGCACGATTCACCTGCCCGATCTGGCAGCTTCGTTTGAGGCAGCTGTCTTTGACGTGCAGTACAAGAAGGCCAAAAACGCATTGCACGCTACCGGATGCAAGGAATACTGCATCGGTGGCGGCGTCTCGGCCAACCCGCATCTGCGCGAGATGATGATCAAGAAGCTTGGACGTCAGGGGATTCGCGTAACGGTGCCGCCCTTGTCTGCCTGTACCGATAACGCAGCCATGATCGCGGAGGTCGCCCGCCGTAAATTCGACCGAGGCGAAATCTCGCCGTTCGACGTCGACGCCGATCCAAACATGACGCTGTAGCTGGTACGGCGCGGTCCCCGGACGGAGGGGCCGGATATAAGGTTTCCTGCTCTACAGTCCTGCGCAAGACGAAGGCCACATTAAGTGGCCTTCTTTGCGTGCGGAACTCGCGATAAACCTTATATCCGGCCCCTCCGTCCGGGGACCTTTCTGTATCGATATAGCTTCTGAGCTGGTTTGGCGTCGACAACGTCCAGCAAGGTTAACAAGCCAGCGTCGAATTTCCAGCGTTCTTTAGCTGAAAGAAAAAGTTGGTGTGCGGAGCTTTGCTCCGCATTTGGGATGGGAGCCCCTCGGGAGCGGGCGGGCGTATACAAGGTTTATCGCGAGTTCCGCACGAGCCGGAGAGCACTTAATGTGCTCTCCGTGCGAGCAGGACTGTAGAGCAGGAAACCTTGTATACGCCCGCCCGCTCCCGAGGGACATCTCTCATGCAAAAACTGTCGCTGGGTAAAGTCCGAGGTCAGTGGCGTTTTATACCGAGAAATCCAAAAAAGTTGAAAATTCATTACAAATTTGCGTTGACTTTAGGTAACTAAAGTTTCATACTCCTTTTCAACCACTGGGGGATGTGAACACGCACGGATCGTTCGCATCATGATTGAAGAGGATTTCTTAGACATGTTCACGCATCAGCTAAACATTATCAGCGTAGTAATTATCTGATGCGGGTTAGCACATACAGCTAGCCCGTACGATAACGGGCGGCTGATGAAGATGAGGGCCGTCGAGCGCAACCGACGGCCCTCATTTTTTATGTCTAGGAAGTTCTTTTTAGAGGAGGAAATGTAATGAACGGAGTTTTGCTCATGGTTGTGGCCGCGGCGGTGCTCGCCTGCGGCTATCTGGGCTACGGCCGCTGGCTGGCCAACAAGTGGGGCGTTGACAAAGAGGCCCTCACGCCGGCCAAGCGCATGAAGGACGGCAACAGCTTCTCGCCCGTCTCCGCCTTCACCGCGTTTTCGCACCAGTTCAGCTCGATCTGCGGTGCTGGTCCTGTCACGGGTACGATCGTCGCCATGGCCTTTGGCTGGCTGCCCGTCGTGCTCTGGGTCCTCGTCGGCGGCATCTTCTTTGGCGCCGTCCACGACTTTGGTGCCCTGTACGCTTCGATGAAGAACAACGGCAAGTCACTCGCTCAGCTCATCGAGAAGTATATCGGCAAGACCGGCCGTCGCCTGTTCCTGCTGTTCTGCTGGCTGTTCTGCATCATCGTCATCGCCGCCTTCACCGACATGGTCTGCAAGACGTTCATGTTCACCCCGGCCGTTGACGCTTCTGGTGCTGCTACCGGTGCCATCGACTTCACCAAGTCCTATGCCGCCGGCTGCGCTGGTACCATCTCCATCCTGTTCACTTTCGTCGCTATCGCTTTTGGTTGGGCCCAGAAGAAGTTCAACCTCACCGGCGCTGCCGAGTTCGTCACCGGCGTGGTCCTCATGGTTCTCATGTTCGCCGTCGGTATGCAGTTCCCGGTCTACCTGGATAAGTTCCAGTGGTTCGCCGTCGTCATGGTCTACCTGGTCTTCGCTGGCGCTATGCCCATCCAGATGCTCAAGACCCCGCGTGACTACCTCACTTCCATCATGATGATCGTCATGATCGTCTGCGCTGTCCTCGGCATCGTCGTCCTGGGCGTCAACGGTCAGGCCACTATCACCGCTCCGGTCTTTACCGGCTTCTCCACTGCCTCCGGCATGATGTTCCCGGTCCTGTTCGTCTCCGTCGCTTGCGGTGCTCTCTCCGGTTTCCACAGCCTCGTTTCTTCCGGCACCTCTTCTAAGCAGGTCGAGAAGGAGCAGGACGCCGTCAAGGTCGGTTACGGCGCCATGATTGTCGAGTCCTTCGTCGGCATCCTTGCCATCATCGTCGCCGGCATCATGTTCTCCGACATGAACACCGCCGGTACCGGCGCCCTCAACGCCGGTGTCGCTTCCACCCCGTTCCAGATCTTCGCCGCTGGCATCTCCCGCGGTATGCAGGCCTTCGGTGTTGACGGCACGCTCGCTACCGTCTTCATGACCATGAACGTTTCCGCTCTGGCTCTGACCTCGCTCGACGCCGTCGCCCGCATCGCCCGCACCTCGTTCTCCGAGTTCTTTGCCCAGACCAACGACGCCCTGGCCATCGAGTCCAAGGCTGGCTACATGAAGGTCCTCGGCAACCCCTGGTTCGCCACGGTCGTCACCCTGCTTCCCGGTCTCGCCCTCGCTTTTGGTGGCTATGCCAACATTTGGCCGCTCTTTGGTGCTTCCAACCAGCTGCTCGGCGGCATGACCATGATCACCCTCGCCGTGTTCTGCAAGTGCACCGGCCGCAAGGGCTGGATGCTCTACGTGCCCGTCGCCTTCCTGCTCTGCTGCACCTTCACCTCGCTGGTCCAGAGCGCCATGGGCTGCATGGCCGCTGTCCAGGCTTACGGCTTCTTCGGCACCATCCCGGCTACCGCCACCACGGCCGCCGTCTCCGTCGCCGCCACCAAGGGCCTGCAGCTTGTCTTCGCCGTCCTGCTGATGGTCCTGGGCCTCATCGTCGCCGTTAACTGCCTCAAGGAGTTCTTCGGCAAGGAGGCCGGTTCCATGCCCGACGAGGAGCCCGAGTGGTCCGAGATGGGCAAGGCCGAGTATGGCCGCGCTGCTGCTGCCGAGGCTCCCACCGACGCCGAGGCTGCCAAGGCCTAGTCAGCTTGATGGGCTAGCCGTTCCATCCATATGACTCGGAAAGACCGGGTCCGCAACGACGCGGACTCGGTCTTTTTTCATGCAAAAGCGGGCGACGCCCGAGTGTTCTCGCAGATGTTTTGCGTGGATAAGGGCGCGCGTTGTACCATATAAACGTATATGTGTACATATGAAAGGGGCCCCGTGGCCAAGACGGTATATTCCGATAACCAAAATAATGTCGATGCCCTGGCTGAGCGTCTGAGCAGCCAGACGTCGCTTTCTGCCGAGCGTGCCAAGCTGGTTGCCTACGACCTGCTCTGCCGCAAGGCGCTCAAGATCAAGTCGAGTGCGCTGGCGCAAATTTTCCGCTCCGTCGATAAGGAATGTGACACCAAGGCGATGCGCGATGAGCTTATCGCGGCAAATATCGTGACCAAGATCGAGGGTAGCGGCATTAACGGGCGCCCGGCGTTCTATACCATCAATGCCGAGATCCGCGATGCCCAGGAGCAGCCTGCCGAGTCCGTCGAGGATTTTGTCGTCGAGGATTCCGCTGACGTGCCTGCTGTGGAAGAAGCTGCTCCGCGTGAGCATGTCGATACCGATGAGTTGCTCGATGAGAACGTCGTGCGTGCCTTTACGGCCAAGGCAGGACGCGGCGGTTTTGGCGGGGGTGGCAAGCGCGATGCGCAGCGCCGCGCCCAGCAGGAGCGCTTCCGTCGCGCCGTTGCTCGAAAGGGCGAGACGGATGCCGAGGCTGTTGAGACCGAGGTTTCTGCCGAGTCGCAGAAGCCCACGAAGGAGCAAAAGCCCGTGGAGGCCCAAGAGCCCAAGCGTCGTCGCGGTGCTCACTTTAAGGCTGCAGCGCAGGATGCCGCGCGTGAGGTTGAAGAGTCTTCTGAGGTTGCAGACGATGTTGAGGAGTCTGCCAAGAGGGCTCCGGGTTCATGTCGTCCCGGCCGCGGTTTTGCGGGACGCGCGTATCCCGTAAGGCGTCAGGAGAAGAGCGAGCCGGCTTCGACCACTCAGGGCGAGAAGGACGAGAAGGCCGTTGAGCCGGCGGCTCGCGAGCAGAAGCCTGTTGAGCCGCAGCTTGAGGTTGATGCCGAGGCCAAGGGCCAGCAGCCTACTGATGAGCAGACGGAGCAAGGCGCGTCGAGCAAGCCTCGCCGCCGTCGCCATCGTGGGGGCCGCTGTTCCCATGCCGAGACTGCAGCCGAGAGGACCACGCCGCAGGACGAGGATCCGAAGGCCGAGGTTTCTTCGGGGCAGCCTAAGCGCCAGCCGGCGAAGGAGAGCAAGTCCGTTCGTCCGCAGAAGCAGGCGTCTATGCCGAAGCACGAGCGCAATTCCCAGGGCGATTCTAAGCGCAAGTCTCAGAAGAAGCCGGAGTCTGCCGCAGCAGATACTGCTGCCCAGCAGCCCGAGTCGGCCGCCCACGGCGAGGTCTCGGCGTTTGCCCTTGCCCGCGTTTTAGGCAGGCAGCTGCTCAAGGTTGTCCCCACGCCTATGGCGCTCTCCAAGATCAAGGAGCAGCAGACACAGATCGTAAAGGTCGAGGGCAAGGACGGCAAAAAGGCTCCGCAGCGCACTCAGCACAACGAGATGTCCAACCGCAAGATTGCCGAGGAAATCGCAATCATCCAGGCTTGGATCGAGCAGAACCGAGGTGCCGATACGCCGGTTGCCTCGCGCCGCCAGCGTGCCTACCAGATCTTTAACGACGAGAAGGCTTTTGACGGCAAGCACGGTGAGCGCCTGATCAGGCGTATGACCGAAAAGGGCATCAGCATGCAGGCGATCAAGGTCGCCCCCAATCGCCCCGTGCACTTTACGGGCTTCTTTACGCTGGGCGCCGACAAGCCGTTCATTATGGTCGAGAACCTGGACACCTACGACGAGATCGTCAAGCTGCTGCGTGGCCGCAAGCACGCCAAGCTCTTTGGCATCAAGGTGGGCGGCGTGATTTTTGGCGGCGGATGCAAGGCGAGCGTCTCGCATGCCCTGGACGATTATCTGGCTGAGATTGGCTATCGCTTTAACTACGTCTACTACGTAGGCGATATCGATCGCGAGGGTGCGCGCATCGTCGAGCAGGCTCGCAATGCCAATGTGGTTGAGATTCGCCTGCATGCCGGCATGTACCGCGCCATGCTCGCCGAGCATAAGCGTCGCGTGAAGGCCGGCGGCGAGTGTGAGCCCGCGGCTGCCAACCAGGGCGTGCCGCAGAACCTGGCAGCGACGATCAAGGATCTGCCCATGGTTACGCGCGTGCAGTTCCGCAACGTGCTGCGCGAGGGCGGGCGCATTCCGCAGGAGATTCTGATGACCGCAGACTATCGGGATGGCGACTCGGGAAGCTTCGACCGCATGCTCAACAACTAGGGCGTTCGGCCCCGGGAGAGCGGGGACACCGGCTTAGGTTTCCTGCTCTACAGTCCTGCTCACGACGGAGGCCACATTAAGTGGCCTCCTGTTCGTGCGGAACTCGCGATAAACCTAAGCCGGTGTCCCCGCTCTCCCGGGGCCTGTGGTTACTTGGTTGTTGCATACGGCTCGCTTTTCGGAATTGGGCTGATATTTTCTAGATGAAAGGCGCTCTTGGTCCTTATGGGCCTGGGGCGCCTGTCTTTTAAAGGTAGATTTTTGGGAGGCCGGCACTTGGAGACGTTCCTTTAGTGCCGGCACTTTAGGAACGTCCCCAAGTGCCGGCTGTGGGACGGAGGGATTCCGCGTCCGCCTTTTCGGCGGCCGCGCCCCGCTGCGTCGCTTCGCTCCTTGCGTGCTGCGCTGGAAAACGCTTCGCGTTTCCTCAGCTCCGCACCCTTGCGGGTTCTCGAATCCCTCCGCTTGCCCACAAGAAAGCGCCCTGGGCCGTTATGGGCTCAGGGCGCTCAATTTTAATGGCTGGGACGGAGGGATTCGAACCCCCAACAGCCGGCACCAAAAACCGGAGTTCTACCGTTGAACTACGTCCCAATGTGTGGTGTTGCCCAAAAGCAACTCGTTTAGTTTACCTAATCTGCGAGGGCATCGCAAACGCCGTCGAGCAGGCGTACGGCGAGTGTCTGCGCGTCGCTGGCCGTGAAGGTGCCGTTGTAGCGCGTCATGCCCGTGAGCTCAATGCGAATGCGTGCCGGCTTCTGCTGCGCGGCGACATTGGCGGTGCGGATGCGCTGGGCCAGGTTGTGGCACTCGGCGAGGGCAATCGTGGCGCGCGGTGCGGCGTCGGCGGGCAGCTCGTCGCTTGCGATTTCGAGCACCAGGTCAACGTCGGTTGGGACCTCGGAGTCACAGAGCATCATGCCGCTGTTGTCGGTCGTTGCCGTGGCGATATTCCACATGCGCGACGCAACGCTGCGTGCGATGGGGTCCTCGCCGATAACGGCAATCTGGAAGCGCTCGAGCACGTTGGCGGCGCGAGCAAAACCGATGCGGGACTCGGCTTCGGTGACCGAGGGCTTGCCCTCCCACACATGGTGCAGGCGGTTGATGTAGGCGTAGGTGTCCTGGAAGGCCATGCCGTCGGCAAACAGGCCGACATTTTCCTGGAACTGCTGCAGGGCGGCCTCGGTATGCGGACCAAAGTAGCCGTCGTCTTCGCCACAGGCAAAGCCCAAAACGTTGAGAGCGCGCTGCAGGGCCTGCACATCGGCGCCATGGAAATTGGGCATGCGCAGATAGAGGGTGCGGTCGCCCAGCTTATACGAAGCGTCTACAAGGGCGCTCCAACAGGGGATATCGACGGCATGACCGGCAGCAAGGCCGCTGTCGAGCCTGAAGGTGCTGACGGCCTGCTCAGTGGTGGCTCCAAAGTACTTGTCGGTGACTTCGGCGGCATCAATCGTGTAGCCGAGCTGCAGGAGACGAGACTGCACGTCCTCGACGGCTGCTCCTTGCATGCCCGTTGTAATAGGTTCCATGAACGAACCCCTTTCGGCGTACCATTCGTACTATTTGAGCGTCTGTCGGATAGACAACGCAAAGGGATGCATAAACATGCACTCAACAGTGTAGCAAGTTGTGCCTAAATACGCTGCTGACAGATTTTATAACCCCCGTTAGTTAAGGCGCTCCACAAAGAAATCTGCCATGGAGAGGAACAGCTCGCGTGCGTGCGGATCAAGCTCAACGTTCTCGATGGCCGCTTTGGCCTTAGCGGTCAGGTCGAGCGCGTAAGTGTGGGCGTAATCGATGGAGCCGGTCTCCTGGAAGATCTCCACGGCGCGTGCGAGCTGCGCGGGATCATCGGTGCCCGAGGAAAGAATCGCCTCGACCTCGTCGTGGTGGCGCTCATCAGAGAGGGCGTGTACGGCGACAAGCGTGCGCTTGCCCTCGGTGATGTCGGTGCGGAAGTCCTTGTTGGCGGCTTCCTTAGTGCCGACAAGGTTGAGCAGGTCGTCCTGAATCTGAAAGGCAAGGCCCGTGTGCAGGCCAAAGGCGCGCAGCGCTTCGATTTGCTCATCGTTGCCGCCGCCGATAATGGCTCCGGCGGCAAGCGGCGTGGCTCCGCTGTAAAACGCGGTCTTGTGCGTCGCCATGTCCAGGTAGTCATCAACCGAGATATCAAAGCGCCCGTCACGGACCCAACCCAGGTCGAGTGCTTGACCCTCAATGGTGCGGACGATCATCTCGGTAAGCTCGTGGAGCACGCGCAGCTTCACGTCGGACTCCAGCGTGGGGTCGTCGAGAACCGTCTTGGTGACCATGGTGAGCGCCAGGTCGCC
>CAUBTS010000050.1 GCA_958438955.1 uncultured Collinsella sp.
GACGACCATCAGCAGCGCCAATGTGCGGTAGCGCTCAAAGTTGAGGCCGTACATATAGCTCATGAGGGGAATACCGGGACCTGCCATAAATGCGGCGCACACGCCGGTGATGACCACGATCAGCGCCATAACGGCAACAATAATCAGGTCAAAGCGACGACGCTTGCGAGGATTAGCCCAAATGCTCGACAAGCGCAGGAGCTGCGGTTTATAGACAAATCCAATGCTCAACAGAATAGCCTGAGCTGGAAAAAACAGGGCATTAAAGTACAGCTGGTATTTGTAGGCTAGTGTTCCTTCCATCACAAACTTGGGCATGCTCTCGATAAGATTGAACAGGAATAGCGCGCCAAAGAGTGGGGCGCACTGGACAAACAGGTGGCCGACCTCGCGCAGGCTTACGCGGCGCGATTTTTCGGTCTCGAGCAGGGCGAGCGGCGCGGTGACCAGCACGAGCGAGGCGATCGCGGCGATGCCCATGGCCATGGCCGCGATGGGCATGCTACGCGTGAGGAACAGCGCCACGCTGAAGACTGCGATGACGCCGACGGAGCGTAGCGTTTGACTCATTCCAGCCAAGTAGAGCTTGTCGGCCTGCTGCAGGCGGCCTTCGTACACGTCGGCGACGCCGTCGATGACCTTATACAGGTAGACGCCCAGGCCGATCGTCGCCATCTGCGCGTCATAGCCGCGGGCGCTGCTATACATGAGGCCGCAGCCTAGGGCGAGCGCTCGCAGATCCAACGATTGAGCTGGTAGGAGGCGAAGGACGTCTTTTCGTCGATGTCCGAGACCTGGAAATTGCGCACGCCGTAGTTGCACGCGATCATGATGAGCGTGCCGGTGACAAAGGCGATGGAGAACTTGCCGGCTTCTTCGGCGCCCACGAGCTGCGTAGACACGATGGTGAGCAACGGAAACGCCAGACCCCACACGGCGGTGCCGAGGGTGTTCCAAAGATAGTCGCGGCTGGTGGCGTGCTCTTCGTATTCAGCCTCTTGCGTGGAGAACCCGCCGCCGTAGACGGCGCCGAGCAGACGGTTCCACCAAGCGTTGACCATGCGGCGGACGGGGCCGGGCTTGCGATCGCGTTCGCGCCGGCGACGTGTGGCTTGGCTGCTATCGGGCCCGCCGGCGTTGCGCTGACTCAGCTCTTGGATGCGTGCGAGTTCCTCGGCAGTGTGCGAGGCAGGGAAGAGGCCGTTCTCGATGCGGCCGCCCTGGGCCTTCGCGGCGCCGTCTCTCGATGCAGCGGGGTTGGAGGTGCCGTTGCGGCGGGCGATGGCGCGGCGAATGCTATCGAGGGGCGTGATACTCAAAGCGGAGTCCTTTCTATTGCTGCGCTCTAGTATAGACACCGCGGTGTCCGCTCGTGTTTTTGAACAGGTTGTTCGATAATTTCGGCGGCGCCATTCGGTAGTCGGCACTTAGGGACGTTCCTTATGTGCCGGCACTTTGGGAACGTCCCTAAGTGCCGGCATCCGAGGACACTCCTTGAATGTTGCCTGTTCAAGAGTGTCCCCAATGACTAGGCGTTTAAAAACGTCCCCAATGACTAGGCCGCTTGCCTGCGATTTTTGACCGTTGGGCGGGCTTGCCGCCCTTGTCGCAAAAACGTTTTTGCATATCGGGTACAACGGGCTTTACGTGAGTAAAGTGCGCGCCGCGTCCACGTGTCGCGTTTTTAAAGGAGGCCCCATGCCTGGTGTTACCCCTGCAGAAGTTTTGTCCAACTTTGGTATTACACTCGTTGAAGATCCCGCCGAGAATCAACCCCGTCTGCTGGTCGATCTACCCGCCGCGGAGCTCGTCGAGCACGCCATCCGCCGCGAAGAAGGCCGCATGGCATCCAACGGCGCGCTGGTGATCGAGACGGGGGAGCGCACTGGTCGTTCGCCCAACGATCGTTTTATCGTTGACACCCCCGATGTTCACGACAAGATCGCCTGGGGTGCGGTCAACCGCCCGCTGTCCGTCGAGAGCTATGAGGCCATCAAGGCCGGCATCGTCGACTATCTCAACGAGCGCGACGTGTTCGTCACGCGCGGCATGGCGGGCGCCGACCGCAACCACACGCGTCGCCTGCTCGTCGCCTGCGAGCGCGCCAGCCAGGCGCTCTTTATTAAGCAAATGCTCGCCCGTCCGCTCGCTCGCGAAATCGCGCGCACCGGTGAGCCGGACTTTTGCGTGCTCGCGGCGCCAGGTTACCAGTGTGACCCTGCCATCAAGGGTCTCAACTCCAGCGCCGCCGTGGTCATCAACTTCCAAGAGCGCGTGATTCTGGTCGCTGGCACTGGCTACTCCGGCGAGATCAAAAAGTCCATCTTCAGCGTTATGAATTACTTGCTGCCCGTCGAGGACGACGTTCTGCCTATGCATTGCTCGGCCAGCATGGACCCCGTCACGCATGAGACCGCCGTGTTCTTTGGCCTGTCGGGCACCGGCAAGACCACGCTTTCGGCCAACCCCACGCGTCTGCTGATTGGCGACGACGAGCACGGCTGGTCCGACATGGGCATCTTTAACGTCGAGGGCGGCTGCTACGCCAAGTGCGAAGGCCTGGACGCGTTCCACGAGCCCGAGATCTTCAACGCCGTTCGTTTTGGCGCCATCTGTGAAAACGTGGTACTCGATGAGAATCGCAAGCCTAACTACGACGACGTCTCGATCACGCACAATACGCGCGTGGCCTACCCCGTCGAGCATATCCCCAACGCGTGGACCAAGGGCATGGGCACCACCCCGAGCGTCGTGCTGTTTTTGACCTGTGATGCCTTTGGCGTGCTGCCGCCCATCTCGCGTCTGACGGCCGATGCCGCCATGTATCACTTTGTGACGGGCTTCACCGCCAAGATTCCCGGCACCGAGGTCGGCGTCACCGAGCCCACGCCCACGTTCTCCTCGCTGTTTGGTGAACCGTTTATGCCGCTCGACCCCATGGTCTATGCCAAGATGCTCGGCGAGCGTATCGCCGACGGCCGCACGCGCGTCTATCTGGTCAATACTGGCTGGATCGGCGGCGGTTATGGTGTGGGCCATCGCATCGAGCTTGCCTACACGCGCGCCCTGGTGGCCCGCGCCCTCGACGGTACCATCGAGGACAGCGAGTTCGTGCACGACGAAATCTTTAACGTCGACATTCCCACTACGTGCCACGGTGTGCCCGACGGCATCCTGGTGCCGCGCCAGTACTGGCAGAGCACCGCGCGCTACGACGAGGCAGCGCACAACCTGGCGGTGATGTTCGAGGAGAACTTCGAGAAGAAGTACTCGCACCTGCCCGAGTCCGTCAAGGCCGCCGGCCCGCACGCCCAGGTGCCCGCCGAGGCCCGTCATCGCGGCCGCGGCCTGCTGGGGCTCCGCCACTAGCGTCGCTGCGAGTTCATATCCACCACAAAGGGGACAGGTACCTTTGTGGTGGTTTTGCTTGGGCGGATGACTCAGGTTACAATACGCCTGACATATCGCCCCCTTCTCCGGATGGGGGCAGCGTAAGCGCTCTTGTGGCGGCACCGTAGGACTTTGAAGGTGGCCGCTGTGAGGGCGCTTTTTGCTTAGACGCCCCCGCTCGGGCGCACGCTATGAAGGGAGAGCATATGAAGAGCTTTATTGCCGAGGATTCATTTTGGGAGCTGTTTCCACAGGCGGCGATCGGCGTCGTGGTCGTAAAGGGCATGAAGCCCGCGGCGCAGATTCTCCAGGAGGACGTGGATGCGATCGCCGCGCTGCTTGACCGCGCCAACATCGATGCGGAGCGCCACCTGACAAGCGATACCATCAGCGAGAATGCGCCGGTTAAGGCATGGCGCGAGGCGTATCGCCTGTTCAAGACCAAGAAGGGCGCGCGTTGCTCAGTTGAGAACCTGCTCAAGCGCGTGCTCAAAGGCAAGCCGGTCGGCCACATTACGCCGGCGGTGGATATCTACAACACGATTTCGTTGACTTATGCGTTGCCCGTTGGCGGTGAGGATTTGCATGCTATTGAGGGCATTCTGCGCCTGGCGGTGACCGACGGCGGCGATGCGTTCTTGCCGCTTGGCGAGGAGGTAGATGATCCGACGCTGCCCGGTGAGCTTGCCTATATCGATGATGCGGGCGCCGTGTGCCGTTGCTGGAACTGGCGCGATGGCGTTCGCACGGCGCTGTCCGACGATTCGGCCGACGCATTTCTGGCGATTGAGTGCGTGGAGCCCGAGCGGATGGGGGACTGTCAGGCCGCCGTCGATCGCTTAGCCGAGCTGCTTGAGCGCTATTTGGGAGCGACGGTTGTCGTTAAGACGCTTGTGACCCGCGACAATCCCTGTATGGAGCTGTAGCGGCGTCTGCGGATCATGTTCACCGGTCAAAACCACCACAAAGGTGCCTGTCCCCTTTGTGGTGGTTTTTATGTTGATGGGTCAACAAATAGGGAGTGCAGGAGTGGCGGTCGTTAAGTACGGTTAAGATGTTTACCCGTAAGCATTATGCAAGCGAAAGGCGGTCGTCTCCCATGCAGCAGAACGACGAGACACGTTTCGAGGACTTTGTCGGACTGATCAGCGGGCTCTACAAGGAGATCCAGCGCATTAAGACATCCGAGGGCGCAAGGCTGGGCCTCAAGGGCTCCGACGTGATGTGCCTGTACTATCTTGAGCGCAGCAAGGACGGCCTGACTGGCGCTGACCTGGCTCGCATGGCAGGTGTGACCCGCGCCGCCGTCTCGCGTACGCTCGCGCATCTGGAGGAGGGCGGCTACGTCGAGGTCGATGATTCGGGCGATGCCGCCGTTAAGTATCGTGCTCCGGTGCGCCTGACCGCTCTGGGCGGCGAGAGCATGAGCGAGGCGGACCGCATCATTCGCGAGGTGCTCGATACCACCGGTAAGGCTATGGGTGTGGAGCAGCGCGAGCAGATGTATGCGTCGCTACGCACGATTCTCAACACCCTGCGCGAGCTGTAGGGCCGCCAAGGCTTTTGCTTCCAATTAACAACTGCATAGTCCTGTTTGAGCGCGTATACCGTGCCGGGGCCTTGCTGTCAAAATTCCCTGCGCGGGACCTGCGCAAGAAAGGATTCGCTATGTCCATTCGTATTATTACCGATTCCGCGAGCGATATGTCGCCGGCTGAGCACCCCGCTCTGCGTGTTCTGCCGCTGTCCGTCACCTTTGGCACCGATGTGTACATGGATGGCGTCGACATCGATCACCAGCGCTTTTACGAGATGCTCGTGGAGCGCGATGAGCTGCCTAAGACCGGCCAGGTCAACCCGTACGCGTTTTCGCAGGCTATTGCCGAGGCGCGTGAGGCCGGCGATGAGGCAGTGATTATTACCGTGGGCGCTAAGCTTTCGGGCACCAACCAAAGTGCCCGCACCGCACTTGCCGAGGCGCCGGGCGGCGATGTGTATGTGGTGGATAGCAATAACGTTACCCTGGGCGAGCGCGTGCTGGTTGAGTACGCGCTGCGTTTGGTGGACGAGGGCCAGGGCGCGGCTCAGATCGCGGCGGCTGTCGAGGCCGTGCGCGACCGTGTAGTCGTCATCGGCCTGCTCGAGACGCTTGAGTACCTCGTTCGCGGCGGTCGCCTGTCTGCTGCGGCTGGTGCTGTGGGCACGTTGCTCAATGTGAAGCCCGTTGTGGCAGCGGAGGATGGTCTGATCGTGCAGCTGGGCAAGGCTCGTGGCTCCAAGAACGGCCGGAACCTGCTCAACCAGAAGGTCGAAAAGGCAGGCGGCATCGACTTTTCCATGCCGCTGGCGCTCGGCTATACGGGCCTTTCGGATGCGGTGCTCAAGAAGTATATCGAGGACAGTGCGGCACTTTGGGCTGGCCACACCGAGGGCGTGTTGCCCGTTCACACCATCGGCGCCACCATCGGTACCCACGTTGGCCCCGGCGCCGTAGCAGTAGCCTTCTTCCAGCCCGCCAACTAACCGACCTGCCATAAACCACCACAAAGGGGACAGGCACCTTTGTGGTGGTTTATGCTTTTCCGGGTGGAAGGGAGCGAGCAATGGCGTCTGAGGGCTTTTTTGAACGGGTGTACGAGGTGGTCGAGCAGATTCCCGAGGGGATGGTCGCCACCTACGGTCAGGTGGCGCTGCTCGCCGGTCGTCCGCGGAGTGCGCGGTACGTGGGCTACGCGCTGCATAGCAATCCGCGCCCCGGCCAGATTCCCTGCCATCGCGTGGTGTTTGCCGACGGCCGTATCTGTGAGGGCTTTGCCTTTGGCGGCCCCGATGCTCAGCGCGAGCTCTTAATGGGGGAAGGCGTGACGTTTACCGATCCCATGCACGTCGATCTGGCCGCCTGTCGTTGGCCGGCCGGGCTGTAGTGGCGGGCTTCGTCAAAACCACCACAAAGGTGCCTGTCTCCTTCGTGTTGGTTTTAGTTTACCGGAGCTAACTTATGGAGAAGGTGTGGCGGCGCATATTGACGCTACAAAGTAAACCACGGTGAACTATATTGGTTTCAGCAACGGAGCAGGCAATAGGCGATGAAAAAGCCTGCCCTGTTGAGTTTGATTCGCATTCCTCCCCTCTGTGCGATTCAACGGTGTACTTCGGGAACAGGCCCGCTGGCAACTAACTGCCAGCGGGCCTGTTCCTGTTTGTCGGGGGAGTGCGATGGACGGAGCCGAAGCGGTCCGGCTCCAAAAAAGGTGGACGCCGTAGTGCCCGCCCTATAGCAATCGAAAGCTCAAGCCAGCAGATCGGTCTAGTACACCATACCCATGGCGTCCTGAACCTCTGCCAGGGTCTGCTCGGCGATTTCGTTGGCGCGACGGTTGCCCTCGTGCAGCACGTCCTTCACATAGTCCAGATCGTTCTCGTAGCGCTGGCGACGCTCGCGGATAGGTGCGAAGTACTCGTTGACGGCCTCGGTCACGTACTTCTTGAGCTGGCCGGAGCCGCCCATGCCAATCTCATCGGCAATCTCGACCTCGGAACGGCCGGTGCAGATTGCAGCCGTCGAAAGCAGGCCGGACACGCCGGGGCGGTTCTCGGGATCGAACGTGATCATGCGCTCGGAGTCGGTCTGGCTCTTCTTGATGCGCTTTGCCGTCTCCTCGGCGGTCATCGAGATGTTGATGGCGTTGCCGTAGCTCTTGCTCATCTTTCGACCGTCCAGGCCTGGCAGCAGCGGGGTCTCGGACAGCAGCGCGTCGACCTCGGGGAACACCTTGCCGTAGCGGTTGTTAAAGCGGCGGGCGATGGTGCGGGTGAGCTCGATGTGCGGCAGCTGGTCACGACCGACGGGCACCACGTTGCCCTTGCAGAACAGAATGTCGCAGGCCTGGTGCACCGGGTAGGTGAGCAGAAGGCCGGTGAGCTCGTGGCCCGAGGCCTCCATCTCGGCCTTGACCGTGGGGTTGCGCGCCAGCTCGGCCTCGGACACCAGCGACAGGAACGGCAGCATGAGCTGGTTGGCGGCGGGCACGGCGGAGTGCGCGTAGATCATGGTCTTGTCGGGGTCGATACCGCAGGCAAGGTAGTCCATGACCATGTTGTACACGTTGTCCTGGATGTGCTCGGTCGTGTCGCGGTCAGTGATGACCTGGTAGTCGGCGATAAGTACGTTGGTCTTGGCGCCCATGTTCTGCAGCTCAACACGGCCCTTGAGGGTGCCGAAGTAGTGGCCCAGGTGCAGACGGCCGGTGGGGCGGTCGCCGGTGAGCATGGTGAACTTCTCGGGCGTTTTGGCCAGGCCCTCGCGAATGGCGTTGCTCTTTTGCAGCGCGACTTCGTAGCTGTTCTCGTTTGGCATGATTGCTCCTAACGTATGTTCATGGGTCAAGATGATAACGCGTTTATTGGAGGGGTGGTGCGTAAGTAGGCGAGGGGCGGGAGAGGGACGCGCGTGGTGCGGCATGTGCGATGGGTGCGGCGCGGCTGCGCTTGGCTAACGGTGCCTTGGCGCATCCTCGGCAGCTTGCCCTAGAGCTTGTGGTGGCGCTCTTCTTTGCGCTCCTCGGCTGCCTGCTCCTCCTGCTTAAAGGCGGGGTCGTCGGGGGTGACGAGCTCGTCCTCGTGCGTGCGCTTGTTGTAATGGTGGCGCAGCACGGGCTCAAACAGATGTAGATGTTTGGCAAAGGCCGCCGAGCCAATGGCGAGCACGGTAAAGATGAGCACACGCATGGGCACCTCGACCTGGTTAATCGCGGCGGCGCCGGCCGAAAGCATGATGCACCAGGCATAGATGAGCAGCACGGCCTGTTTTTGGTTGTAGCCTTCTTGGATTAGGCGGTGGTGGATGTGGCCCTTGTCGGCCTGCCCGATGCTAATGTGGGCGCGCCTGCGGCGCACGATGGCGCTAAACGTGTCGATGATGGGCACGCCGGCAACGATGAGCGGGATGATAAGCGAGGTGAGCGCGGCGGTGCGGCTCACGTTGAGCAGCGAGATGGAGCCCAGTGCAAAGCCCAGAAGCAGCGACCCCGAGTCGCCCAAGAAGATGCTTGCGGGGTTGAAGTTGTAGCGCAAAAAGGCCAGACAGGCGCCAAAGAGCGCAATGGAGAGCGCGGCGGCGTCGATGCGGCCCGAGAGAACGGCCATCGAAAACATGGTGAACGAGGCAATGCCGCAGATGCCCGTGGCCAAGCCGTCGAGGCCGTCGATGAGGTTAATGATGTTGGTGAATGCCACCAGATAGATTACGGTGATGGGGTAGGCGAGCCATCCGAGCATGATCTCGCCGGGGGCAAACGGGTTGACGATGACGCCGATTTTTAGGCCGCCGATACAGGCGATGAGCGCGGCGAGGACCTGTCCGGCCAGCTTTTGCTTGGGCTTGAGCTGGAAGACGTCGTCGATAGCGCCGGTCGCAAAGATGACGGTAAAGGAGAGCGCCAGCATGGGATAGCTAATGTGAAGGCGCGGGTGCGGCACCAGGACGGGTGGCCAGCCTAGGTGCCAGGTGCCTAGGATTTGCACAATGCAGGCAACTACCAGGCCCAAAAACACCGCCGTTCCGCCCAAACGCGGGATGGGCTTGGTGTTGATGCGGCGCTTAGAAGGATAGTCGACGGCATCGAGTTTAATTGCCAAGCGCTTGACCAGGGGCACCGCGAGGAAGGTCGTGATAAAGGCCGCCGCTGCCACGCATAGGTACGGTATGTAGCTCGGGGATGAAGCCATGAATCTAAAAACCGCCAAGCGTCGAAGGAAAAGGTCAGAAGAACGCCATGCGCAAAGGGCATAGCCGAACCATAATACTCGACCAAGGGGGGTGCATGTAATTGCACGCAGCGATAATCACGCGCTTACCAGATATTGGGATGTTGTCGATGGCTTGTCGGGATGCCGGCGGGGATCCATATGGACTGTAATGGCGATTTTCGGCAAAAGAAAACCACCCCCCACGTTACGAAAATGAACCCACCTAAAACAGGTGGGTGCCCTCATCGACTGTTCCAGCGTCCTTAACAACGAAGGATACCTGTACTAGGCACGACTGTGTGGGCTCCCTAAATAAACGCGACGGTTCACCCAGTTGCTCCGCGGGGGGCGGAATACCTACATCATAAAGCGGCACTTTGTGGATTCCAGTCTTGACATTACAAAAATCGTGTCGGACGATTACGGCGCCTTAGGGACGGAGTCGTCTACGCGGCCTGGCCCTTTACGTTTGAGCTGCTGAATCGTTGTTTTGGAGCATGTTTTTATGCCGACGTCGTTGACCGAACTTTTTTCGCCCGCATGCCATTTGTGTCCGCGCCGTTGCGGTGCGGCGCGCGATGAGGGCGCGCGCGGCGTATGCGGTGCTAACGACACGCTCAGGGTGGCCCGCGCGGCGCTTCATATGTGGGAGGAGCCGCCTATCTCGGGTGAGGCCGGTTCGGGCACGATCTTCTTTAGCGGCTGCTCCCTTAAATGTATCTACTGCCAGAACCACGAGATCTCGACCGGCAATTTTGGCCTTGAGATTTCGCCTGAGCGCCTGGTCGAGATTATGCTGGAGCTGCAGGACCAGGGTGCCAACAACATCAATTTGGTGACGGCGACGCACTATGCGCACCTGTTGCCTGCTGCGATCGCCGCGGCACGGACGCGCGGGCTGGTCATCCCGATCGTCTACAACACGAGTGGTTACGAGCGCGCGAGTGCCGTGGCGGCGCTGGGCGACCTGGTCGATGTGTGGCTCGCCGACTTTAAATATGCCGATGCCGGGCTTGCGCAGTCGCTTTCTCATATTAAGGACTATCCGCGCGTGGCCGTGTCGGGTCTGGCCCAGATGGCGCGCGAGATCGATCGCCGCGGGGGAGAGCTGGTGGACGAGGGCGGGCTCATGAAGCGCGGCATCATCGTGCGCCATCTGGTGCTGCCGGGACATGCAGACGATTCATGCCGCGTGCTGGACCTGGTGTGGCAGACGGTGGGCGACGTGCCGATCTCGGTCATGAACCAGTACACGCCCAATGCGCTCATGCGAGAGCAGGGCGGCGACCTGGCGCGCGCCGTGACGCGCGAGGAGTACGAGCAGGTACTCGACCATGCCGACGACCTGGGCTTTACGACGATGTTTTGGCAAGAGGGCGGCGCGGTAGACGAGAGCTTTACCCCAGCGTTCGACACCACCGGCGTCCTCACCAGCGCAAAGTAGTGCGTTCGCCGATGATTTTTCTGGGACGGGGATTAAAAAATCATCGAGCGAATGGTAGTCAAAAAAGCCGCGCCCCAAAAAGACTGGTTATTGGGCGTTGACAGTTGGCGAGCCGTAGGTAAAATATCGACTTGTCCTGGGGACGTAGCTCAGTTGGGAGAGCGCTGCCGTCGCATGGCAGAGGCCGAGGGTTCGACTCCCTTCGTCTCCACCCTTGGATTTGATAAGCCGCTGACATTGTGTCGGCGGCTTTTTTTAAAAGAAAGGGCTGTACCATGGCCGAGCTTGAGTCCCAACCACTGTCCGACGAGGAGCGCGCTGAGTTGGAAGAGCTCCGCGCCGAGAAGGCCCGCCGCGAGGCTCGGGAAGAGGCCCGTCGCGAGCGTGAGGAGCTGGCTGCCCTGCGTGCCGAGCGTGCGAAGGCCGAGGAGGTCGCCGCGAACGCCGCATCCGCATCGGCGCCCGCGCCTGCACCCAAGCCCGCTGCTGCGAAGCCTGCACCTGCCGCGCCCAAACCTCAGCCTAAAAAGGCCGCTCGTCCCAAGTCCGACGAGCCCAAGTCGAGCCGTGACGAGATGACCTTTGCCCAGCGCATGGTTACCTCCAAGGAGCCTACGGGCGAGAACGAGATCCCTGGCATGGCGCCGGCTCAAAAAATCATCATTGTCCTTGCCCTCATCGCGTTTGTCATCTTTATGGGCTACACGATCCTGACCAGCATGGGCCTGCTCTAACCGATTTGCATCGGGCGTCATGTCCGCATCCTCTGCTCTCGTCTAACCCTCAAATTCTGTACCACACATCCGAAAGGTCGCCCCATGGCTTTGACCGACATCTCGCATCCCACCGACATTGCAATGCTCACCGATCTGTACGAGCTCACTATGGCCCAGGGCCTGTGGGAGAGCGGCAAGGCCAATGAGCAGGGTTGTTTTACCGCGTTTTACCGCGACCATCCCTTTGGCAGCGCCTATGCCGTCATGTGCGGCACCGCCGAACTGCCCGAGCTGGTCGAGAATCTGCGCTTTACGCCCGAGGACATCGACTACCTCGCCTCGCTCCAGGCCCCTGCCGGCGGCGCGATGTTCAAACCTGGATTCCTCGACTACCTGCGCGATTTTCGTGCGCATGTAAACATCGACGCCGTGCCCGAGGGCGAGCTCGTCTTTCCGCGCGAGCCCATGGTGCGCGTCACCGGCCCCGCGCTGGAGTGCCAGCTGCTCGAGACGGCGCTGCTCAACATCGTCGGGTTCCAGACGCTTGTCGCCACCAAGACGGCGCGCGTGGTGCTCGCCGCCGACGGTCGCCCCGTGGCGGAGTTTGGCCTGCGCCGAGCCCAGGGTCCCGATGGCGGCCTGGCCGTTGCGCGCGCGAGCTACGTTGCCGGCTGCTCCTCTACGTCCAATGTGCTCGCCGGCCGCCGCTACGGTATTCCCGTCTTTGGCACGCATGCGCACAGCTGGGTGATGAGCTTCGATTCCGAGCTCGAGGCCTTCCGCGCATTTGCCAAGTCGAGCCCCAAGAACTGTACGCTGCTCATCGACACCTACGATGTACGCGAGGGCTGCGAGCATGCCATTACGGTTGCCAAGGAGATGGAGGCGGTGGGCGAGCGCCTGTCGGCTATTCGCATCGACTCGGGCGACCTCGCCAAGCTGTCCAAGTATGTCCGCGGCCGTTTTGATGCTGAGGGCCTGCCCTATGTGGGGATCTCGGTTTCCAACGATCTTGATGAGTACACGATTCAGTCGCTGCTCGACCAGGGCGCGCCCATCGACAGCTTTGGCGTGGGTACCAAGCTCGCGACCTGCTATGACCAGCCGGCGCTGGGCGGCGTGTACAAGCTTTCCGCCCGCCGTGCGAGCGAGGCAGATCCATGGACGCCGGTGGTCAAGCTCTCCGAGCAGCCCTACAAGCGCACGATCCCGGGTGTGCAACGCGTGCGCCGTTATTACGACGGCTTTGGCGGCCCGGTCTGCGACATGATCTACGACGAGGACCATCTGGCGGGGGAGGGCGCCGCGCGCGGCAATACCCTCGTGGCCGTGAATGATGCCGCCCTGGTGACTGACGTGTCCGAACTTGAGTATCGCGAGCTGCTGGTGCCGATCGTGCGCGATGGCAGTGCGGTGGCTCCGCGTGAGAGCATCCAGGACGCGCGCGAGCGCTGTGCTTGGGCACTCGATCATCTGGACGCAGCTTTCAAGCGCTTCCTGTACCCGCAGACCTATGTGGTGGGCATGGAGCAGGGCCTGGCTCAGGTGCGCGACGAGCTCGTGCGCAAGAACATGGCCGCGGCCTCTGCCTTTCCCTGGGCTCACTAATTCCTTGGGCGGTAGGGGCGAGTCACGCTCCCTTGGCCGCCAGCTCGGCCGTTCGCTGAACAGTTGATTGGTTTGACGTATGACGACTTCTTATAAAACGATGGTGGTAAAGATCGGTTCGTCCACGGTGGTGGGTGCCGATGGCAAGGTCAACCGCGCCTTTATCGGCGGACTTGCCGATCAGGCCGCAGCGCTGCGCAAGCTCGGCTGGCGTCTGGTCGTGGTGAGCTCGGGCGCTATCGCCTGTGGCTATCCCGTGTTGGGTTTCGACCGCAAGCCGGTCGGCGACCTGCCGAGCCTGCAGGCCTGCGCCTCGGCCGGCCAGTGCATCATCTCGTCGGCCTACGACGAGGAGTTCCATGCGCGCGACCTGCTCACCTCGCTCGTGCTGCTCACGCGCCACGATACGGCCCGCCGCACGTCCTACCTGCACGCGCGCGACGCCCTGCTGCGCCTGGTTGAGCTGGGCGTGGTGCCGGTCGTCAACGAGAACGATACCGTCACCGTCGACGAGATCAAGTTTGGCGACAACGACACGCTGGCGGCGCTTGTGAGCTGCCTGGTTTCTGCCGATCTGTGCGTGACGCTCTCGGACATCGATGGTCTCTATACTGCCAATCCGCATGAGGACCCCACGGCCGAGTTTGTTCCTGTCGTGCATAAGATCGATGCCAAGATTATCGCCTCGGCAGGCGATTCTTCGACTTCGGTGGGCACGGGCGGCATGATCACCAAGATTCGCGCGAGCCGCATCCTGATGACGGCGGGTATTCAGAGCGTGATTTGCTCGGGTGAGGAGCCCGATGCGCTCGTGCGCCTCGCCCGCGGCGAGGGCGTGGGCACGCTGTTCGATCCGCCGGCGGAGCGTCTGGACATCGCACCCCGCAAGCTGTGGATCGCACTGGGCGACAAGGCGCATGGCTCGGTGACGGTTGATGATGGTGCTGCGAAGGCGCTGGTCAGCCGTGGCTCTTCCTTGCTTGCGGTGGGTATTCGCGAGGTCGATGGCCAGTTTGCCGAGGGCGATGTGCTCGATGTGTGCGATCCGAGCGGTATGGTCGTCGCCCGCGGTATCGCCGAGGCCGATTCGGACGTGCTGGAACTTGCTGCCGGTCGCCGCCAAGACCAGATTGCCAGCAACCGCCTGCTGGCAGACCTGGCCGAGAAGCCGGCGATACACAGGGATAACTTGATCGTATTTGCATAACCAATTGACGCTGCAAACGCCCCTAAGCGGCAATCTGACGTTCAATCGTCGGGCATGACCAAAAGGTCAATGCCCTCCTCTTTCACGTCACCTTGCTCGCTTAGGGGCGTTTTCGCTTTCCGTCCTCTACCTGCGGCATTGTCGTTGCCGGCACTTGTTCGGCACTTGGGGACGTTCCTTTTAATATGAGCAGGACATTGTCAAGAGGCAAAAT